>NZ_JBJDNB010000001.1:0-385137 GCF_044900445.1 Pseudomonas sp. NPDC089407
TCGTCGTAACGCGCCGTCCAGGTGCTGCCATCCGGGTAGCTGACCTTGGTCACCAGCGTCGTCAGGTGGTGATACTCGTAGGCGATCGTGCGCCCCAGCGGGTCGGTTTCTTCGAGCAGGCGGGCGAACTCGTCGTACTTGAAGGTCAGGCGATTGCCGTCTGGCAGGTCGAGGCCGACCATGTTGCCCTGCTCGTCCTGCTCGTCCTGCTCGTCCTGCTCGTCCTGCTCGTCCTGCTCGTCCTGCTCGTCCTGCTCGATGGCATGCGTTCGCAACCGAAATTGCGACCATCGTTGACGCGTTCAGTTTCGGTGCTAGATATTCAGTCACTTCTTAGCAGACATAAGTTTTGGCCCTACCGCAGGCTTGGTAGAGCCAACGAAACCGCATACTTTTAAAGAGCAAGACTGATCAACTAAAAACTAAAGACGCACCGAGTTCATCAACAACGTAAAAACAATTCAAATATCATTAAACTCAGCCCACGTATCATATGCATAGCGCTCGTCAACCTCCTCAAAGACAACCCCTTTCAAGTCGCAAGCGGCAACTTTAAACTTTTCACTACAGAATAACTCCAACGTTTCCTGACATCTAAAAAGATCCCCCTCTAATGCCGGGGAGATCACAAAACTCGTAATATTATCTATGCTCGTGGACCCCGGATAAATCGGACTTTCAATTTCGAGACCGGTCTCCATGTCTTTTGAAACCTCAAATACTGACTTACTCTTATCTAGCGCCGCCAGACTTTCACCGGGAAGAAATATAAAAAAGTCGCCCTTCCGAGAAGCCCCGCCATAGGATATTTCTAACGGAACGGCCCTATATTTAGCCTCCACTTTATCACAAACATCTAAAAACTTTTTCGAAACATAAGTATCGCCTAGCTGGTAGTAATCGAAATCCAAATCATTGAGTGCCATTTCCAGATCAGATAGCTCCAGAGAGTATGTATTCTCTATTACTATCTCCATTGGATTACGCTCAAAGGAGTCCCACTCAAACTCTTCGCAATTGAAAAAGCCCGACAACACAGTTGGACAGCCTACGCCTTGAGAGTCATAGCGCAAAGCATAATATTTAACACTACTCACAAAAGCCTCCCAGTAACAGAATCCACTACAAAATTATTATTCATGAGGTTTTCTCTTGCGAAATCCTGAATCTTGCCAATCCCCAGTACCAATTGGGTATCTGACACTTTACCAGCCCTAAAAGCGTCATTCAGTGCGGAAACCTTGGTTTCTACCACATTAGTATATTGAGCATGGCTAGACCAATGCCCAGGAAGATCAATTTTCTGCGTCAAATCTTTACTGCCAGGCAAAAATATACCATTGGATGCGCCGTCGTCGCCGAAGCCCATTGATCGAAGCTTGTTAAACATTTTGGCATAACGCGGCTTCTTCATGATCTCTTCAGGAATGAGGTGGTGATTTGCCATCCCATCCCCCTTCCTAGCGCCCATGTTATTACCTAACTTTGTCGAGCACCATCCTAACGGGTCAACTTCTTGAACTGGATTTATAGTGTACGAGTAAATATTTATCCCACCAGCCAATCCTATGGGGTCTTGAGTGGTGAAACGCCCAACCTCAGAATCATAAAACCTGAAAGTATTGTAGTGCAGCCCGGATTCATAATCGAAGTACTGACCCTGGAAGCGCAAATTCTGCTGTATCTCATCGACTTCCAGACTTTCAATGGCGCCCCACGAGCGATACGTCGCCTGCCAAACGACCTCACCATTGCTGCCTGTCAGTTCCAGCGGCGTACCGATCTGATCCGTATGGAAGTAATAAAGCTTCTGCTCTTCCCCTTCCGCCTGATCAACCCGCGCCAACGGCGCGTAGCTACCCGGCTCATACAGGTACAAGATGCTCTGCCCAGGCGTCTCCTCCCGCAGCATCCTCAACCCTTGCCACAGGAAGCGCTTCTGCTCGACCTCACCATTGATCTCAGCCCGCTTGGCAACCCGCCGCCCAAGGCTGTCATACCGGTACTGCCCGGTACTCTCCAGCGTGCCATTGACCACTGTTTCAGCCCGAACCAACCGGTTCTCGCAGTCATAGACAAAGCTCTGCAGCTTGCTATGCCCCGAGCGCTTCTCGATCAGGTTGCCCCAGGGATCGTACCGATACTCCTGATCCCGCCATTGCTTGATCCGGTTGTCCTTGACCTTGTCGAACTGCCGCGCATTGAAGTCCAGGCGGTTGGCCGCCGCGTCGTAGCGGAACTCTTCGCTACCCACCAGCGAGCCAGTATCGCGGCTGCGCAACTGGCCATTGGCTTCGTACTCGTACTTGATCTCGCCACGCAGCTTGTCCAGCGTGCGCACCAGTTCACCGGCCGGGTCGTACTGGTATCGCCGGTGAATCGGGTTGTAGGCATGCTCCACCAGCAGCGAGGTATTGATGCCGGTGTTGTGCGCCTGCGAAAGCTTGTCGGCGGGCAAGGTCGAGGCGAACTGCCAAGCCTTGCGCCCCATCGCGTCGTAGCCAAAGCAACTGGTGAGCTTGCCCTGGGTGCGGTAGACCTCGCGGTGCAGGTCGTCACGCTCCATGTCGCTGATCACCTGGCCATCCAGGTTCAGCTGGTGCAGGTGCCCGCTGCCGTAGTACAGGTGGTTGACCTTGCGGCCGTCCGGCAGGGTCAGCGTGGTCAGGTTACCGAGCGGGTCGTACTCGTAGCTTAGCGTCCCATCCGGCGTGACTTCCTTGGTCAGCCGGCCCAACACATCATAGGCGTACTCCAGCTTTTCTTCCGTGATCCCAAGCTGCTTGCCGATACCGCTGGGTTGTCGCTCGATGCTCAGCAGCCGGTCGCCGTCGTCATAGGTGAATTGCTGCTGTGCGTCGTTATTCAGCTTGCTGACCAAGCGGCCAATGATGTCGCGCTCAAACAGCGTATGACGCTCTGGGCGTTCGGCACTTTCGCCATAGCCAATCTCATCCAGCCGGGTGAGGTGACCAGCGACGTTATAGCTGAAGCGCCGGGTCAGATTATCGACCCGCACTTCTTCACTCAGCCGGTCCGATACGTCGTAGGCAAAGCTATACGTCGCATTATTTTCGTTGACCAGCGCGGTCAGGCGCACGGCCTTGTCGTACTCGTAGCGCACCCGCTGGCCTTTGGCGTCCTGGCGGCTGCTGGGCAGGCCGCGGGCCGTGCGCATCAGGCGTATGGTCTGGCCCTTGCCGTCGGTGTGGCTGAGTACCTGGCCATAGACGTTGTAGGTGAAGGTTTCCGTGCTGCCGTCCGGGTGGTTGATGCGCAGTACTTCACCGTCCGGTTTGCGCTCCAGCGAGGTGGTCTGGTTGAGCGCATCGGTCACCGCTATAAGGTGCTGACGCTCGTCGTAGCGGTAGTAGGTGCTCTTGCCTGAGCAGTCCTGGTAGCGCTCGACCTGGGCCAGGGTGTTCCACCACAGGTACTTGGACTTGAAGGTCGCATCGATGATGGTGTGCGGCAGGCCGTCGTCGCTGTTGAGGTATTCGGTCATCTGGCCGAGCGCATCGATTTCAGCGAGCAGGTTGCCCTTGTCGTCGTAACGCGCCGTCCAGGTGCTGCCATCCGGGTAGCTGACCTTGGTCACCAGCGTCGTCAGGTGGTGATACTCGTAGGCGATCGTGCGCCCCAGCGGGTCGGTTTCTTCGAGCAGGCGGGCGAACTCGTCGTACTTGAAGGTCAGGCGATTGCCGTCCGGCAGGTCGAGACCGACCATGTTGCCCTGCTCGTCCAGCGCGATGGCATAGCGTTCGCCACCGTAGTCTCGGCTGGCGATGACCCGATGGTCGGCGTTGTACTGCACCTCCAGCTCACGGCCGAGCACGTCGGTGGCCCAGCTGGTGCGGGCGTCGAGGTCGTAGCGGAAATGGTAATGCTCGCCGTCACTGGTCCAGTGCTCGACCACGCGTGGCCTGCCGCCCTGGGTTTCCCAGCGATAGTGGCAACCCAGGCCCAGGGCGTTGCTGTGGGTGACCATCAGGCCTTCGGCGTAGCTGAAGCTGCGCACGGTGTCGCCGTTGCGGTTGATTACCGCATTCAGCTGACCGTGTTCGTCGTAACGGTACTGGGTCAGTGTTTCGACCGCTTCATTGTTCACCACGCGCTTGATGTCGGTCAGGCGGCCCAGCGGGTTGTCGTAGTGCAGGTGCACGCGGATGCCGCCAGTGGCGCTGATGTCAGTCAGGGTGCCGTCGGGCGTGCGGGTGAAATGCAGGAAGTGGCCGAGGGCATTCTCTATACGTTGCAGCGGCACTTCGGTGTTGCTGTCGGGCACTTCACCGAAGTAGAAGAACAGGTTGTCGAGGGTCTGCAGGATGTAATGGCCGCCCTCGGTGCATACCAGGTACACCTGCTCGTGCGGGTTGTAGATGCGCTCGCCCGGCTGCAGGGCCACGAACGGGACTTCGCGGCCCTGGTTGTCGGTGAGGTAAATGAACGAACCCTGGCGGCGCAGGCTTTGCTCCCAGGGCAGCACCCAACCGCGGCCAAGCACGCTGTCGACGGTGAGGTCGCTGGCGTAGAAACGCGACCATTCGATGGGCATCAGGCCAGGCAGGCTGAAGTCGATTTCATCAGGGATCAGTTTGCGGCCGGTAGTCAGGTCGACCGGGTTGCCGACCAGCCCACCGATAGCCTTGCGCGCCACCGGTTCGACCACATAGCGGCTGGCGACTTCACCGGCGACAAAGCCTGCCGTGAATTTCAGGGCACAGGGCATGATGGCTTTCATCCCAGCCTGGCTACCGGCCTTGATCAGCTGGGCAATACCGCCGGCAGCGCCAGCGATGGCCATCAGCACATCCACGGTGGTACGCAGCCATTCCGGGATTTCATCATCCACTGGCAGGTAGCGATAGGTGCCGCCGCCGATGATGACGTTGTCCGAGCCACCGGAAATGGTCGCACCGCAGGTCAGCTTGTCGCCCTTGCGTGCCGCGGCAACGCTGTTGATGAAGACGTTGGTCGAGCCCTCGGCAATCTGCACCGGCCCTGGGTGCTTGTCGCAGGCACCGATGCTTTTTTCGACGCGGGCGGCCTTGCGGCTGTTGATGAACACGTTGGGTGAGGCAGTGGTTATCGTCCCTGAGGGGGACGAGAACATACTGCCTATCGCCTCTCCGGCAGCGGTCAGCAAGCTGCCCCCGATACCGGCTGCGAGGCCGGCGAGCAATGCGACGCCGAACCCGCAGGTGAAGGTGGCGATAGCCACCGTGGCCACCAGCGCGATACCCAGGGCAGCTCCGATCAGGAAGCCCCCCAACGCGCTGGTGTGCGAGATATCGTCGCCGAACCTGGCCGCTTCGAACATGAAGGGTTACTCCTGTTCGTTGGTTACGGCCGGGGAACGCGGGGTGAAGCTGGCCAGCAGGTTGTCCCAGTCCTGGTTCTGCTGTGCACTGAAGTCGGCCTGAGCCGTGGTGGAGAAGATCAGCGCACGTCCGGGGGCGATGATGAAGGCGGCCTGGCGTTGGTACAACGGGCGCCCTTGGTTCATGTAGTAGGCGTCGATCTGGATACCGGCGATGGGCGCAGTAGCCGAAAGCGAGACGGCCTTGTTACCCATGCGGGTGTAGCCGCGCAGCTTGGACGTGAGCATTTTGACCTGACGATCCACGTAAGCCTGCAACGCTTCGTCCGGCAGCAAAGTGTCACGCGAGACGGTAATGCTCAAAGGTGCGGGCACACTGGCACCCAGGACGAACATGTTGACTGTGCGGTCTTCGAAACCTGCCGGCAGCGCCATGCTGCCTTCCTGCAACTCGTAATCCATGCGATGAAAATTCCTGATAAAGAGAACGGAGTCAGCCCAGCGCGAAGCCATCGAGCATGCGGTCAAATTCTGCCAGCCACTGGCTCAGGCCAGGCTTGCTCGGGTCGATCACTGTGGAGATGTCGAGCCATTGCTGCGAGTCGCTGCCGACCACGGGCACCAACGCGCCGACCAGGCGACCGTGCCGGGGCTCATGGCCGGTATTGAAGTGGAAGTCCAAAACCTTGGCTGGGTGGCCAGCCATGTGGCAATCACGCTGACGAATCAAGCGCAGCTGTGGGGTAGATTCGCGCAGGGCCTGGACCGCGTCCTCGAACAGCAGCTGCAAGGGTTGCCTGGAACGAACGTCGCGACGCCGGATGCGAAGGCTGACCGGTTCGCCTTCATGCTCAAGGGTGGTTTGAATATCGCGAAAGCGAAAGCCGGCCGGAAATTGCAGGTTGAGACCGGCGAAGGTAAAACCGCTGGCCACATCCAGCAGTGCTATCGGCACCGGCTGCGCCTCGGGCACAGGCTCAGGCAGGTTGGCGGCTTCCGCTAGCCTGGCCTGCCGCGCAGCTTGCTCTTGCGCTTCGCGCTTGGCAGAGAGGCGGTCGTAGATCGAGGTCTTGTACATGAACCGTGTCTCAGTCGTTGATTCGCACTGCCGCGCCAGTGATCTGGGTAGTGTCGGTACTCGTTGTTACGATGGCCTTGCCTTTGATTTCGATGCCTTCCGGCGTCAACGTAATGCTGCTTTCACCCACCTGCAGGATGATGTGCTGCTTGGCGGACACCTGAATGAACTGGTTGTCGACCTGCAAGGTGTAGGAGCCTTCAGTGACTTGCACCACCGTATCTTTCTTTACGCTTTCGGTATGCGTGCCGCCAACGGTAATCGTCCGGTTGTTGCCCACATCATGGGTCTCATCCAGCTCGATCTCGGTATCCATGTTGCGCTCGGCATGCATGATGATCTGCTCGGCGCCGGCCTTGTCCTCGAAGCGGAAGAAGTTGGCCGTACCGCCGTCTCCCTTCATCGACCGGGTCAGGAAGCCGCTCTGGGTCTTGTTCGCCGGCAGCGCCCAAGGCGGCGTGTTGCTGCTGTTGTACAGGCTGCCCATGATTAGCGGGCGGTCGGGGTTGCCGTCGAGGAATACCACCACCACTTCGTCGCCAACGCGTGGGATCTGGATACTGCCGAAGCCGCCGCTGGCGCCGGATTGGGCCACGCGCACCCAGCACGAACTGTGGTCGTTGTGCTGGCCCTTGCGGTCCCAGTGAAACTGGATCTTCACGCGACCCAGTTCGTCGGTGAAAATCTCTTCGCCAGGCGGGCCGACGATGATCGCGGTCTGCGGGCCGGCGATGGTTGGCCTGGGGGTACTCAGTTGCGGGCGGAACGGGATCTTCTTGCGCACGCAACTGAAGGTATTGAAGTAGCTGGCCTGCTGGCCGCTGAGGTAGTTGTTGTGGCCTTCGCTTTCCACGCTCATCAGCAGGAACTGCCGGTCTTCGACGGCGCCCTGGTCGTGGCTATAGTGCTGCAGCAGTTCGAAGGTGTAACCGGGCTTCATGGCCCGGCAGTTACTGGCGCCTTCGAACTTCTTGCCGCGCAGTTCCAGCGCCTCGATACGCAGGCGCAGCAGGGTTTCGCCTTCGTCGTAGGTGCCGTGGGTGTACTGGCCGGGGAAGTCGTAGATTTCGAAGTTTTCCACGTCGCCCTGCTTGTTCACGCTGTTCATCGCCACCGGCAAACGGTTGTTGGGCTGGCGGTAGTCGAAGGTCTGCGTGGCCATCTTGCCGGACTGCAGCTGGCGGTTGCCGCTCCACTGAGTGATGGAGTCGGCGGTCTCGGTGACCGATGCGCTGTGGAAGCGGATCTGTGGTTGTTCAGGGATGTCCACCAAGGTGCTTGAGTCATCGCAGATGATCATGGTGTGGCCTTCGGCGGTGTGCTCGAAGTAATAGAACATCCCCTCTTCCTCCAGCAGGCGCTGAACGAAGTTGAAGTCGGTTTCGCGGTACTGGGTGATGTAGGTGTAGCGCTTCTGCGGGCGGGTCAGGCGGAATTCGTGGCGGGAGAACGCCGGGCACAGGGCGAACACTTCGGTGATTACTTCCTCGACCGTGTTGCCCTGGAAGATCCGCGTATCGAAGCGGTTCTTTAGCATCGAGAACCACGGGTTGAGCGTGGCGGTGTAGCGCGCCATGCCACCGTCGCTGCCGATGCTGGCAAAGCGCGTGAGGTAACCGGTGATGTGCCGCGGGCCGCCTTCGGCCAGTTCAATCTCGATGCTGACATGCTGGCCCATCATCGACTTCAGTGGCAAGCCGGAATCTTCGCAGACCAGCAGCAGTTCGTAGTTGAACGCCCGCGACAGGGCCTCGACGCCCTTGAAGGTTTCCAGCAGCAGTTCCTGCTCGGGGTTGGCCAAGTTGTGGAACTTGAACAGGCGGCGGTTCTGCGGCGACAGCAGCGCGGAGGCCAGGTCCATGATCATGCGAAATCTCCTTGAAAACACGGCCAGCACGCGCTTGCGATGCTCAGCTACAACTCTGTTCTTGCAGGCGTATTCGGCATGCGCACATCACGCGCGTGCCCTGCGGAATCATGCGACTGCCGGCATGATGGAAAGTGCCATCATGCATTGAATTTAATGCGACCTGGTTCACATTTCCGAATGCCAGGCAGGCAGAAGCGCCTAAAAGGAGACACCGGCAAACGATGCCCTGTCAACCCATCGCAAGCCTTGCAATGCTGAGCTTAGAGCCCCGCAAGGCGATATCACATCGCCACTTTTTCGTAACCGTCACTGCTGCGCCAAGACGCTACCAGCCAGCGCCGAATGGCCCGTAGCAGAAGGTTTTACAAGTGGTGAGCGGAGCCTATACCTGACCACGCAAATTCGAGCCGTACGCTACCTCTACGTCCACGGCGCTCGCGGAGAACAATGTTTCATAACGTGGATTGGTTCAAATTTTTCGCCATTCATCCATTCTGGCAAATGGCTAGCGTGGACCCTGGCCGTACTGGCACTTGCGGCAAGCGAACACCAATGATGCGGGCGACGATGCTTAATTGCCATCATTGCCGCACACCGCTGCCATGACAACAATGAACGCTCCGTCGGATCTTCACACCAATCTCGAGGTCTGACGCGACATGCTGCGCTCGCCGCCGAAGCGCCGCCCACCTCCATGGACAGTGAAGCGAAATGGATCTTTTGACCAACATACCCAGCTGGGGCGACATCGATCGCAATCTCGAACAGAAATTCAGCGAGCTCAACCAGAGCGTCGACAGCGGCCTGAACAGCGCCCATGAAGCCTGGGACGGGTTCAGCCGCCGAGTGAGCAATGGTGCCAATCAGGCCTACGGCTACCTGGGTGGCCAGCGCATCGACAACGTACGCCAGGCCATGGCCCTGTCCTACCCGATCATCCAGGACAACCTCAAGCGCAAGTGGTCCTCCATCGGCATAGAGCAAATCCTGCCGGTACTCCTGCAACTGGTCAAAGAAGTGTCGATGATCCTCGGTGGCAGCGTGGCGGTTGGCTCGCTCGCCGGTGGCGTGGCCGGGGCGTTCGCCTTTGGCGTTGGCGCTGCACCAGGGGCGGTGGCGGGTGCCGGCATCGGCCTGCAGGTCGGCAACCTTATCCTCATGGGCCTGGGGCTGTCCGCCATCGCCGAGTATTTCTACCAGGGTCTGCCGGCCTGTTTGTCGACCTTGCAGCAAGGCATGGCCACGGCGTGGTTTGCCGAGGATGGCCTCAAGCCTGCGGGTCTGGACCCAACCGGCGGTTCGTCGGCGCAAGCCCAGGAGCGCGTGGAGCGCGCTGCCCGCCAGCTGGCCCGCGGGCAGGAGCAACTGGTGTTGCTGTTGCTGACAGCCATTGTCACCTACCTTACTCGGGGGCAGATGAAGGCGGGTATTTTGAGGAATATGGAAACCCCCGCTATACGCAGTGCGCGGCTGCAGGCGGAAATGTCCAACAAGCAACTGGCCGCCTGGTTGGCAAAAAACGAGCAACAGCTGTTGGCGCATCCTGAACTTCAAGCACGCGATGCCACACCACTCAAGCGTGCAGAGGCTGAACCACCACGTGCTAATGAACGATCTCGCGAGCTATCGCAGAAGGCTGCCGAGCCACCAAAACCCAAATACAAACCAGGATTCACCGAACAGGATATTCTTGCAATCGCCAAAGGCGAAAGGCCCGACCCTGTTACTTATCTAGACCCAGATTATGTCGCGCAACACCTGGCCCAGTTCGAAAATGGTGCCTCACGCTTCATGACCCAGACAAACCTTGAGAAATACGGCATCGCACAGAGAGATGGTACGTCATTCATCATGCCAGGCCACGAAGCAACCGAACTACTAGCCAAGACAGCAGGTGACAAACGCGCCTTGGAGCAAGCCCTTGGCTTACCTGAGAATTTCCTTGATACCAATGCCCTGGTCCGGGTAGACATCCCTGATCCGAAGCAGTTGAATCTGCGAATTCCTTCAGGAAATGAAGCCGGTGCTAACGAGTTCTGGATCCCTGGTGGCAAGCTACCTGACGGCAACAGCGAGGCCGTCATAGACGCGGCGGGTATTGCCGCCGAGATGTTCAACACCGCCCCCCTTTTTTGAAGGCCCCCTATGAAATTCAAAGATCTTTTCATCAGTCGTCAGCACATGTACTCCATCGGCATCGAAGAAGACGCTGGCCAGTATTACGTTTCGTTTCCAGTCAGCAACGGCATGGTTGACTACGAAGAGTATTACGCCCTCGCTCCAGCTACGTTTGAAGCCTTCATGGATGACCCTGATGCGGCTCTGGCTTTCGTCATCAAATGCCGTAAAAGAGAACTCGATGAATTACTGATCATCAAGCCGGGAAAAAATCGGGGCACGGCCATCTAGCGCCACACAGACAGATGCTGACGAAATCCGACACTGCATGAATGTTTGATCCTACCCACAACCTGGGTGGCGCCATCTCACGCTGCGGTAAATGTGATGCAGTCCCTCACACCCAATCGCGGCGTCTGGTCAATGCAATTGACACCCTCCACAATCAGGGTCAACCATGCCCGGTACTGGATACCTGGTCCGTTCCTTCCCAGCCCTATAACGCCATTGGCGGTGCTCGGCAGATGACCTGTGGCCAACGCGAGCTCTTCAAACTGTTAACACCAGGTGCATTATGAAACCCACACCCCCTCGGCTATGTACAGAAGGCAATCGACATCACCGCACAGCGGAACAAGGCCTGTCCCGCTTACCCCATTTATGGGATGCTACTTAATCAACTTGACTATGTGAAAGCCGTGTTCGAAGGGTGCGAGCAGGATAAATCAAAACTCCACCAACTCAGTATCGGCGCCATTGCCTCGAAAGTATTCGAAGAAAATGACCCCGAGTTGGCCAGAGCACTGAAAGACGCCTATTACGTAGCCATCCAGTCGGCTCGTGGCCTCAAGATTCAACTACCCGATTGATTGCCGAGGTTCGATCAGGCCAGACACTGAACATCGATAGCAGGAACGGACGCTGGGCGGGGCAAGGCAGATAACCTCCACCGAGAAATCACTTTTCAAGTGGGTAAGCCCAGGTGATTAACATGAAACCGACTACACCACTCGAGTATGTAGACAAAGCGCTCGCAGTCGCCATTGACCGCCAAAATCGCATCCCTGGCTTTCCTGTCTACGCCACCGTCATCGATCAGTTAAAGTACATCAGGGCCGTGTTCGACGGTACGGAAAAGGATAAATCGAAGCTGCACAGACTGACGATTGGTGCTATCGCGGCTAAGGAATTTGAACCCACGGACGAAGCCCTCGCCGAGGCATTGCTTCACGTTTATTACATTGCAGAGCAATCAGCCAACGGCCTGAAGATTCGCCTGCCTGGAGAAAAATAATTACCTAGGGGACGCCGACCACCAAACCGCTGAGGTTTCCACTGCGACCGTGGGAGGTGAACCACAACCTGATATGACAGGAACCCCACCATGAATCCAGCTGCGCTGAGGCACTCGGCTACGGCGCTGCGCAGGCTGCTTGAGCACTATCAACACCAACAGCGCGCTGCGGCCCTATTGCTCGAGGAACTGGATGGCCTGCTCAAGCGTGCTACGAATGAAGAAATCACCACCCCCATGGAGGCGCGCGACATCCCTGGCCATCGCTACTTTACTGAAAACCGTTGGGCGCGTACCGTGACCATGAATAGCGCTATGCCATTTACATCGAACTCATCGACGGACGACGCTCGAAAGCTTTTCAGAAGCTACAAGCTTAAATGAACAGACCTTGATCACTTCAAACTGATCACGTCGCCCATGCAAAGCTGTAAGTGCTAGCATCCGGACTTCTCAAATCGATCATGCTCATTCCTTGCTGTGAGTTGCGCTCATCCATGCGAACATTCTGCTGAACCGACTGCTCACTGGCAACGATCCGTGCAGGTAGCAGCAAAGACCAGACCGATGCAGCAAGGAACGCTGAGGCTATCGTGAAGAATCATGCCGAACTCCATGTAAGATCCCCGATCCTTTACAAACTGGCGGGCATTGGCCTGGCCCTTTGCCTACTGGCTGTGGGGGCGCTTGGCGTCTACGTGCTCTGGACTGAAATCGTCCCGCTTTACGGTCGTATCTACCGGGATGCACCGGTCGTGGAAACGCCCCTCAAATCATTCTTCGTTGTCGCGGCAATACCATTCGCACCGGTCATGGCCCTGGGCTGCCTGATCGCAGCCTGGACTGGCCAGAAATTCGACCCGCCCAAAACCTCCTGGCTCTACGCGCTTCAACTGCGCTCGATGAAATTGACGGTTGCACTCATGGTCGTAGCGCCTGTCTTGATCGCGCTGACCACTGCCACACTTTCCGCCAAGGGCTACTGGTCGTGCCCAAAGCTGCGTATCTCGGGTTCAGGTTGGCAAATGTTCTGGGTAAACGATGAGCGTATGTGCTTCAGCCCAGACAGCTACATCAACGATAACTGGCCATGCAAAATCGTGGGCAAACAGAACATCTGCGTCCAAGTGGATGGCCGCTAGCTTCTTGATTCGAAAGAATCGAGAGGCGCCTAGCTGGCTTTAAGCCGCTGTAAACCACCGTACGAAACCGCTTCGGCACGGCATATTCCGTCGCATTGCCATCATTGAAACGCGCCGCGATGGCAGTCGAGTGCCAGCGGCTCGACGCAAAAAAATGAGACCCCCTTCACTTTTTGGAAAAAACTTTTTACGCCAATTTTTACCGTTCTTTTAGCACTTCAGCCCCCCGACTTTAGGGGCTAAAGCCCCATTTCCCGCGCTCAAAACCCACCGCCAATGGCATGGCGCCATCATTGCGTCGCATCACAAAACAGGGAAAAAATCGCTCCCCTCGCCGGAACTTATTCCGCAGCGGGGTGCCCTACTCGGCATTGCTGGCAACACGATATTCATGTGCCAGCACCCAATCAGACGCCTTCGATAGGCGCATTTTCAGGTCCTCGCCACTGGCGTTTCAGGACGATCAAGCAGGCACATGGACGATGCACCGATGACACAGACATTCGATGTCGAAGCACTGATCAAGCTGCGTAGCCAGACGCGGGCGATCTCCGATGCGCTGAAGGCGCAGGCGGCGGATTACCTTGCCACCGTGGCACCGCTGATCCGTCCACAGAACCTGTTTGGCGAGTACCTGCAAGGCGCCCAGCGCAGCAGCGGGCGCGAAACCCAGGGCCATTTTCAGTCGCTGATCGAGCTCTACGAGCGCATTGGCTCGGCTGCGCCATTCCAGTTGGTCAGCGAACTGGACGTGCCGCTCACCCTGATCAGCACCACCCCGGAACTGTACCCACTGGAATACGACAAGGTCCTCGCACAAAGCGGCCAAGTCATCCGCATCACCAGCCCGGTGCGCTGGGTGGTCGGCTTCCAGGGCTTCGAACTGGCGCGCTTCCGCGCAGTCATCAATGACCCCAACCGCAGCAGCGCCGAGCTGTACCGCTTCGTGGTGCACTACCTGGTGCTGTTCTACTGCCTGAGCAAGTCGCCAGGCGTTGGCCGGCTGTTCGAAGGGCTGCGCTTCGGCCTGAGTTTCGAACGCCTCAAGGGCTTGGGCGACCTGCCGTTCTGCGTCCTCAGCGCGCCAGTGCGCTCGGAACTTCCGGACGACTCGGTCATTCGTAGCAGCACGCAAATTGCCGGTAGCACCCGCTTCGAAGAACTGGTGGGGCGCGACAACATCCTGGAAATGAACGACGAAATCCGTCAGCGCCTGCTGCTGACGATCGAAGGACTGTAACGCGCGGTGCCCGCTACCGGGCCGCGCCAAGATACGTAGCGAATTGCTTGCATTGGAGAACACGATGGCGAAGAAGGAAAGCACCCAGCACAAACTCGACCGCGTTCGCGCGCCCCGGGTCCATATCACCTACGACGTGGACATCGGCGATGCCATCGAGAAAAAGGAACTGCCCTTCGTCGTCGGCGTGCTCGGTGACTTCTCCGGCAACCCGCTGGAGCCGCTGCCCAAGCTCAAGGACCGCAAGTTCGTGTTCATCGACCGCGACAATTTCAACGGCGTGCTCAAGGGCATCAAGCCGCGCCTGACCTACCGCGTCGACAACACCCTGGCCAGGAACGGTACCCAGCTGGGCGTCGAACTGAACTTCAACAGCCTTGAAGACTTCGAGCCGCAGAACGTGGTCAAGCAAGTGGAACCGCTGCGCAAGCTACTGGAAGTGCGCAACAAGCTGGCCGACCTGCGCAACAAGATGGGCGGCAACGACAAGCTTGAAGAGTTGCTGATGGATGTGCTGCAGAACACCGAAAAGCTCAAGACCCTGGGCAAGGAATTCGGCCGTGAAGCCGAAGTGAAAGACCCAACCAGCAGCGATCGCGCCTGAGCAGGAGCCCTAACATGACCGACAAGCAAACCGCACCGCAACAGGCCGGCGACCTGGTCGAAGTAGAAAACTTCGCCCCGCAGCCTTCGCTGCTGGACAGTATCATTTCGCAAAGCCGCGTGGCCCGCTCCGATACCGAGCGCAGCCGCACCCGCGACCTGATCGGCGAACTGGTGAACCAGGTACTCGAAGGTGAAATGACCCCGAGCAAGGACCTGATTGCCGTACTCGACTCGCGTATCGCCGAGATCGACGCGATGCTCTCCGAGCAGATGAACGAGATCATGCACGCCCGTGAGTTCCAGCAGCTGGAAGCCTCATGGCGCGGCCTGAAGTACCAGGTCGACCAGACCGAGACCAGCACCACGCTGAAAATCCACCTGCTCAACGCCTCGAAGAAGGACCTGGTGCGCGACCTCAAGGCCGCCAGCGAATTCGACCAGAGCGCACTGTTCAAGAAGGTCTACGAAGAAGAATACGGCACCTTCGGTGGCGCGCCGTTCGGCATGCTGATCGGCGACTACGAGTTCAACCGCAACCCCGAAGACATGTACCTGCTGGAAGAGGTCTCGCACGTAGCCGCCGCGGCCCACGCGCCGTTCATTTCGGCCGCCTCGCCCGAGCTGTTCGGCTGGGACTCGTTCACCGAAATGTCCGGCCCGCGTGACCTGGCGAAAATCTTCGACACTGTCGAATACGCCAAGTGGAAGTCGTTCCGCGCCTCGGAAGACTCGCGCTACGTGGGCCTTACCCTGCCCCACGTGCTCGGCCGCCTGCCGTATGGCCCCGATACCACCCCGGTAGAGGAATTCAACTTCGTCGAAAGCGTCGACGGCCGCGACCACAACAAGTATCTGTGGATGAACGCCGCCTACGCCCTCGGCACCCGCGTCACCGATGCGTTCTCCCGCTACGGCTGGTGCGTGGCAATTCGCGGCGTGGAAGGTGGCGGCCTGGTCGAAGGCCTGCCGACCCACACCTTCAAGACCGATGACGGCGAAATCGCCCTCAAGTGCCCGACCGAAATCGCCATCACCGACCGCCGCGAAAAAGAGCTGTCTGACCTCGGCTTCATCCCCCTGGTGCACTGCAAGGGCACTGACTACGCTGCGTTCTTCGGTACCCAGTCGGCGCAAAAGCAGAAGCAGTACAACACCGACATTGCCAACGCCAACGCACGCCTGTCGGCGCAGCTGCAATATATCTTCGCCACCTCGCGCATCGCCCATTACATGAAGGCGATCATGCGCGACAAGATCGGCAGCTTCGCTTCGCGCCTGGATGTTGAACGCTTCCTCAACCAGTGGCTGGCCAGCTACGTGCTGCTCGACGACACGGCCAGCCAGGAAGCCAAGGCCAAGTTCCCGCTGCGTGAAGCCCGTGCCGAAGTGTTCGAAGTGCCGGGCAAGCCAGGCGTGTACAAGGCCGTGACGTACCTGCGCCCGCATTACCAGCTCGACGAACTGACCGCGTCGCTGCGGCTGGTCGCCGAACTGCCGCAAGGCGCGCGCGGCTGACCGGCCGGTGTGTACAGGGATGACACATGAGTAACCAGGCCCGCCTGCTGCCCTCGCTGCTCGACCGATTGCTGGACGACCGTCCGTACCAGTCGGTTGAAGCCGCCGCGCAGCGCACCTGCTCGCTGGCCGAGTACAAGGCGAGCATCGTCCGCGACCTCGAGGTGCTGGTGAACACGCGCCAGTCCTTGGTCGCCGAAGAGCTCGACGGCTTCAGCCAGCTCGGTGGTTCCATCCTTGAATACGGCATGCCTGATTTCATCAGCCGCAGCGTGCTCGACCCCCATGATCGCCGGCTCATCCAGCAACAGCTGGAGCGGGCGATCAGCACCGGTGACCGGCGTTTTCGCCGGGTTCGGGTGCAACTGCTGGCCCAGGAAAACGGCCACCGCATGTTGACCTTCCGCGTGGACGCCGTGTTGCGCCTGCAAGACATCAGCCGCCAGGTGTCGTTCGACGCCGTGCTGCAGGTCAACACCCAGGAATACAAAGTGCAGAACCTCAACTGATGCTCGACGAACTGCTGCCCTACTACGAAAAGGAACTGTCGCACCTGCGCTTCCTCGGCCAGGAGTTTGCCGCGCAGTACCCGAAGATCGCTTCGCGGCTGCTGATCGAGGGCGACAACTGCGAAGACCCGCACACCGAGCGCCTGATCGAGGCGTTCTCGTTCCTGTCTGCGCGGGTGCACAAAAAGCTTGATGACGAGTTCCCGGAAATCGTCGAGTCGTTCCTCGAGGTGCTGTACCCGCACTACCTGCGTCCGACGCCGTCGATGTCGATCGCCGAGCTGAGCCTGGGCAGGCACGAGAAAGTCACCGAGGCTTATCGCGTGGCGCGGCATACCGAGATGCATGCCAACGCCGTGGAAGGTGTGGTGTGCAAGTTCCGCACCTGCTACCCGGTGGAGCTGTGGCCGGTCAGCGTGCAACAGGCATCGTTCGCGGAAATGGAGCGTTCGGCATTCAACGGCCACAGCGCTGACCTGGTGGCGCGCCTGCGTATCCGCCTGCAAGCCACCAGCGATGCCCTGTTCGGCCAGATGGAAATCGACCGCCTGCGGTTTTTCCTCGATGGCGAAGCGACGCTGATGCTGCAGCTGTACGAGCTGCTCTTCAACAACCTGGCCAAAGCCACTCTGAGTTTCCAGGACGATGGCCGCAACCGCGAAGTCGCGCTGCCAACCACGGCACTGCAGGCCGTGGGCTACGCCCGCGACGAAGGCCTGGTGGACTACTCGGAGCGCTCGTTCCTGGGCTACCGGTTGCTGCACGAGTACTTCACGTTCCCCGACAAATTCATGTTCTTCGACCTCAGTGGCTTTGCCCGCATCCTGCAAGGCAAGGCGGTCGAGCAGGTCGAGATCAACTTCTATTTTTCCGACTACGACCTCAGCGAGCGCCTGGCGCGGCTGACGCAGAACATCGGGCGCAACAACTTCAAACTCAACTGCACGCCGATCATCAACCTGTTCCGCCAGCAGGCCGAGCCGATCAAGCTTACCCACACCCAGCATGAATACCAGGTCACCCCCGACACCCGTCTGCACAATGCCGCCGAAGTGGTGTCGATTGACCGCGTGCGCCGGGTGCGCAAACTCGGCGGCATCGACCAGGTCGCCACCTGCCAACCGTTTTTCGAGCCGCGCGGCGAGCAAGACCCGCACACCAGTTTCTGGATCGCCCGCCGGCGCAATCAGGGCGATGCCACGGCCATGAGCATCCGCGTGGTCGACCGCGACCTGGAACTGATCGACGCCAGCAGCGACACCTTGAGCATCGGCCTGACCTGCAGCAATCGCGATGTGCCGCTGATGCTGCCGTTCGGCGGCGAACGGGGTGATTTCACCATCCCCGCCAACTCGGTGATCAAAGACATCCGCTGCCTGCGCAAACCCACAGCCACCGTACGCGTGCCGCTAGGCAAGGGCCTGATCTGGCGGCTCATCGCGCACCTGTCGCTAAACCACCTGTCGCTGGTCAGCCAGGGGCGCGAGGTGCTGCTAGAGCTGCTGTCGCTGTACAACTACCGCAACGTTTCGGCCATTCGCAAACAGATCAACGGCATCAAGGCAATCAGCAGCGAGCCGGTAGTTGCGCGCATCGGCCACCCACGGCCGAACTTCGTGCGTGGCGTGGGCATTACCCTGACCCTCGACGAAAACCAGTTCACCGGCAGCGGCGTGTACCTGTTCGGCATGGTACTGGACCACTTCTTCGGGCAGTACTGCTCGATGAACAGCTTCACCCGACTGAGCCTGCGCTCCCAACAACGAGAAAAGAGAATCGTCCAATGGCCAGCACGCACTGGCGATCAGCCCCTGGTCTGATCGATCAGGCCCGAGCCGAGCCGCACCGATTCGAATTCTTTCAATTGGTGCGCCTGCTCCGCCTGCACTACAGCCGTACCGGGCGCATGGACCTGGCGACCCGGCCGCACGAAGACCCGCTGCGTTTTCGCACCCAGCTGTCGCTGGCGTTTCCGGCCAGCGAGGTCAGCGACTTGCACTTTGAACGCGAAGGCAAGGTATCCCCGGCCGGCCTGCCCCTGTCGGAGGTGCAGGTCACCTTCATGGGCCTGGTCGGGCCATCGGGCGTGCTGCCGCGTCCGTACACCGAGCTGCTACTCGAACGCCACGTGCAATACCGCGACGATGCTGCCCACGCGTTTCTCGACATCTTCTCGCACCGCATGACCACGCTGTTCTACGAAGCCTGGCAGAAGTACAAATTCCATATCGAGCACGAGCGCAATGGCACTTCGGGCTTCGATGGCTACCTGCTCAACCTGGTCGGCCTGGGCCCGCGCGCGCAAAAGCTCAAGTTCGAAGAGCAGCCTTCGGCGCTGCGTCGCGAGCTGTTCAGCTACTTTGCCGGGCTGCTCAGCCAGAAGCCGCGCAACGCGCTCAATCTCGAGGTGATGCTCGGCTTCTATTTCTCGCTGCCGATCAAGGTCAGGCAGTTCGCCGGGCGCTGGCTGAACCTGGAGCCCGGGCAATGTACCCAGTTGGGGCGCAAGAACGCGCAGCTGGGCCACAGCGCAGTCGCCGGCAGCCGGGTCTGGGACTACCAGTCGTGTATCCGTATCGAGCTGGGGCCACTGGACCTGGCCGATTACCAGCGTTTCATGCCGGGCACCGAGTGCTACCGCAAGCTGGTCGAACTGGTGCGCTTCTATATAGGTGCCGAGCTGGATTTCGAAATCGCCCCGCGTCTCAAGCGCGAGGCAGTGCCTTCCGCCCGGCTGGGCCGCAGCGGCAATGTCGCCCTGGGCTGGCTGGGCTGGCTGAAACGCCCTGGCCATGACGCGGAGCCTTCGCGTTGCGCCGTTTTCCATATTCCTTACGATGGGGTCGCCTTGTGAACCTGAAGTCTCTGTTCGCCAAGCTCAATGAAACCAGCCGCACAGCCACCGAAAGCGCGGCGGCCCTGTGCCTGTCGGAGCACCACTACGACGTCGAGGTGGAGCACCTGCTGCTGCAACTGCTGGAAAACAATGACAGCGACCTGGCGCCGATCCTGCGCCACTACGACGTTGTTGCAGAGCGCTTGCAGGCGCAGCTGGTCACCGCCCTGGGCACTTTCAAGAAAGGCAATACCCGCACCCCGGCGCTGTCCCCGCATATCACCCGCATGATCGAGCAAGCCTGGTTGCTGGCTTCCATCGAATATGGCGTCAGCCAGGTGCGCAGCGGCCATTTGCTGCAGGCCCTGCTCGATGATGCCGAGCTGCGCCGCGTGGTGGTCGCTTCGGCGCCAGAACTGGAGAAAATCATCACTGACGACCTGCGCCTGAACCTCGCCGCCCTGGTCGAGGCCAGCGCCGAGTCGAAACAGGCCAGCCCATTGCCCAGCCCGTCGGCACCCGTGGCCAACAGTGCCAGGGCCGGGGGCAGGACCCCGGCGCTGGACCAGTACACCGTCAACCTTACCCAAAGCGCACGTGACGGCCGCATTGACCCGGTACTGGGCCGCGAGTTCGAAGTACGGCAAATGGTCGACATCCTCACCCGTCGCCGGCAAAACAACCCGATCCTTACCGGTGAAGCCGGGGTGGGCAAAACTGCGGTGGTCGAGGGCCTGGCGCTGCGTATCGCCCAGGGCGATGTACCCGCGGTGCTCAAGGATGTCGCCCTGCATACCCTCGACCTCGGCCTGCTGCAGGCCGGCGCCGGGGTCAAGGGTGAGTTCGAAAACCGCCTGAAGGCAGTGATCGAAGAGGTCAAGCGCAGCCTGCACCCGATCATCTTGTTCATCGACGAGGCCCACACGCTGATCGGCTCTGGTGGCCAGGCCGGGCAGAACGATGCCGCCAACCTGCTCAAGCCAGCCCTGGCCCGTGGCGAACTGCGCACAATCGCCGCCACTACCTGGGCCGAGTACAAGAAGTACTTTGAAAAGGACGCCGCCCTCGCCCGCCGCTTCCAGGTAGTGAAGGTAGAAGAGCCCGACGAAGACAAGGCTATTCATATGCTGCGTGGCCTGCTTGGCAAAATGCGCGAGCACCACAAGGTGGCAGTGATGGACGAAGCACTGGTGCAGGCGGTGCGCCTGTCCAACCGCTACATCACCGGCCGGCAACTGCCGGACAAAGCCGTGAGCGTGCTCGACACCGCCTGCGCACGCATTGCCCTGGCGCAATCGTCGCAGCCAGGCGCCCTCGAAGACTGCCGCCGACAGATCGACAACCTGCAGGCAGAAATTGCCGTGCTCGGCCACGAAGCCGGTAAGGGCCACGACCATGCCCGCCGCCTGGGCGAGCTGCAGGCCACCCTGCAGGCCGAGCAGCAGCAGGAACAGCGGCTGAACATGCAGTGGCAGCAGGAGCTGGAACTGGTCGAGCAGCTCAAGGCACTGGATGCCGCCAACGACACTGATGCCCAACAGCTCAACGCGCTACGTGCCGAGCTGGCCCAAGTGCAAGGCGACCAGCCACTGGTCCACGCGCTGGTCGACAGCGGCGCCATCGCTCAGGTCATCAGCGGCTGGACCGGCATCCCGCTGGGCAAAATGCTGCGTGACGAGATCGACACCGTGCAGCGCCTGCCAGCCCTGCTCGGCGAACGCGTGCTGGGCCAGGACCATGCCCTGCACGAAATCGGCAAACGCATCAAGATTTCCCGCGCGCGCATGGAAGACCCGAACAAGCCGATTGGCGTGTTCCTGCTGCTCGGCCCCAGCGGCGTCGGCAAGACCGAAACCGCCCTGGCCCTGGCCGACACCCTGTACGGCGGCGAGCGCAACCTGATCACCATCAACATGTCCGAGTACCAAGAGGCGCACACCGTGTCGAGCCTCAAAGGCTCGCCACCCGGCTACGTTGGCTACGGCGAAGGCGGTGTGCTGACCGAAGCCGTGCGCCGCAAGCCATACAGCGTGGTGCTGCTCGATGAAGTGGAAAAGGCTCACCCCGACGTTCTCGAGCTGTTCTTCCAGATATTCGACAAGGGCGTGCTGGACGACGGCGAAGGCCGCGAGATCAACTTCCGCAACACGGTGATCATTCTCACGTCCAACACCGGCACCGAGCGCATCATGCAGACCTGCCTGAACGCTGCCGAACTGCCGACGCCGGGCGCCATCATCGAAGGCCTGCGTGACGAGCTCAACCAGGTGTTCAAGCCGGCCTTCCTCGGCCGCCTGAGCATCGTGCCGTTCTACCCGGTGCAGGACCAGATCCTCGAGCGCATCGTCGCCCTCAAGCTTGGCCGTATTGCCAAGCGCTTCGCCCGCAACCATCAGGCCGAACTCAGCTACGACGAAGCACTGGTCAAAGCCATTGCCGCGCGCTGCACCGAGGTCGACAGCGGTGCGCGCAACATCGACAACATCCTGTCCCAGACCCTGATGCCCGAACTCGCCCAGCGCGTGCTCGAGCGCATGGCCCAGGACACGCCGATCGAGCGCCTTGTGATCGAGCTAGGCAGCGATGGCGATTTTGCTTATCGCCTGGCCTGACCAGTACCCGGAGGTTTTTGCCGTCATGCAGCACAAGCACACCATCCTCAAGCGCCTCACCGCAGCCGCTCTGCTGTTGGCACTCGCCGGCTGCGGGGTCACCGACCGTATCGGCAAGCGTATGGAAGACAGCTGGGCAGCCGACATGCTGGCCGACAGCGAGAAGGTCATCCTCACCTCCGACGGCGGCAACCAGCTCAACCCCGATGTCGAGGGCAAGCCGCTGTCGGTGGTGATGCGCGTGTACCAGCTGACCGACCTTGAACGCTTCGCCGCAACCGATGCCGAGACCCTTTGGGACACCCCGGAAAAGGCCCTTGGCAACACCTTGGTGGAAGCACGCGAAATCACCCTGCTGCCGGGTATCGGCCAGATCGACCAGTGGCCGCTGGCCAAGAGCGCCCGCTACGTCGGCGTGGCGGCGTTCTTCCGCGATGAGCAGGACGCGCGCTGGAAAGTCGCCTTCGACGCCAATTCATTGCGCAAGGACGGTATCTGGTTTTCCTCCGACGGCCTGCGGGTACTGGTGGACAAGACCGAGATCAGTGCCATGCGTGGCGTCGACGTACTGAACAAGCCGCCGACCGCAGACCAGCTGGCCGCCGCGCAAAAGGCCGAAGAAGCCGCACCGGCCCTGACCGACAAGGTGCAGGGCGCGGTGCTCGACAAGGCTACGGATGTTGCCGGCCAATCGGCACAGAACGCCACGGACAGAACCTTCAACTCTTTAGTGGATAGCGTTAAATGAGCAAGCAGAGCCGGGTGATGTGGTCGGAAGGTATGTTCCTGCTGCCCCAGCATTTCCAGTATCAGGATGAGTTCCACCAGCACCAGCTGGCCGAGGCGACCTTGCGCGGGACCCCGTTCCATTGGGGCGTGCAGGTGCTGCAAGTGGACGAAGATGCGCTGGCCAACGGTTCGCTGCAGCTCAAGCGCCTGAAGCTGGTGTTCCCCGATGGCAGCCTCTACGACGCGCCGCAGCACGACCCGCTGCCGGCCGCGCGCGACCTCAAGGACTTGCTCAAGGCCAACGAGCTGAAGGTCTACGCCGCGCTCAAGCTGCCCGAACCGTTCGGCCTCAACTATGTCGAGGACGGCCAGGAGCACAAGGCTGCACGGCGCTTTCGCAAGCAGTTCGATACCCTGCCCGACCTCAACGAAGGCGAGCTGGAAAATGAAATTACCAGCCTGCGCCTGAACGTGGTGCTGCTGGTCGACGGTGACAGCCTCGACGGCTACAGCCATTGTGCGCTGGCCAAACTCACGCGCAACAGCATGGGTGGCTTCAACCTAGACCCACATTTTGTCCACCCGACCCTGCACTTGGGCAACCATGAGACCCTGGCCGGCATCGGCAAGCGTTTGCTGGGCGCGCTGCAGGCCAAGAGCAAGGCGCTGTCGGGCCGTCGCCGCGAGCGCGCCGACCAGATTGCCGAGTTCGGCTCCAGCGACGTCACCCTGTTCTGGCTGTTGAACACGGTCAACCGCGCCCACCCGCAGCTGGCCCACCTGCTGGCCCACCCACGCCTGCACCCGGAGCGCCTGTATCTGTTCCTCGCCGACCTGGCCGGCGGCCTGCTGACCTTTACCCTGGACACCCAGCTCAGCGACATCCCGGAGTACGACCACCACGATCCGGCAGCGGCGCTGGTCAAGCTCGACGAGATGATCCGGGTGATGCTCGACAATGTCGTGCCTAACCAGTGCATCGTCATCAACCTTACCCAGACCAAACCGTCGTACTGGCAGGGCCAGCTGCGCGACCCACGCCTGGCCGAAGCCGACTTCTATGTCTCGGTGCAAGCCGACATGCCTGGTGCCAGCCTGCTGGAACTGGTGCCGCGGGCGTTCAAGGTCGGCTCGCCGGAAGACATCGAAGTGGTGGTCAACAGCGCCATGCCCGGCGTCACCCTCAACCACGCCGCGCGGTTGCCCAACGCGATCCCGGTGCGCCTGGACAATCAGTACTTCGCCATCGAGCCGCACGGCCATGTGTATGAGCGGATGATGAACGCCCAGACCGTCTGCTTCTACGCGCCCAGCGCCTTTACCAACCTCAAGCTGGAACTGATGGCGGTGCTCAAATGACCGAAGCCGTACTGCAACAGGGCGCCGATGCGGCCGCCAACGACAAACCGACCCTCAAGGACCTGGTTCAGGACTTCATCAGCATGGCGCTGATCGTGCGCCGTGGTCGCCAGGTCACCTCGGTGCAGGCCTTCGAGGCCAGCGTCGAGCGTTTCTTCGACAACCTCGAGCGCGATGCCCGCGCCGCCAACTACAGCGTCGACCAGGTCAAGGATACCCAGTACGCGCTGTGCGCCTTCCTTGACGAGAGCGTGCTGCGCTCCGGTGACAACGAACTGCGCCGGCATTTCGAGCTGCAGCCGCTGCAGTTCCGCTACTTCGGCGTACACCTGGCCGGTGAAGGGTTCTTCGAGAAGGTCGATGCGCTGCGTGCCGACGTCAAGCAGAACATCGACGTGCTCGAGGTCTACCACCTGTGCCTGGCCCTGGGCTTCGAAGGCAAGTTCAGCCTCGGCCAGAAAGACCAGCTGCGCTACCTGGCCAACACCCTCGGCCAGGACATCGCCCGTTACCGCAAGGCGCCAAAGGCCCTGTCGCCAGACTGGGCGCTGCCCGACCAAGTGTCGCAGATGCTGCGTCACGAAGTGCCCTTGTGGGTATACCTGGCGCTTATCGCGCTGGTCTGCGTCGGCGTGTACCTGACGCTCGACTGGTTGCTGGACAAGGAAGTCGCCGCCCTTTCCGAACAAATCCGCCAGCTGTTCAGTGCCTGAGCAACGCTCAGGTAGCCGAGTCAGGAAGACATGAAAACATTACTGCGCCTGTTGAAAAGTTTCTGGATTCTCCTGCCACTGCTGTGGCTGGCGAGCCTGTTGATCTGCTGGTTGGTCGCACCGTTGCTGCCGTGGCTGCGTCATCACGTGCCCGAGGCATTGGCCATCATCAGCGCCTGCTTCCTGCTGGTGATCGTACTGCGCCAGTATCAACGCATCCGCGCCGAGCACAACCTTGAGAACCTGCTGCAGATCGAAGTCGACCGCTCGTGGAACGCCACCGGCGAATTCCGTGACCAGCAGGTGCTGCGCGAACGCCTCAAGCACGCCATCGCCATGCTGCGCACTGACCGCTCCGCTGGCGGTGGCGGCAAGGCGGCGCTGTCCGACCTGCCCTGGTACCTGGTGGTCGGCATGTCGGCTGCCGGCAAAACCTCGCTGCTGACCCACTCGGGCCTGTCGGCCAGCATCGCCACGGCCAATGACAGCGAAAGCGGTACCCAGCACTGTGACTGGTACTTCAGCCCTGACGCAGTGATGATCGACACGGCCGGCCGCTACTTGCGCGACGACCAGTCGGCCGGCGAATTCTCGGCTTTCCTGCGCATGCTGCGCAAACAACGCGGCAAGGCCGCGATCAACGGCCTGGTACTGGTCGTCAGCCTGCCCGAGCTGTTGGCTGCCAACAATGAAGAGCGCAATGCCCTGGCCGCCCAGCTGGTGGCGCGGGTCGATGAATACGCCGAATGCCTGGACGCCAACCCGCCGGTCTACCTGATGCTGAGCAAGACCGACCAATTGCCGGGCTTCAGCCAGGCCTTCGATGGCCTCGATCTGCACGATCGCCAGCAGCCGCTAGGCATGACCTTCGGCCTGTCGGAGATCCGCAACAACGGCCTGCATGCCGTGCTGCAGGCGCGCCTGAAAAGCCTGCAGGGGCATATCCGCCAGCACGTCGACGCGCAGATGATCGCGCTCGGCGCCGCCGCCGACAGCACCTTGCTGAACTTCCCGCAGTACTTCGCCGCCCTCGGCGGAGTGCTTGAACAATTCCTTGAACACTTTACCCGTGGCCACCGCGGCGGCGCGCCGCTGTTGCTGCGCGGCCTGTACTTCACCAGCGCACTGCAGACTGGCCAGCATCTGGGGCAGGTATACGAAGACGCCATCGCCGACGAGTTCGGCCTGAAGGCCGCCTATGATGACGTTGCGCAGAACGACGGCAAAGCCGTGGGCAGCCGCAGCTACTTCATCACCGACACCTTCCGCCGGGTGATCTTCCCCGACCGCGACCTGACCCTGTACCAGTCGCGCCTGGGCCGCCAGGCCAGCTTCAGTCCGCTGCTGCTAAGCCTGGCAGCCGCCACCGGCGTACTGTTCATCGGCTGGCAAATGCTGTCGTTCGCCAACAACCGCCAATGGCTGGAAAGCCTGCGCGGGCAACTGACGCAGATCGAGCAGGCAGAAGACCGCGAGCAGCTGCTGGCCGCCGGCAAGGGCCTGGAAGTGCTGCGCGGGCAGATGGCCACTGTCGAAGCCCATCGCCAGCAAGGTGTGCCGCTGCAACTGAGTGCCGGCCTGTACCATGGCGAGGCGATCCACCAGGTAAGCCGCACCGCTTACCTGGCACAACTGCGCAGCCAGGCGCTGGAGCCTATCGCCCGCAGCTTGCAAGTGCAGATGCGCGCGTTCAATACCTTTGCCAGCGGCATCAACCAGCAGCTGGAATTCACCCCGGCGGCGCAGCCGAAAAAGCGCAATGGCAAACCGTTGGCCCCGGCCGTCGCGGCCCGGGCCCAGGCGGCGCTGGGCAATACTCGTGGCGGCGCCTATGCCGCCAAAGTCAACCTGGCTACCGCCAGCGACGCCGCCGAGCTGTCTGCCACCACCGGCGGCCTGTCGTTGTCCGAGGAAATGCTCGGGCGCCTCGACGAACAGCAGGTGGCGTCGATCATCGATGCCTACAACACCCTTAAGCTGTACCTGTTGCTGACCGAGCCCCAGGCCCACCCGGACGCGGCGTTCGTCACTGCCAGCCTGCCCCAGGCCTGGGCCAGTGCAACCGGTGAAGGCAGCCCTGCCGATGTCGGCGTGATCGAAGAAAACGCCCCCCTGTACGTGCAGTTGCTGGAACAGGGCCAGGCACCGTCGTTGCCGCGTAATGAACAGCTGATCAGCGAAACCCGCGAAAACCTCAAGGCGTTCATGATCTCCAGCTCGCTGGTCGATCGCGAGTACCTGCGCTTGCAGCTCGAATCGAGCCGCCAGTTCCCTGCGTTAAGCCTCAACGACCTGGTGCCCCAACCAGGCCGCGCGCTGCTCTACGGCTCCGCCGGCGTGCCAGCGATCTACACCCGGCAGGGCTGGGAAACCTTCGTCAAGCCTGAGCTGATCAAGCTGGTGTCGGGCAACCTGCACAACGACTCGGACTGGGTACTGGACGGCGAAGGCGGCGATGCCATCGTGCAGAAGGCCAACTTCGTGCGCGAGTTCATGACCCGCTACAAACGGGACTACACACAGGCCTGGTACAAGATGGTCGGCAGCGTCGGCGTACGCCACTTTGCCGACCTGGCCGCGGCCACCCAACAACTGGGCCTGCTCAGCGACGTGCAGAACTCGCCGGTAAAGAACCTGCTGGCAGCGGTCAACGACAATACCCAGTGGGACCTGCCAGTCAAACACACGCTTCCGTCCCCGGGGGCGGCTCGCGAAGACGGCTTCTGGAGCAAGGTTACCGGGCTGTTCGACAGCAAGGACGCCCTGCCCGCCAACGTCGGCCCGGCCCTGCCCGCGGTCGATGACGGCAGCCTGGCCAAGCGCTTCGAGCCTGTGGCGCGGGTGTTCGCCGAGAACAACGCCGAAGGTGCCGACAGCACCATCATGGACCGTTACCTGGCCGCGCTGCGCAAGCTCAAGGTGCGCATGAACAACATCCAGCGCTCGCAGGACGTGGGCAAGAGCAGCAAGCAGCTGATCAGCGAGACCCTGGAAGGCCAGCCGAGCGAAGTCACCACCGTGCGCAACTATGTGGAAAGCAGCGTCGATACCAGCCAGGACGGCCTGTCACGCTCGCTGCAGGGGCTGTTCAGCTTGCCGATCCAGTATGCCTGGGCCACGCTGCGCGACCCGGCCGGCCAGCAGATCGCCAAGGCATGGGCGCAGCAGATCGCGAAGCCTTGGGAACAGGTCATGGCACACCGCTACCCGATCGCCGGCAGCAGCCGCAACGAAGCATCGGTAAAAGACCTGCAGCGCTTCGTCGACCCCGACAGCGGCCTGCTGCCGGCCTTCAAACGCAACGAGATCGGAAACCTGGCCGGCGGTGAGGGGCTGGGTGCCGGCGATGGCAAGGGGCCGGCGCTGGTCAACCCGCGCATGCTCAGCAGTATCGACAGGGCCAGCTCCGTAGGCCAGGTAATCGCCAGCCTGTCGGACCGCGACAACGGTTTCGAGATCATGCTCGAGCCCTCGGCCACCTTCACCGACATCGTGTTCACCCTCGATGGCCAGGAGCAGCACTACCGCAACGGCCGCAGCAGCTGGAACCGTTTTGCCTGGCCGGGTACCAGTAACGCGCCGGGTGCTCGCCTGGACGTGGTCACCCTGAGCGGCGCAAGGGTCACCGTATTCGACTTCCCCGGGCGTTGGGGCTTGCTGCGCATGAACGAAAGCGCCCGGGTCGAAGACCTCGATGGCATCCAGCAGCGTTTCAGCTGGAACACGGCCAACGGCCGTGTGAGCCTGGTCGTGCGCAACTTCGGTGGGGTCAAGCTGACCGACCTGAGTGACGTCAAGGCCCTCAGCGCTCTCAATGACCGAGGCGCGCAATGATTGGTTGCTTCGGCAAACTGCCGTCGAGCGCGGACTTCGTCAGCCTGCATGGCGCGGCCGAGGAAGTCTGCGAGTTCGACGCCTGGCTGCAGTCTTCGCTGGCGGCGATGCGCCACCGCGAAGACTGGCAGGCGTTGTTCGACGCGTTGCCGATGTGCTTCTTCAACTACCGGGCGCGCAATGGCAACTGGCTGCTGGGTGGCCTGCTCAGCTCGCGCGACGCCAGTCAGCGCCGCTACCCGTTCTTCATCTTCCAGTTGCTCAGGGGCGAGGAAGGGGCGAGCTTGGTCAACCCGTTCACCCTCGCCGAGCTGTTCAGCGCCCAGATCAAGCCCTTGTTGCACCAGGCCGTGCAAGGTGCCGACCGCGCCAGCCTGTTCGAACGGGTCAAGGCGCTGCGGCCGCTGCAGGTTCAGGACCTGGACCTGTTCCGCCGGGTGCACGCCAAATTCCTCCATGATTTCAGCTTCGCTGACATCAGCCGGGCCCTGCAGAGTTCCTGGCCGAACTTCGACAGTGCTACAGCGCTGTCCGGGCTGCATAGCTTCTGGCCGGCGCTGCACGGCGACTTCGAGGGCGGTATCGAATTGCCGCTGCCGGCCGAACGGGGCCTGAAAAACCCCACGGCCGACCTTTGGCTCACCTGGCTGACGCGCATGAGCGGGCACCCGAGCGTGCCCGCGGTGAGCCTGCTGGCCGACGACTTCATGCATCCACGGCTTTATTGCTTCCCATCGCGCCATGCCAGCAGCGCCTATCGCCTGCTGTGTGCCTGCGCCGAAACGCAACAGCACCTGCAACTGCTCGGCACGCCGCCTGCGGCACCGCGCACACATGACGACGACCGACCTCTTGAACACGTCATCGACCAGTTCGTCGATGCGCTGGATGCGATGCCTGTATGAACAAGATCAAGTACTACTGCCTGCGCTATCAACCCTACCTGCTGGGGGTGGCGTTCTTCCTGGGGATCTTCCTGGTCTGGGCCATAGGCCGCGCCCTGGGCTTCGCTTCGCTGCACAGCCTGCTGGCAGGCATCGGCGTGTTCTTGCTGCTGTCGGCAGGCTACGTACTGCTGCTGTACCGCGGTGCCGGTCAGCACCACAACCTCGAGGGCCTGCTGCGCGACGACGCCGACCAAGCGGTGCTGAACGCTACCCCGGCCGACCGTGAAGAAATCAGCTTGCTGCGCGAACGCCTGCTGCAGAGCATCGAGCGCCTGCACAGCAACAAGCCGCGCGGCACCCCAGCCAAGGATGCGCTATACGCCCTGCCCTGGTACCTGGTGATCGGCCAGCCGGCGGCTGGCAAAAGCACCATGATCCTGCAATCGGGCCTGAACTTCCCCTATGCCGAGCGCGAAGGCGCGCGGGTGTCGGGCCTGGGCGGCACGCGCAACTGCGACTGGTTCTTCAGCTCCGAAGCGGTACTGCTGGACACCGCGGGGCGCTACATGAACAGCCCCGAAGAGGCCGGCAAGTGGCGCGGCTTCCTGCAACTGCTGCGCCAGCACCGTCAGCGCCGACCACTCAACGGCCTGATCGTCAGCGTCAGCATCGCCGACATCCTGCACAACTCAGCCGAAGACCGTGAGCGGGTGGCCAAGCGCCTGCGCGAACGTATCCAGGAAAGCTGCGCGCTGCTGGAGGTGCGCCTGCCGATCTACCTGGTGTTCACCAAATGCGACCTGATCCCCGGTTTTACCCCGTTCTATCGCCAGCTGGACGATGCTGCACGCGGTGAAGTGATGGGCAAGACCTTCTCGCACAAAGGTTACCAGCAGGCCGACTGGGGCCAGCGCTTCGGCAAGGCAATGGACGAGCTGACCGGCTACTGGCAGCGGGTGGCCAGCCAGCAGCTGGTGCAGCAGGACATCCAGGTAACCCGGCAAAACAACGCCAGCTACCGCTTTCCACTGGAGCTGGCGGCGCTCAAACCGCGCCTGCAGCAGTTCGTCGACAGCCTGCTGCGTGCCAACCCCTACCAGAATGCCGAGATGCTCCGTGGCTTCTATTTCACCGCCGCGCTGGAGGCTGACGAGGCCCAGTGGGGTAGCCATGGGCAACATGTCGCCGAACGCTTCGCCCTGGAACACGCTGAGGCGGCGGCAGCCCATGCCTGCCAGCCAGCGCCGTTGTTCATCAACAGCCTGTTCCGCAAAGTGATCATTCCTGACCAGCACCTGGTGGCGCTGTACACCAGCAACCGCCGTGAACGCCGGCGCAAGGCCGCCTGGGTAGGCGCTGCCAGCCTGACCGGGTTGGTGCTGTGCAGCCTGTGGGGCTGGTCATACCTGAACAACCACGCCAGCCTGGCCGGCATCTCCAGCGAACTGGCCCAGGCCAAGGCCGAAGACAATGGCGCCAGCGGCCAGTACGCTGCCTGGCGCAGCCTTGACCGACTGCGGTTCTGGGCCGCCCACTACTACGGGCAACACCATGAACACGGCGTGCCGCTTGGCATGCGCCTGGGCCTGTACCAAGGCCATCAAATAGAACCGGTGCTGCGCACCCGCTACTTCGCGACCCTGCAGGACGTAATGCTCAAGCCCACGGCGGACAACCTGACCCGCACCCTGTACCTGCTTACTACGCTCAAGGTCTACCAGCGCAACACCCGTGAGCTGCAGCCCGTACGCGGTATCGACAGCGTCGAGGCAGAAGCCTTGCCGCATGACAATCGCGCGCAGTCGATTGCCGATTTCGGCAAGGCGGCGCTGGACACCTACGTGATGCTTTCGCCGGCCCAACGCGAAAAGGCCGACCCGGCGGTGCTCAAGGCGCGCCTGCCGGACTATTGGTACCCGGCCATTGCCCGCCATACAGGCAAAAGCATCGCGGCGTCCGCCAGCGAGGCCGGCGGCAATCAGGACTACGTGTACGCCAGCCGCCAGATTACGTTCTACAGCGACCAGGTCCATGAGCCAGATGTACCACGCATTCTCGACAACGCCTTCCTGATCTCCAGCTCGCGCAATTACATCGACAGCTTGCGCGCCCAGTCGCTGCGCTCGATCGAGACCATCACGCTGGAATCCGACACCCTCTTCGCCTTTGGCCGCGCGGACTTCCAGAGCCTTAAAAACGAGGGCCAGAGCCAGCTAAGCGCAATCGCCAGCAAACTGCTCAACACGCCGAATATCGGCAAGATCGTCATTTCAGGCCACGCCGACCAGCTCGGTGACAGCCAGGGCAATTTGCAGGTTTCGAAGCAACGCGCACAGACCATCCGCACCTATCTTGTCGGCAAGGGCGTCCCCGCCGAGTTGGTGGTTGCACAAGGCGAGGGCAGCCGCAAGCCACTGGTCAACTGCGACATGCAGCAGCCGCGGGCGCAACTGATCAAGTGCCTGGAGCCAAACCGCCGGGTAGAAATCGAAGTGCGTGGGCTCGACTGAACCACGCCGCAATAACCGGTCGCCCGTGCCTCACAGGAGGAGGCACGGACGACGGAAAGCTACCTCTGCCGGCGTGCCCGGCGAGGTCAAAACCAAGGGGCGCATGAGCAACCCTTTACTTGATGTTAATGGAGAGTTTCACAATGGCATTTGACGCGTATATCCAAATCGACGGCATCCCAGGCGAAGTACTGGACGACAAGCACAAGGACTGGATCGAAGTGCTGGGCTACGAGTACGGCGCCACCCAGGCCACTTCGGCAACTGCCAGCTCCTCGGGCGGTGCGTCCTCCGAGCGTGTTGCCCTGAGCGACTTCAAGATCCGCAAGGCTGTCGACAAAGCTTCGGCCAAGCTGTTCGAACACTGCTGCACCGGCAAGCACATTGCCAAACTGAAGCTGAACGTGAACCGCGCCGGTGGCGACAAGGTCACCTACCTGACCATCGACATGGAAGAAGTCGTGGTGTCGTCGGTCAAATTCGTCGCCGGTGGCAACCAGGGTGGCGAAGACAAGGCTGTCAGCGACCTGCCGATCGAAGAAATCAGCTTCAACTTCGCCCGTATCAAGACCACCTACACCCAGCAGAACCGCGCCGACGGCCAGGCTGGCGGCAACATTGTCGGTGGCTGGGACCGTACCGCGAACAAAGTCTTCGCCTAAGCAGCGCTTGCCCATGGGCCGCACAGGCGGCCCGTGTTCTGCAGCGTGCCGGGTAACCCGGCACGCTGCCTTCCTGTCCTGATCAGAGTGTTATATGCCTGAAATCCTCAACGACCTTTCGCTGGCCGAGCTGGCCGCACCGATCAACGGTGGTAGCGGCGAAGACTTGAGCTTCTCTGCCTTGTTCGACCAGATCAAGGAAGCACGCCGGGCAGACCCTGACTACCTGACCCAGGGCGACTGGCAGACCGACCTGAAAACCGCTGACTGGGAGCAGGTCATCCACCTTTCGGCACAAGGGCTGGCACAGCAGAGCAAAGACCTGATGCTGGTCGCCTGGCTCAGCGAAGGCCTGGCCCAGCGCGAACATTTCGAAGGCATCAGCTTTGGCCTCGCGCTGACCGAACGCGTCCTCGATAGCTTCTGGGACAGCGCCTATCCGTCGCTTGATGACGGCCTGGACGAACGTGCCGCACGGCTGTCCTGGCTCAAGACCACACTCACCGACATTGCCGGTGGTTTGCCCATTACCCAAGGGCAGAATTTCGGCGTGCTGCGCTATGACGAATCACGCCACGTAGAAAACCTCGCCTTGCAAAACCCCAAGGCCATGCAGACCGCGCTGAACGAAGGCAAGATCAACGCCGAAATTTTCCAGCGCTCGGTGGCCCTGAGCGACACCGGGCACCTGCGCACCAAGGCCATGCAGATCGCAGCCAGCCTGCAAGCCTGCAACCGCCTGCAAGCCTGTATCGACCGCCTGTTCGGTCATGAGGCGCCCAGCTTTGCTGGCCTCGCCGACATGCTGTTACGTGCCAGCCAACTGGCCGAAAAGCTGCTCAAGGACCGCGGCGTCGAACTGCACCCTGCCGTATTGCCCGACGTTGAGACAGCTGCCGCCCCTGCCCCTTCCAACGAAACAGGTGCCTCGATGAACACGCCTGTCCAAAGCAGCACACCTGCCCCCATGCGGACCACGCCACTGACGCGTGACGAGGCCTTCACGATGCTCGCGGGCATTGCCCAGTTCTTCAAGCAGAGCGAACCGCAAAGCCCGGTGCCGTACCTGATCGAACGCGCCATCAAGTGGGGCAACATGCCACTCGAGGGGTGGTTGAGCGATGTGATCAAGGACAGCAACGTGGTCGACAACATCCGCGATGTGCTGGGGACTCGCGAGCCAAGGTCCTGACCTTGCGCCAGGCTTGCGGGCCTCTTCGCGGGCACGCCCGCTCCGACAGGGCTGCATGAAGTCTGAACGCTGTGCTGTACCTGTGGGAGCGGGCGTGCCCGCGAAGAGGCCCGCACAGGCAACATAAATGCTGCTACCTTGAGCACTCGTCACTGCCAAGGACCGCCCCATGCCACCCCGCCAGCCCAACCCCTCCGGTTTCATCTGCGTCCGTGGCGCCCGCGAGCACAACCTGAAGAACGTCGACGTCGATATCCCCCGCGACGCACTGGTGGTGTTTACCGGCGTATCCGGCTCGGGCAAGTCCTCACTGGCCTTTTCCACAATCTATGCCGAAGCCCAACGCCGCTACTTCGAATCGGTAGCGCCCTATGCCCGGCGCCTGATCGACCAGGTCGGTGTGCCGGACGTGGATGCCATCGAGGGCCTGCCGCCGGCGGTGGCGCTGCAGCAACAACGTGGCACGCCGAGCGCGCGGTCCTCGGTGGGCAGCGTGACCACGTTGTCCAGCTCGATCCGCATGCTCTATTCGCGTGCCGGCCACTACCCTGCCGGGCAAGCGATGCTGTACGCCGAGGACTTTTCGCCGAACACGCCCCAAGGCGCTTGCCCGGAATGCCACGGCATGGGGCGGGTCTATGAAGTGACGGAAGCGACCATGGTCCCCGACCCATCGCTGACCATCCGTGAGCGCGCGGTGGCGGCGTGGCCGATGGCCTGGCAAGGGCAGAACCAGCGCGACATCCTGGTCACGCTGGGCTATGACGTCGATGTACCCTGGCGCGACCTGCCCCAGGTACAACGCGACTGGATCCTGTTCACCGAAGAAATGCCCACCGCGCCGGTGTATGCCGGCCTGACCCCGGCGCAAACCCGCGAAGCACTCAAGCGCAAGCAGGAACCCAGCTACCAGGGCACGTTCATGGGCGCCCGGCGTTACGTGCTGCATACGTTCATGCACTCGCAGAGCGCGCAGATGCGCAAGCGCGTTGCACAGTACATGCGCCCCAGCCCCTGCCCGCTGTGCCAAGGCAAGCGCCTGAAGCGCGAGGCGCTGAACGTGACCTTTGCCGGCCTGGACATTGCCGAACTGTCGCAGCTGTCGTTGCAGGCGCTGGCCGAGGTGTTCCGCAATGTGGCGAAAGCGGATTACCTTTCGCAACCGCAGGACGACCTGACCCTGGAAAAGCGCCTGGCGGCGCAACGCATTGCCAACGAACTGCTGGAGCGCATCGATACGTTGCTCGACCTCGGCCTCGGTTACCTGGCCCTGGAACGCAGCACCCCGACTTTGTCTTCCGGCGAACTGCAACGCCTGCGCCTGGCCACCCAGCTCAATTCGCAGCTGTTCGGCGTCATCTACGTGCTCGACGAACCCTCGGCCGGCTTGCACCCGGCCGACAGCGAAGCGCTGTTCGAAGCCCTGCAGCGCCTGAAGCACGCGGGCAACTCGGTGTACGTGGTGGAGCACGACCTGGACACCATGCGCCGCGCCGACTGGCTGGTGGATGTCGGGCCGGCGGCCGGTGAGCATGGCGGCACCATCCTTTACAGTGGGCCGCCGGCTGGCCTGGCCGATGTCGAGCAATCCTCTACCCGCACCTATCTGTTCAGCGCACCCGCCCAGGCGACGAGGGCGCCACGCCAGCCCCGAGACTGGCTGAAGCTTGAGGGTGTCAGCCGCAACAACCTCGATAACCTCAGCGCTGCCTTCCCGCTGGGCTGCTTTACTGCGGTCACCGGTATTTCCGGCTCGGGCAAGTCGAGCCTGGTCAGCCAGGCCCTGCTGGAGCTGGTGGGGGCGCACCTGGGCCATGCCGAACAACGTCGCGAAGCCGAAGAGCAGAGCCTCGAAGACCAGCCGGAACAGGCCAGCAGCGGCCATGTCAGCGCGGGCCTTGGCAGCATCAAACGCCTGGTGCAGGTTGACCAGAAGCCGATCGGCCGTACGCCGCGCTCCAACCTGGCCACCTACACAGGGCTGTTCGACCATGTGCGCAAGCTGTTTGCCGCCACCGAACAGGCCAAGGCGCAAGGCTTCGATGCCGGGCGCTTCTCGTTCAACGTGGCCAAGGGCCGCTGCGCCAACTGCGAAGGCGAAGGTTTCGTCAGCGTCGAGTTGCTGTTCATGCCCAGTGTCTACGCGCCCTGCCCGACCTGCCATGGCGCCCGCTACAACCCCGAAACCCTGGCGGTGAGCTGGCAGGGCATGAACATCGCGCAAGTGCTGCAGTTGACCGTCGACCAGGCCCTGGCAGTCTTTGCCGAACAGCCCCCGGCGCGCCGTTGCCTGCAAGTACTGCAGGATATCGGCCTGGGTTACCTGCGCCTGGGCCAGCCGGCCACCGAACTGTCCGGTGGCGAGGCGCAGCGCATCAAGCTGGCCACCGAACTGCAACGCATGGCCCGTGGGGCCACGCTGTATGTGCTGGATGAGCCTACCAACGGCCTGCACCCGCAGGACATCGACCGGCTGCTGGTGCAGTTGAACCGGCTGGTCGAGGGTGGGCACAGCGTGGTGGTGGTCGAGCATGACATGCGCGTGGTGGCGCAGAGCGACTGGGTGATCGACATCGGGCCTGGGGCTGGGGATGCCGGTGGCAAGGTGGTGGTCAGTGGTACGCCGCAGGTGGTGGCGGGGTGCAAGGAAAGTCGCACAGCGCAGTTTCTGGGCAAAGCCTTTTAGGGCCTGTAAGGGCCTCTTCGCGGGTGAACCCGCGCCTACAAGGGTCACGCGATCGTTGTAGGAGCGGGGTCACCCGCGAACAGGCCGGAACGGGCAACACAAGATTGTGCATTGCCAGCTCCGCAGGCCGGCGCATAGAATGCGATCAATTCCTAATTGCACCTTTCCCGGAACCTCGCGCCCGCCCATGCCGCCCGCCGACCCTACCCTCAACCTGCAGGTCCAGACGCTGTACACCGAGCACCACGGCTGGCTGCAGGGCTGGCTGGGGCGCAAGCTGGGCAATGCCTGCGATGCCGCCGACCTAGCCCATGACACCTTCGTGCGCCTGCTCAGCCGCCAAGGCAACAGCTATTTCGGCAGCGAACCGCGGGCCTTGCTGACCCACATTGCCAAGGGCCTGGTGGTCGACCGCTGGCGCCGGCAGGATGTCGAACGCGCCTACCTGGAAGCCATCGCCCACTTGCCGGAACCCGAAGCGCCCTCGCCAGAAACCCGCTGGTTGATCCTTGAAACCTTGTACCGCATCGACGCCATGCTGCGAGAGATGCCGGCACGGGTGCGCCAGGTGTTCCTGCTGTCGCAACTGGACGGGCTGACCTACGCGCAGATTGCCGAGCAACTGCAGGTTTCGCTGATCACCATAAAACGTGACATGCGTACGGCGTTCCTCGCCTGCCTGAGCATCGACTGATGGTGCAGCGTATCGACCCCTTGATTCTCGGTGAGGCAGCCGACTGGCTGGTGCAGCTGCAATCGGGCGCCGCCACCGAGGCTGACCACCGTGCAGTCCAGGCCTGGTGCCAGCGCAGTACCGAGCACGCTCAGGCCTGGCAACGTGCCGAAGCCGTACTTGGCGACTTCAGCCGCCTGCCTGTACCGGTTACCGGCGAAACCCTGCGCCGGCTCAGCCGCAACGGTGCAGTCAGCCGCCGCCAGGCCCTGCAGCGCCTGGGCATGTGGTTGCTGGCTGCGCCTGCGGCGTGGCTGGCCTGGCGCGAAACCCCGTGGCAGCAGTGGACGGCCGATGCGCGCACGGCAGTTGGCGAACAACGCCTATTGACGCTGGCCGACGGTAGCCAGCTACTGCTCAATACCGATACGGCCATCGATATCAGCTTCGACGCCCAACAGCGCCGCATCGACCTGCTGGCCGGTGAAATCCTGCTCACCAGCGCCAAGGACCCTGCCACCCCGGCGCGCCCCCTGCTGGTGCGCACCCTGCATGGCCAGGCAACTGCACGGGGCACGCGCTTCAGCGTGAGTGTCGAGGGTGCGCTGACGCGAGTGGCCGTGCTTGAAGGCGCCGTCGATACCCGCCCCTTGCATGGCACCGGCAGCCTGTTGCTCAGGGCTGGCGAACGCAGCGCCTTCGATGCCGACCGGGTGCTGCCCGCCTCGCCCCTGGAGGCCGGCGACCTGGCCTGGGAGCACGGCATGCTGCTGGCGCGCGATATGCGCCTGGCCGACCTGCTGCAGGAGCTGGGCCGCTACCGCCCCGGCGTGCTGCGCTGCCACCCGGCGGTAAGCGAGTTGAAAGTGTCTGGCGCTTTCCCGTTGGCTGATACTGACGCCAGCCTGCGGTTGCTGGGCGAAACCCTGCCAGTGGCCATTCAGGGCCTGACCCGCTATTGGGTCACCGTGGAGCCGGTGGGCTGACGCGCCCTCTGTAGGAGCGGCCTTGCGTCGCGTTGGAGCGCGAAGCGGTCCCAAGTTCTGTGCCTTGCCACAAGAACGTCGGGGCTGCTCTGCAGCCCATCGCGACGCAAGGCCGCTCCTACAAGGGACCGCGACAACTTGAGTGATACCTTTTCCTGCGTCGTCCGGTGATGAGTGCAGAACCGTCATTTTCTGCACCTACAGGACCCTCGCACCATGCCCCGTTTGCCCCTCAAGGCCTTGAGCCTTGCCATCGCCATGGCCGCCCTGGCCCCCCTGGCAATGGCCGCCGACGCCACCCCGCGCACCTATCACCTGGCGGCCGGCCCGCTGGCCGATGTGCTGGCGCGCTTCGCCGCCAGTGCCGGGGTGCCATTGTCGTTCGACCCGGCCCTGCTCAAGGGCGTGCAAAGCCAGGGCCTGGAAGGTAGCTACAGCGTGCCGGAAGGCTTCACCCGCCTGCTGGCCGGCAGCGGCTACAGCCTGATCACTACCGACAGCGGTGGCTACACCCTGGCGCCCACGGTCGACCTGGGCAATGCCCTGGAGCTGGGCGCGACCACCATCAACAGCGACCTTGCCGCCAGCAGCGACACCTGGCAAGGCGGCCAGTTAGCCCGCAGCGCCCGCCTCGGCGTCCTCGGTGACCAGGCGATCAGCGACGTGCCGTTCAGTGTCACCAGCTTCACCGCCAAGACCATTGCCGACCAACAGGCGCGTACGCTGGGCGATGTCCTGCTCAACGACGCCGCCGTCCGCCAGTCGGCGGGCTTCGGCAACTTCTCGCAGGTATTCACCATCCGTGGCATGCCGCTGAACAGCGATGACATCAGCTACAACGGCCTGTACGGCGTGCTGCCACGGCAAATCATCACCACCGAAGCCCTGGAGCGGGTCGAAGTGTTCAAGGGGCCCAATGCCTTTCTCAACGGCGTGGCCCCCCAGGGCAGCGGCATCGGCGGCGCGGTCAACCTGGTACCCAAGCGCGCCGAAGACACGCCAACTCGCCATGTCACCCTGGACTACGCCACCGGCGCCAACGTCGGTGGCCACATTGACCTGGGCAAGCGCTTCGGCGAAGACAACCGCTTCGGCGCACGTATCAACCTGGCCCAGCACGACGGCGGCACCGGTGTGCATGAAGAGGCGCAGCATTCCACCCTGGTGGCCGTGGCCCTGGACTACCGCGGCGAGCGCCTGCGCCTGTCCACCGACCTTGGCTACCAGAAGGAGCGCATCAACCAGGGCCGTGCGGTGATCTACCCGACCGGCACCAACGTGCCTCACGCCCCCTCGGCACGCGACAACTATTCCCAGGACTGGACCTGGTCGCAGCTCGAGGACACCTATGGCATGGTCAACGGCGAGTACGACCTGAGCGAAAACTGGATGCTTTACGCCGGTGTCGGCGCCAAGCACACCCGCGAAAACGGCGAGTATTCCTCGCTGTATGTCAGCGATGAAGACGGCACGGCACGCGGCGGCTATCTGTACCCGCCGCACGATGAGGACAACAAGAGCGCCATGGCCGGGCTCAATGGCCGCTTTGCCACCGGGCCGGTCAGCCACCGGGTCAACTTCGGCCTCTCTGGCATGTGGGGCGAGCAGCGCTCGGCTTACGCGGCTGTCACTGCTGCAAACCGCTATGAGAGCAACCTCTACCACCCGGTCAAGGTGCCGCGGCCAACCAACACCTACACCGGCAGCGACCTGCACGACCCACGCATCGTCGGCAAAAACCGCGTCAAGAGCGCGGCGGTATCCGATACCCTGGGCCTGTTCGATGATCGCCTGTTGCTGACCGTGGGCGTGCGCAGGCAAACCATCGAGGTGGATGGCTGGGCCACCGCCTCGGGGGCGCGCAACGCCAATTACGAGGAGTCGGTGACAACGCCGGTGTATGGCTTGGTGCTTAAGCCTTGGGAGCACGTGTCGTTCTATGCCAATCGCATCGAAGGCCTGGCCCAGGGGCCGACCGCACCGTCGAGCGTGAGCAACGCCAATGAAGTGTTCCCGCCCAAGCGCAGCAAGCAGGTGGAGGCCGGGGTGAAGCTGGACTGGAACAGCTTTGGCGCCACCCTCGGCGTGTACCGCATCGAGCAGCCCAGCAGCACCACCTTCCGTGCCCCGGGTGCTGAGAAAGAAACCTTCAGCATGGATGGTGAACAGGTCAACAAAGGCGTCGAACTGAACCTGTTCGGCGAGCCAGTGGCGGGCTTGCGCCTGCTGACAGGCGCAGTGTTCATGCACACTGAGTTGAAAAACACGGCCAACGGCAGCAACGACGGCAACCGCGCCCCCGGGGTGCCGCGCTTCCAGTACAACCTGGGTGCGGATTGGGATGTTCCCGGCATTCAAGGTGCAGCGCTTAGTGCACGGGTGCTGCGCACCGGTGGCCAGTATGTGAATACGGCCAACAGCCTGAGCATTCCGGCCTGGACCCGGGTCGACCTGGGTGGGCGCTACAGCTTCAAGGTCGATGACAAGCAGGTGACCTTGCGGGCCAGTGTCGAGAACGTGGCGAACAAGGCGTATTGGGCTTCGGCTTCGACTTCGAACAATTACCTGACCCAGGGGACGCCGCGGGTGTTGCGGTTGTCGGCCAGTTTAGATTTCTGATGGGGCTTGAGGCGTATGCCTTGAGAGGTGCAGCGCCTATCAGATCGAGCGCCGCGCGGGCGGCGCTCGATCTCAACCCCACCACAAAAACCAAGGCATGCACCTAGCAGCACCAACCGCCGCTCAAGTACAGTCTGCCCATGGACAAATACGCCCCCCGCCAGTGGCTCCCCCACGAAAAGCCCAGCCTGCCGGGCTCCCCTTCCACGCCCCTGCATTCGCCAGGTAAACGCCTGGCCTACGGCGTGGTCGGCCTGCTGGTGGCAATCACCGGCGGCCTGGGCAATGCACTGGTCACCGCCAACCTGGTATTTCTGCAGGGCGCACTGGGCGCGACCACGGCGGAAATGGCCTGGTTGCCGGCCGCGTATGTGATGACCAACGTGTCGATCAACCTGTTGCTGGTGAAGTTCCGCCAGCAGTACGGCCTACGGGCCTTCACCGAGGTGTTCCTGGTGCTGTACGCCCTGGTCACCTTCGCCCACTTGCTGGTCAACGACCTCAACTCGGCCATTGCCGTGCGCGCAGCCCACGGCATGGTCGGCGCGGCGCTCAGCTCGCTGGGGCTGTACTACATGATCCAGGCCTTCCCGGCGCAATGGCGGTTGAAGGCCATGGTGCTTGGCCTGGGTGCCTCGCAGCTGGCCTTGCCGCTGGCGCGGATATTTTCCGAAGACTTGCTGCAGATCGCCGAATGGCGCGGGCTGTACCTGTTCGAGCTAGGGCTGGCACTGGCGGCGCTAGGGTCTGTGCTGATGCTCAAGCTACCGCCCGGCGACCGTTTCAAGACCTTCGAACCACTGGACTTCCTGACCTTCACGCTGATGGCCAGCGGTACTGCCCTGCTCTGCGCCGTGTTGTCGCTGGGGCGCATCGACTGGTGGCTGGAGGCGCCGTGGATCGGCATGGCGCTGGCCGCCTCGATCGCGCTGATCTTCAGCGGCCTGGCGATCGAACACAACCGCCGCAACCCGTTGCTGATGACCCATTGGCTGGGCAGCGGCGCCATCATTCGCCTGGCCTTGTGCGTGGTATTGATCCGCATGGTCACCTCGGAACAGTCCACCGGCGCAGTCGGTTTTCTGCAAGCGCTGAACATGGGCAGCGAGCAGATGCGCACGCTGTACGCGATCATGCTGCTGGGCGCGGTGGCGGGTTTGGCCAGCAGCGCGCTCACCATCAACCCCAACCACCTGGTGATACCGCTGTTGGTCTCATTGCTGGCCATGGCCGCCGGTGCGTTCATGGACAGCAGCTCCAGCAACCTCACGCGCCCGGCACAGATGTACTTCAGCCAGTTTCTGCTGGCGTTTGGCAGCACCTTCTTCCTTGGCCCATCAATGGCCCTGGGCATCAGCCATGTGCGCGCCAACCCGCGCAACCTGGTGAGCTTTTCGGTGCTGTTCGGCATCTGCAACAACCTCGGCGGCCTGATTGGCGCCGCGCTGCTAGGCACCTTCCAGACCTGGCGGGAGAAGTTTCACTCCAGCCACCTGATGGACCGCCTCAGCTACCTGGAGCCACTGGTCAATGCACGCGTGCAAAGCGGCGGCGCCGGTTATGGCGGTATCATCGCCGACCCGGCCCTGCGCAGCGAAGCCGGCATGCGCCTGCTGGCCAGCGCGGCCACCCGCGAAGCGAATGTCATGGCCTACAACGATGTGTTCGTGCTGATCGGCAGCATCGCTATCCTGACCATGATCTGGATCTGCATCCGTAGCACCTGGCTCTGGTACGCGAAACGCCAGGCCACCTCCACCGACTCCACCCCCGGCGCGCCCACCCGATGACCGACGACACCCGTACCACGACCACCACCGCCATCGCCGAAACCCCGGAAGGCGCCACGCCACCCAGCGAACCGGGCAGCCAGGTTCGCACGCGGCGGGTGCGCATCTTGTCCTCGATAAGCTTCGCGGCCGTGGCCCTGGCCGGCATCCTGCTGGTGCTGTATGCCTGGCGGCTGCCACCGTTCAGCAGTGCCATCGAAAGCACCGAAAACGCCCTGGTCCGTGGCCAGGTAACCATCATCGGCCCGCAACTCAGTGGTTACATCGTCGATGTGCCGGTGCACGACTTCCAGTTCGTCAAGGCGGGCGACCTGCTGGTGCAACTGGACGACCGCATTTACAAGCAGCGCCTGGCCCAGGCCATTGCCCAACTGCAGCAGCAACAGGCAGCCCTGGCCAACAACCTGCAGCAGCGCAACAGTGCCGAAGCCACCATTGCCCAGCGCCAGGCAGCCATTGGCGATGCCCAGGCGCAGGCAGCCAAGGCCAAAGCCGACCTTGGCCGCAATCAGGCGCTGGTCGACGATGGCTCGGTATCACGCCGCGAACTGGACCTAGCCCGCGCCAGCAACGCGGCCGCCATCGCCAACCTGGCCCAGGCCAGGGCAGCACTGGAAATCGCCCGTCAGGACCGTGAGACCGTGGTGGTCAACCGGGCCGCACTGGAGGCGTCAGTGGAAAACGCCAAGGCAGCCGTCGAGCTGGCCCGTATCGACCTCGACAACACCCGTGTCACCGCCCCGCGCGATGGCCAGCTTGGGCAGATCGGCACGCGCCTGGGCGCTTATGTCAATTCCGGCGCGCAGTTGATGGCACTGGTGCCCGACACCCTGTGGGTGATCGCCAACATGAAGGAAACACAAATGGCCCAAGTGCGCATCGGCCAACCCGTGAGCTTTACCGTGGATGCGCTGAACCACCTGAAGCTACAGGGCCATGTACAACAGATTTCGCCGGCCACCGGTTCGGAATTCGCCTTGTTGCAGGCAGACAACGCCACCGGCAACTTCGTCAAGATTGCCCAGCGGATACCGGTGCGCATCACCGTGGATGCCGACCAGCCGCAAGCCAGGCAATTGCGGCCAGGGATGTCGGTGGTGGTCAGTATCGATACCCGTAGTCAGCATTGAGGGTGTTGCTGCTGGCCCCTTCGAGGCGTCGAACCGCCGCGAAGAGGCCGGTACAGGCTTACATCCACCAGGCCAGCACCACCGGCAACCAGGCAAACGACAGGTAGTTGATTGCAGCCCCAGGATGTCTGCCCAAGACACGTGCATGTCGCCCCCAGACTGCGGCGTCTCGTCGCACACCCAAGCCCCTTGGGCAAATCCTTGCAACCCCGTAGAATCGCGCTTCCTTTTCGCCCGTCGCCTTGAACGGTGGCAACCGGCAGCAATGACAGAGTCCGTGCCTGAACACATGAACGCACATGTGAAATAGGCTCAACCCTCCCCGCCCGGCCCATTTCCCAAAGGGTCCAGCGGTTGAGTCTTGCCCAGGTCGCATCCGTATGACCACTCGCCCCTTATCGGGTCGAGCCGGTGTGCGCGTCCGAGAAGGCGCTCATTCCGCTCATCCAACTAGAGGTACGTATGTCTCCGCGTTTGCTGGCCATGGCGCTGGCGCCCCTGCTCGGGCTGTTCATCATCGCCCTGGGCAACGGCTTCATGTCTTCCCTGACCACCCTGCGCCTGGGCGCTGCCGGTGAGTCTGCCACCACCATCGGTATCGTCTCGTCGACCTATTTCATCGGCCTGACCCTGGGTGCCATCTTCAACGACCGGCTGATCCTGCGCATCGGCCACATCCGCGCCTACACCAGCTTCGCCTCGCTGATCGCCGTGACCATCCTGTTGCAGGGGCTGTTCTACGACGTGACCTGGTGGTCGGTGCTGCGGCTGATCAACGGCTGGGCCGCGGTGGGCGTGTTCCTGGTGATCGAAAGCTGGCTGCTGCTGGCCGGTGACGCAAAAATCCGCGGCCGCCTGCTGGCACTGTACATGATCGCCTTCTATGGCGCCGGGGTCATTGCCCAGGCCGGTCTCGGCGAAATCACCCAGTTGGGCGAAACGGCACCGTTCATGCTGGCCGGCGTGCTGGCCGCGCTGTCGGTGCTGCCCATCGTGATCCTGCCACGGGTGTCGCCGCTGCTGGACCAGGTCGAACCCCTCAAACCCCGCCAACTGCTGGGGGTGGCACCTTCGGGCCTGGTTGGCTGCTTCGGCTCGGGCGTGGCAATTGCCGGCATCTATGCCCTGCTGCCGTTGTACTTGCAGCGCATTGGCCTGGCGGTAGGCGAAGTCGGCAACATGATGGCCTGGGTTATCCTCGGCGCCATGCTGCTGCAATACCCGGTCGGGCGCTGGTCCGACCGCAAGGACCGCCAGGATGTACTGATTGCCCTGGCTGCGCTGTGCGTGGTGCTGTCGCTGGTTACCGTGTTTCTGCCGTCGGACTCGTTCCTGCTGCCGGCCATGCTGTTCCTGCTCGGGGGTGGCGTGTTCACCCTGTACCCGGTAGCGGTCAGCCATGCGGCCGACCGGGCGCCGTCCGATGCGCTGGTGCCGATGATCCAGGGCCTGCTGCTGATCAACTCGCTGGGTTCGGCCATGGCGCCGCTGGCCATTTCGCCGATGATGACCGAATTTGGCGAGGCTGGGCTGTTCTGGGCGTTTGCCGTGGTCAACCTGGCCATGGTGTGCTTCTTCATGTGGCGCCGGGGCAAGCGCCCGGCGGCAGAGCACCCGGCACCGTTCGCCGCTTCGACCACCTTCTCGCCAACCGGTGCCGAGTTGCGCGTGACTGAAGACCTGATGCATGCGGCGCAGGAGCATCCGCCGCTGGAACCGGTGGAAAGCCCGGCGTCGGCGCAAGCGCAACGCCCCGAATAACTCCTCCTCCTGGCCGGTTAACGCCGGCCCCCTGTAGGAGCGGCCTTGTGTCGCGATAGGGCTGCGAAGCAGCCCCAGCAATTTGTGCATTTTTGCTGAAATCCTGGGGCTGCTTCGCAGCCCTATCGCGACACAAGGCCGCTCCTACAGAGTGCGCGAAGGTCGGCGAGATGTGCTGGTTCAATGACCACTCGTCGCCCGGAAGGCACCCCACCCTCACCGCCCAGCCAAACGAATGACAGATCATCCGCCAAGGAGACTTCCCATGATCCGCATTCGCCCTCTTTCGCTGTCCTTCGCGCTGGCACTGGCCATGCTGAGCGGCACCAGCTTCGCGGCCACCGAAAGCACCAACACCGACAGCCACCCGCAAACTGACCAAACCGGCGGCAAGACAGCCGGCGAAGGCAGCAGCGTCAATACACCTGGCGGTGCCCGGGACAATGACAGCAGCAATACCGGCACCGACTCCACCCATGACGGTGCCGCCGGTGGTTCCAACAGCACTGGCGAGGCCACCGGCTCCGGTGCCGGCGCCAGCGGGGGCAGCGCCGAGGACCAGGACAGCCACTGACGCAGGCTTGGTCTAGACTGAGCCCAACGCTCTGCCAAGGTCCCCCACATGCACTTTAAATGCTGGCTGTTCGCAGCCCTGTTGCCGTGCACCGCCCTGGCTGCCGGCAGCAACCAGGGCGCGCTGTCGATCAGTTCGTCATCATTCACCGACGGCGGCACTATCGCCTTGCAGCAGGTTGGCCTGGATCCGGCCTGCGGCGCAGGCGAAGAGCGCACCCCGCAGCTGAGCTGGAAAAACCTGCCCGAGGGGACCCGGTCGCTGGCCCTGATCATGTTCGATCCGGACGGAGGCAAGGGCATTGGCGTGGTGCACTGGCTCGCCTATAACATCGACCCCGAGCAGGATGGGCTCAAAGAAGGCATGGCCGGGCTGAGCGGGCAATATGTCACCGTCGGCCGCAACTCCCGCGGTACCCTCAGTTACCGCGGCCCTTGCCCACCCGCCGGTGATAACCCGCACCATTACGCGTTGACCCTGGTCGCCACCGACCTGCCGCTGGGCACCCTGCCCGAAGGCCTGGACCGCAACGGGCTGCTGGAACTGCTGCAGGGCCATGCACTGGGCGCGCAGAGCCTGATCGGGCGCTATGGGCATTGAACCAACCAGTACAAAAATAAATGACTTACTTCATAGTATTTATCCATTGAATGCCCCGGGCGAAGTGAAGTAAGCTCGGGCTCATTCACTGGAGAGCAACATGCCAACACACACCCGCAACCACGCCAACCACACCGGTCGCAGCCTGCGCCCAGTGCTGGCCGTTGCCGGCTGCGTGGCACCTGCCAGCTATTACTTTGGGTATTGGTTTAGCCACTAGGCGCCGATACCCACACGGCGCCCACCTTCGAGGGGCCGCCGAACATGAGAATACTCAAACCCCCGGTCGGCTTCCCGACCGGGGGTTTTGCTTTTCAGGCCTTGAACAACACCGATTCACATTGAGGACAGATTCATGAACTACGCCACTTATTACTGCGCAAACACCTCTGCCTGGCGATTTAGCCAATCCCGTTCGGGCCAGCCTGCCGCCTCCGATCGGTCCTGCACAGGTGGCAATGCAGTAGCCAATACCAATTCAACGATCTGTCGAACACCTCGATAGGGCCGACCGCGCGGGCCAGAACCCGCCGTCCGCCCAGGGAAAAACGCCATGCAAGCTTCCAGCCTCGCCCTGCCCCTGACCCAGCCGCAAGCGGCCAACACCACCGTCAGCAAGCGCCTGCCCAGCCCGCACCTGCTCAAACAGCAAATGCCGCTGTCCAGCGAACTGGCCCAGCAAGTCCAGGCCCACCGCCAGGCCATCCGCAACATTCTCGAAGGCCGTGATCCGCGCTTGCTGGTCATCGTTGGCCCGTGCTCGATCCACGACCCTCGCTCGGCCCTGGAATACGCCGACCGCCTGGCCGCCCTCAGCCGCGAAGTCGATGACAAGCTACTGCTGGTGATGCGCGCCTACGTCGAAAAACCGCGTACCACCGTGGGCTGGAAAGGCCTGGCCTACGACCCGCATCTGGATGGCAGCGACGACATGCACTCGGGTATTGCCTTGTCCCGCGGGCTGATGCTGAGCATGATCGAACGCGGCCTGCCAGTTGCCACCGAACTGCTGCAACCGATGGCCGCCGGCTACTTCGACGACCTGCTGGCCTGGGCTGCCATTGGCGCGCGCACCACCGAATCGCAGGTCCACCGGGAAATGGTCAGCGGCCTGGAGCTGCCAGTCGGTTTCAAGAACGGCACCGACGGCGGCATTGCCATCGCCAGCGACGCCATGCGCAGCGCCGCCCACCCGCACCGCCACTTCGGCATGGATGCGCAGGGCCACCCGGCAATCATCGAGACCCTGGGCAACCCGGACACTCACCTGGTGCTGCGCGGCGGCCACAAAGGCCCGAACTACGATGCCGACAGCATCGCCATGGCCCGCCAGGCACTGGCCAAGGTCGGCTTGCAGGCACGGATCATGGTGGATTGCAGCCACGCCAACAGTGGCAAGGACCCGACGCGCCAGCCTGCGGTCTTCAACGAGGTGCTGGAGCAGCGCCTGGGCGGCGACCGCTCGCTGGTTGGCGTGATGATCGAAGGTCACCTGTTCGACGGTTGCCAGACGCTGGGCAAGGGCGCACTGAAATACGGCGTGTCGATCACCGATGGCTGCCTGGGCTGGGCCTCGACCGAAGCGCTGTTGCGCGAGGCGGCACAAAAACTCTAGGCCCATGGCTGCAAGCCTGGCGAGACATACCCCGGACAAGTGCGCTAGGCTTGCGTTTTTACCCCAAGGAGCAGTACCCATGGCCCGTGCAACCGCCCGCCACATCCTCGTTGCCAGCGAAGACAAGTGCAACGAACTGAAAGCCCAGATCGAAGCAGGCGCCGACTTCGCAGAAATCGCCAAAGCCAACTCCACCTGCCCTTCCAGCCGCCAGGGCGGTGACCTGGGCTCGTTCGGCCCAGGCCAGATGGTCAAGGAATTCGACACCGTGGTGTTCAGCGCCCCGGTCAACACCGTGCAAGGCCCGGTGAAAACCCAGTTCGGTTACCACCTGCTGGAAGTGACCAGCCGCCAGGACTAAGTAGCCAGTAGCTGCTCATGTCCCCTGTAGGAGCGGGTTCACCCGCGAATGCGTCCGTTCACGCAACGACGTTGCCTGATCTGGCGCATTCGCGGGTAAACCCGCTCCTACAGGTCCTGTGTTGCCTGTTCCTGCTTTTTTTTGCCTTCAATAGCCAGGCTGCCCCCACCCACGCCCTCACTGTCTACGGCGAAGCCCCCCGCTACCCCACCACGTTCCAGCACTTCGACTACGTCAACCCCGACGCCCCCAAAGGCGGCGTCCTGCGCCGCTCGGCCATCGAAATCGGCCAGTTCGACCATATCCTGCCCTATATCGACAAAGGCATCGGCGTCAGTGAAGTCGATGGCCTGCTGTACGCGCCGCTTGCCGTGCGCTCATTCGACGAACCCTATACCGTCTACGGCCTGATCGCCCGGCGCATGGAGCGTGGGCCGGACGACGCCTGGCTGCGCTTCGACATCGACCCGCGCGCCACGTTCGCCGATGGCAAACCGGTACGCGCCGAGGACGTGCGCTTTACCTACGAACTGCTGATGAGCAAAGGCAGCCTCAAGTACCGCACCCAGTTCGCCGATGTTACCGGGGTGACCGTGGAAGGCCCGCACAGCGTGCGCTTCGACTTCAAACCCGGCCACGGCCGCACCTTGGCGCTGGACCTGGCCAGCCTGCCGGTAATGCCCGAGCACGACTGGCAGCGGCGCGATTTTGCCAACGGTGCCGGCTTCGATAAACCAGTCGGCAGCGGGCCCTACCGCATCGGCCAAATCGACAACGGTCGCAGCATCACCTTCGAGCGCGCCCCCAACTGGTGGGCGCGTGACCTGCCAGCCAGCCGTGGGCGCTACAATTTCGCCAAGCTGCGCATCGAGTACTTCGGCGACACCGAAGTGGCGCGCCAGGTGCTCAAGGGCGGTGGCTACGACTATAACCGCGAGTTTTCCGCCACCGCCTATACCCTGGGCTACAACGGTGCGCAACTGGACGACGGCCGCCTGCAACGCGCCCACCTGGGCCCGGCCAAGCCGCAGGTGGCCCAGGGGTTCGTGTTCAACCTCGACCAGCCACAGTTCAAGGACCGCCGCGTGCGCCAGGCGCTGGGCATGCTGTGGGACTTCGAGTGGAGCAACCGGCAGATGATGCGCAATCTGTACATTCGCCAGCAAAGCCTGTTCTCCAACACCCCGTTGGCCGCCCGCCAACTGCCGGATGCCGGTGAGCTGAAGCTGCTCGAACCGCTGCGCGGCAAAGTACCGGACGAAGTCTTCACGACCGTGTTCACGGCCCCGGTCACCGATGGCTCGGGCATCATTCGCAAGCAGCAGCTGCAGGCCCTGGCCCTGCTCGAGCAAGCCGGCTGGCACCCCGAGGGTGACCGCCTGGTGAACAGCGAAGGCACACCGCTGGCGTTCACCTTCCTCAATGGCCAGGCAGGCCTGGAGCGCCTGCTGCTACCGTGGAAGCGCAACCTGGCGCAGATCGGCGTGACTCTGAACATCCGCAACGTCGACTCGGCCCAGTACGTCAACCGGCTGATGGCCCGCGATTACGACATGATCGTCACCGGCTACCCGGTCACCTTGTCGCCCGGTGCCGAACTGTACAACTACTTTGGCGCGGCCGCCGCCCATGACCCTGGTTCGAACAACCTGATGGTGCTGCAGGACCCGGCCGTGGACCGCCTGATCGATGGCCTGGTTCGCGCCAGCAGCCAAGCCGACATGCTGCACCACGCCCATGCCCTGGACCGGGTACTGCAATGGAACTACTACTGGATCCCCAACTACTACCCGCCGGGCAGCTCTACCGTGTGGTGGAACCGCTTTGGCCTGCCCAAGGTCCAGGCCACCTATGACGAAGGCCTGGACACCTGGTGGGAAGTCAGCTCGACTGGACTGACCAATGAGCAAATGGCCGAACGACGGAAGCCAGCCCCATGACCAGCTACGTGCTGCGCCGCCTGCTGCTGATCATCCCGACCCTGTTGGCGATCCTGCTGGTCAACTTCGTCATCGTCCAGGCCGCGCCGGGTGGCCCGGTGGAACAGGCCGTGGCGCGCCTGCAGGGCATTGGTGGTGGCGCACCCGGCGCACGGGCCGAGGTGGTCCATGGTGAGTCGCGTGCCACCCGCGGCCTGGACCCGAAACTGATCGAAGAAATAAAACGCCAGTACGGTTTTGACAAAACCGCCCCGCAGCGGCTGTGGCTGATGCTCAGCCAGTACGCCCGCCTGGACTTCGGTAACAGCTTCTTCCGTGGCGCCAAGGTGACCGACCTGATCCTCGACAAATTGCCGGTGACGCTCTCGCTGGGTTTCTGGGCAACCCTGATCACCTACCTGGTGTCGATCCCGCTGGGCATCCGCAAGGCCGTGCGCCACGGCAGCCGCTTCGATGCCTGGAGCAGCGCGCTGATCGTGATCGGTTACGCCCTGCCCTCGTTCCTGTTCGCCCTGCTGCTGATCGTGCTGTTCGCCGGCGGCACGTCGCTGAACTGGTTCCCGGTGCGCGGCCTGGTCTCGGACAACTTCGACGAGCTGAGCCTGCTGGGCAAGGTTGCCGACTACTTCTGGCACTTGGTGCTGCCGGTCGGGGCGTTGGTGATTGGCGGCTTCGCCACCCTCACCTTACTGACCAAGAATGCCTTCCTCGACGAGATCTCCCGCCAGTACGTGGTCACCGCCCGTGCCAAGGGCCTCAGCGAGCGACGGGTGCTGTACGGCCATGTACTGCGCAATGCCATGCTCCTGGTCGTGGCCGGGCTGCCGCAGGCGCTGATCACGGTGTTCTTTGCCGGCTCGTTGCTGATCGAGGTGATCTTCTCGCTCGATGGCCTGGGCCGCATGAGCTACGAGGCCGCCGTGTCGCGGGATTACCCGGTGGTGTTCGGCACGCTGTTCATCTTTACCTTGGCGGGCCTGCTGATCCGCCTGATCGGTGACCTGTCGTACACCCTGCTCGACCCGCGCATCGACTTCGACACGAGGGCGCACTGATGCTGTCGCCGGTATCGCGTCGCCGCCTGCACCGTTTTCGCCGCAACCGCCTTGGCTGGGTCTCGCTGTGGCTGTTTGCCGGCCTGCTGTTGCTGAGCCTGGGTGCCGAGCTGGTGGCCAACGACAAGCCCTTGCTGCTGGCTTACAAGGGCGAGTTGTACGTGCCGGCGCTCAAGCGCTACACCGAGCAGGAATTTGGCGGCCAACTGCCGTTCCAGCCCGACTACCGCAGTGCTTATGTGCGCCAATTGATCGAGGACCAGGGCGGCTGGATGCTGTTCGCGCCCATCCCGTTCAGCGCCGATACCCCCAACTATGACCTGCAAGTGCCTACGCCCAGCCCGCCGAGCGCAAGCAACTGGCTGGGCACCGATGACCAGGGCCGCGATGTGCTGGCGCGGGTGTTGTACGGCACGCGGGTATCATTGCTGTTCGCCTTCGCCCTCACCGTGGTCAGTGTGCTCATCGGCGTCGTCGCGGGTGCCCTGCAGGGCTACCACGGCGGCTGGGTCGACCTGCTCGGCCAACGCTTGCTGGAGGTGTGGTCGGGGCTGCCGGTGTTGTACCTGCTGATCATCCTCAGCGGTTTTGTCGAACCGGACTTCTGGTGGCTGCTGGGGATCATGGCGCTGTTTTCCTGGCTGACCCTGGTCGACGTGGTGCGCGCCGAGTTCCTGCGTGGGCGTAACCTGGAATATGTGAAAGCCGCCCGGGCGCTGGGCTTGCCGGACAGCCAGGTGATGCTGCGGCATATCCTGCCCAATGCCATGAATGCCACCCTGACCTATGTGCCGTTCATGCTGACCGGGGCAGTTACCACGCTTACGGCGCTGGATTTCCTGGGCTTCGGCATGCCGGCCGGCAGTGCCTCGCTGGGTGAACTGGTGACCCAGGGCAAGCAGCACCTGGAGGCGCCGTGGCTGGGCTTTACCGCGTTCTTTGCGCTGGCGGTGATCCTGTCGCTGCTGGTGTTTATCGGGGATGCCTTGCGGGAGGCGTTTGATCCCAGAGGCTAGGTTAAGTGAACCTTTAAGGAGCATTACATGACCTTCAACGGCAAGACTGCACTCGTCACCGGCTCCACCAGCGGCATCGGCCTGGGCATTGCCCAGGTACTGGCCCGCGCGGGCGCCAACATCGTGCTCAACGGCTTTGGCGACCCCGCACCAGCGCTGGCCGAGATTGCCCGGCACGGGGTGAAGGTAATCCATCACCCGGCCGATCTGTCGGACGTAGCCCAGATCGAAGCGCTGTTCGCCCTGGCTGATCGCGAGTTCGGTGGCGTCGACATTCTGGTCAACAACGCTGGTATCCAGCATGTGGCGCCGGTCGAGCAGTTCCCGGTCGAGAGCTGGGACAAGATCATCGCCCTCAACCTGTCGGCGGTGTTCCATGGCACGCGCCTGGCGCTGCCGGGCATGCGTGCGCGCAACTGGGGGCGGATCATAAACATCGCTTCGGTGCATGGCCTGGTCGGTTCTACCGGCAAGGCGGCCTATGTGGCGGCCAAGCATGGCGTGGTCGGCCTGACCAAGGTGGTGGGCCTGGAAACGGCTACCAGCCAGGTCACCTGCAATGCCATCTGCCCCGGCTGGGTGCTGACCCCGCTGGTGCAGAAACAGATCGACGATCGTGCGGCCAACGGTGGCGATCCGCTGCAAGCGCAGCACGATCTGCTGGCAGAGAAACAACCCTCGGTGGCCTTCGTTACCCCCGAGCACCTCGGTGAGCTGGTACTATTCCTGTGTAGCGAGGCCGGTAGCCAGGTTCGTGGTGCCGCCTGGAATGTTGATGGTGGCTGGTTGGCCCAGTGACGGTCGGTCTGGGCCTGGTGGTGGTCTCGCATTCGTTTATCTGCAAGGAGGCCTTATGCGCCCTACCCCAATGACCGCGATTCTGGCCCTGACCCTGGCTGCCGCTGCGCAGGCATCAGCAGCCAGCTTGAAGGACGTCGCGCCCTACCCCGAGGCCGAAAAAGGCTTCACCCGGCAGGTTATCCACCTGCCGGCCCAGGCTGACGAATCGGCCTATCAACTGGAAATACTCGCCGGCAAGACCCTGCAGGTGGACTGCAACCGCCAACGCCTGGGCGGCAAACTCGAGGAACGTACCTTGGAAGGCTGGGGTTATAACTACTACCGCCTGGACAAGGTCAGCGGCCCGGCCAGCACCCTGATGGCCTGCCCGGACGGCAAGAAGACCAAGGCCTTCGTGCCGGTGGTGGGTGAAGGCTTCATGCTGCGTTACAACAGCAAGCTGCCTGTGGTGGTGTATGTGCCCAAGGATGTCGAGGTGCGCTACCGCGTGTGGTCGGCGTCGCAGGACGTGCAAAAGGCTAAAGTAGAGTAACGTGCCCCCCCTGCTGCCTGAAGCTTGGCGCGGTCCCTGTAGGAGCGGCCTTGCGTCGCGATGGGCCGTGCAACGGCCCCGGCAATCTCGGCTGCGAAGCTGAAAATTTGGGGCCGCTTTGCGGCCCATCGCGACGCAAGGCCGCTCCTACAGGGAGTGCGCAATCGCCTTCAGGTAATGCCTTCAGGCATAATGCGCGCCTTTTTGCCCACGAAGCACAGGTACGCCCCATGAAAGCCCAAGCCCGCCACATCCTGGTCAAAACCGCTGACGAAGCCGAAAAGCTCAAGCAGCGCATCGCCAACGGCGAAGCTTTCGACGTACTGGCGAAAAAGTTCTCTACCTGCCCTTCGGGCAAACGCGGCGGCGACCTGGGCGAGGTCCGCCCCGGGCAGATGGTTGGCGTCATTGACCAGGTGATATTCAAGAAGCCCCTGCGCGTGGTGCATGGCCCGATCAAGAGCAAATTCGGTTACCACCTGGTGCAAACCTTCTATCGCGATTGATAGCCCTGGGCCACCTAGCATTTTTGCCAGTTGCCCCCTCTGCGCACAATCCATACAACTCAGGCAGGGCCGAAGCCGCCGCACTGGCGTTGCTTCAGGTAGTGGTCCTTTCAATGGACACGGAGACCTGCCTATGCGCTGCCCCCGCTTGCTACTGCCTGTTGCATTCCCCCTGCTGACCCTGCCTTTGCTAACCCATGGCCAATCCCTGACCGTTTCACCGGGTGAGAACCTGGGTGCCCTCGTGCAAACGTCGGCTGCTGACACCTTCATTCTCAACGGGGGTGCGGTGCAGTCATTACAACAAGGCGATGGTGAGGACACGTTCACCATGTCTGGCGGCACGCTAGGGTCATTGAACCAAGGCGGCCACATGGACACATTCACTATGACAGGGGGTACCATCACGGGCGCTTTTGAAGATGGTGATACAGCGTGGTTCAAAGGTGGCAGCATTGGCCGGGTAGACCTCAAGCTTGCCGATAACTTCTTTGAAATGTCCGAGGACACCAAGACAACGGGTACCCAAACAACCGTTATTGGTAACGTGGTCAGCGGCCTTGGCAATGACACGATCATCGTGACTGGCGGCACCATCGGTGGGGATATCAGCACCAGCAGCGGCGTCGACAAGATCACCATCAGCGGCGGTACCCTCAAAGGCGAGATAAGGGCCGGTAACGATAACGACGTGTTTACCTGGACCGGTGGCCAGATCGGCGAACGGGTCGACATGGGCAATGGCGATGATACCGCCACTGTCAGTACGTTCGACTTGAGCAACTCAAGCGTTGCCCTCGACGGCGGTACCGGGACCGACACTCTGACATTCGAACAGGCCAAGCTGGGCAAAGGCGCCCTGTATGTCAATTGGGAGTCCATCAGCCTGAACAAGGGCAGCCAGCTCACTCTCGACGACACCTTGACATTGGGCGACCTGGGTACCGATCAACCACGAGCAATCGCCGCGACGGGTACGGGCACCCTGAACATTGATGCGACCAGCACACTATTCAGTCGGCAAGGCGGTATCGTCAGCATCCAGGATGGCAACAAGGCGTCGGTGGTAAACGCTGGCATCATCGATCTCAGGGGTAAGCATGCCAACGGCAGTCTGACTATCCAGGGCAACTACACCGGCAACAACGGTACCCTACTCCTGAACAGCGAGCTGGCCGGCGATCACGCTCCCTCCGACCGCTTGGTGGTCAGCCGTGGAGCCATCGGCGGCTCTACCAAATTACTCATCAACAACCTCGAAGGTACGGGTGCGGCGACTACCCAAAACGGCATCCTGGTCGTTGAAGCACAAAACGGCGCGACCAGTACCAGCACCGCCTTCATCCAGCCCCAGACGCTTTCGGTGGGGGCCTACGACTACCGGCTGTTCAAAGGCGGTGTAACAGCGGGCAGCGAAAACAGCTGGTACCTACGTTCGACGCTGGTCGCACCACCCGCGCCGGCCCCAGTGCCGGCGCCAGGCGAGCCGACACAGCCAACAGAGCCGGGCGAGCCACCCGTGATCGCGCCAGCCGCCACCCCACCGGTCGCCGCCCCTGCACCCGGCCAGGTCGACCTGCCGGCACCGGTGCAAGGCGAAAGCCTGCCGCTGTATCGCCCAGAAGTGCCGGTGTATGCCGCAATACCGCGGGGTGCCGCGATCATCGCCCGCCAGGCACTGGGCACGTTCCACCAGCGCCAAGGCGACCAGCAATTGCTCCAGGGTAAAGGTGGCCTGCCTGCCAGTTGGGGCCAGGCCTACGGCGGCGCGCTGCGCCAGCAATGGAGCGGCACGGTCAGCCCGAGCCTGGATGGCGACCTGTATGGCTTCAAGGTCGGCCAGGACCTGTACGCCATGGTTGGTGACAACGGTTATCGCCAGCATGTCGGCTTCTACGTCGGCCATAGCCGCCAGGACGCCGACGTCAAAGGCTTCGCCCTGGCCGTGCAAAACCGCAGCGTCGGTGACCTGAAACTCGATGGCGACAGCGTCGGTACCTACTGGACGCTGGTCGGCCCTCAAGGCGCCTACCTGGATGCCGTGCTGCAGTACACCAGCCTCGATGGCCGGGCGCGCTCCGACCGTGGCGACAAACTGAACATCGACGGCCACGCCTGGACCGCTTCGCTGGAGTCCGGTTACCCGATCGCCCTGTCCGAGCGCTGGACCCTGGAGCCACAAGCCCAACTGATCGCGCAGAAGGTCTCGCTGGACAGCGCCAACGACAGTGTCTCGCACGTCGGCTACGATGCTCAGGTCGAACTGACCGGCCGCTTGGGGGTACGCCTGGAGGGTGCGTTCAAAGGCAGCAGCAACCGCCTGTTACAGCCCTATGCGCAGCTCAACCTGTGGCACGGCGACGGTGGCCGCGACACCTTGACCTTCGACGGCGTCGACAAGATCAAGACCGACTACCGCTACACCTCGGTGCAACTGGAAAGCGGCCTGGTGGCGCAGGTCAGCAAAGCTTTAAGCCTGCATGGCGGCGTGCAGTACACCACCAACCTGGACAGCCGCCAGCAGGAAGCCAGCGGCGTGAACCTGGGCGTGCGCTGGCAGTTCTAGCGGCGTGCAGCCAGCAGACCGAGGCCGGCGCAGCCCAGCAGGGAGGCGCTGACCCGGTTGAACAGGCGCCGCGGGCCGGGCTGGCTGAACCAGCGCTGCATGTAGGCACCCAGGCCCGAATAGATGGCAATGGCCGCCCACTCCAGCAGCAGGAACAACCCGCCCAGCCAAAGGAACTGCTCGCTCACCGGCGTAGCGCTGCCCACCGAGACGAACTGCGGCAGGAAGGCGGTGAAGATAAGGATGGCCTTGGGGTTGCCGGCTGCCACCCAAAACTCCTGGCGTGCCAGCCGCCAGGTGCCGCGCGGGTGGTCGCTGGCCACCACGGCCTCACCCACTGGGGCACGCCACAGTTGCCAAGCGATGTAGAACAGGTACACGGCGCCCACTACCTTGATCGCCAGGAACAGGTATTCGCTGGTGTGCAGCACCACGGCCAGGCCCATGGCCGCCAGGGCGATCATGCCGCTGAAGGCCAGGATGCGCCCGCCGCCTGCCACACAGGCGGTGCGCAGGCCATAGCGGCTGGCGTTGTGCAGCGACAGCAGGTTGTTCGGCCCCGGAGCCATGTTCAGGGCGAAGCAGGCGGGGATGAAGAGCAGCAGGCTGGAAAAGTCCATTCTTGTTTTCCTCGGGCAACAGGCGTCTATTTCGGCGTGTGCAGGGCCTTGCGGTCAAGTTACAGCCAGCGATAAAAACTGTACGGGTGCGTGACAACTGTTACCCTCGCGAGGATACCGAGGACCACCCTGATGCCTTCTTCTCACGCCGTGCTGTGGCGCGACCCGGCGCTGCCGCATGTCGAAAGCCGCCGCGCCTGCCACAGCCGCGCTTGCTACAAGGCCCACAGCCACCCGACGTTTTCCATTGGTGCAGTGGATGCCGGCTTCAGCCTTTTCAGCGGTGCTGCCGACGGGCAGGCGCGGTTGACACCCGGCACGCTGGTGATGGTCCCGGCCCATCGCCTGCATGCCTGCAACCCCGCCCCCGGGCAAGCCTGGAGCTACCAGATGCTGCATGTGGATGCCGACTGGCTGACGCACGTGCGACAGGAGTCGGGGCTGGGCGGTGCGGGGGCTGGCGAGCCGGCGCGCATCTGCCGGGCGCCGCAGGTGTATGCGCAATTCTGCGAGCTGAACCGCGTGCTGTTTTCCAGCGCCAGCACCTGTGAAAAAGATGCAGCGCTGATCGCCTTTCTTGGCGACCTGGACGTTGGCGCGCAGCCGCCGCTGACGCCAGCACCGGGTTTGCCGGACACAGCCTTGAGCAGGCTGATCGCACAGGTCGAAGGCCAGGACCCGGCGCAGTTGAGCCTGGAGTTACTGGCGCGGGAAGCCGGGCTTGGGCGCTATCAGTTGATCCGGGCATTTCGCGCGGCTACCGGGTTTACCCCGCATGCCTACCTGCTGAACGCGCGGGTCAACCGAGGGCGGCAGTTGCTGGGTGAAGGGCATGCGCTGGCAGAGGTGGCGTACCGGCTCGGGTTTGCCGACCAGAGCCATTTTCAGCGGGTGTTCAAGGCGCATGTGGGGGTGACGCCGGGGCAGTATCGGGGCGATTGAAGATTTGCGCGGTCCCTTGTAGGAGCGGCCTTGCGTCGCGATGGGCTGAGAAGCAGCCCCAAATTCTCAGCTTCGCAGCGGAGATCGTCGGGGCTGCTTCGCAGCCCATCGCGACACAAGGCCGCTCCTACACGGGACCGCGTCAGCTTCTGGTATTTGCAATATTGTTCAATACGCCCAACCCGCCCGCCAGCAGACTGCGGTTTTCCCCGCAGAGCCGCCCGCACCATGCAACAATTCCTGATCATCGCCCTCGCTCACTTCCTTGCCCTGCTCTCGCCCGGCCCGGACTTCTTCCTGGTCGCGCGCACTTCGGTCAACAGCGGCTGGCGCATCGCCAGCGGCGTGTGCCTGGGCATCGCGCTGGCCAATGGTGCGTTCATCGCCATGGCCTTCACCGGGCTTTCAGTGCTGCAGGAAGGCAGCCCGCTGTTCACCGGCCTGCAAATGGCCGGCGCCGGCTACCTGCTGTACATCGGCACACTGTTCCTGCGCCATGCCGGGCAAACCCGCTTGGGGGGCGTCGCTGGCGAGCAGGCCGTTGACGGCTGGTGGCGATGCTTGGCCATGGGTTTTTTGTCCGGCGTCCTGAACCCCAAGAACGCGCTGTTCTACGCCAGCCTGGCCAGCATGGTCGCCAGTGCCAGCGTCGGCTGGAAAGCCACCTACGCGCTGTGGATGTTCAGTGCCGTGCTGTTGTGGGACCTGCTGGTGGCCATGGCCATCGGCAACCAACGGGTATTGCGGCGTTTCGCCCGCAGCCTGCCCTGGCTGGAACGGGCCTCCGGGCTCATGCTGGTGCTGCTGGCGGCGGCATTGCTGTTGCACCTGGCCCGGGGCTGAGCAGCTTAAGGCTGCGCATGTCCATCAAGGTAAAGTGGCCGCTGGCCCAGCCCCCGGTGTCCAGGTGCCAGACATTGCCCAGCAGCTTGGCCTCCAGCACGGGGGTGTGGCCCACCAGCAAGGCACGCAGGCCTTGCACCGGCTCGGTATCACCCACTTTCAGCCGCCGCCGCGACCACTGGCACACTTCCCGCACCTTGGGGTCGTGGTCCAGTTCCAGCTCCAGCCAGTCGCGCAGTACCGCCCAATCGGCAAACGGGCTGTCGGCATGCAACAGACCGACCAGCCCCGCTGCACTTTCAACCTCGATCGCAATCGGCAACTGCTCGAAGCGCTCCACATAGCGCAGTTGCTCGGCCCGTGGCAGGTCGAGAAACCAGCTGCCACCGGCGGCGCGGTACATCTCCAGATCAAGCCGCCCGCCACGTACGCGAGTAATTGCCAGCGCTTCATGATTACCTTGCACGGCATGGAACCAAGGCTGCGCCAGCCATTGCAGCGCCGCCTCGTTGTCCGGCCCGCGGTCGACCAGGTCACCCACGCTGAACAGGCGGTCCACGGCCGGGTCGAACCCCACCGCATCCAGGCATTGCTGCAGGCGCTGGAAGTGCCCATGGATATCGCCAACGGCCAGGTCCCGCCCCCGCAGGTTGGCCATCAGCCGGCGAAACCGTGCCATTGCAAACTTCCTCTGCTGGCCCATGCATTACTGCCTTCATGCGCGCCGCGCGTATGAGGCTGTACCCGGACAGCATGGCACAAGCTGCCCGGGTCGCGGTGATCGAGCAGCGTTTCGTCACCTTGCCCGGGTAAAAAATCCCTTCACTGGTGGAGGAGCAGCTGGCAAGGGTATGCTCGGCGTTTAAACCTTTACCAGGGAAGGGTCCACATGAAGCTTTGCGCCGTAGAACTGGCGTCGTTCAAGGGCGATGTGCCAGGCAGCCTGCAGCGCCACCTGGCCTGTATCGAACAGGCGGCTGCCCTTGGCGCCGAACTGGTGGTGTTCCCGGAATTGTCGCTGACCGGTTATGAACCCAGCGTGGCACGCCAGGCAGCCCTGCCCGTCACCTCCACACGGCTGGACCCGCTGCAGGCCGCCTGTGACCGGCTGGGTATCACCGTGGCCGCAGGCCTGCCACTGCCAACGCCTGACGGTATACGCATCGGCATGCCGATCTTCAGCCCTGGGGCACCGCGCCAGGCCTATGCCAAGCGGCGCCTGCACGAAGATGAACTGCCATGGTTCACCCCGGGTGACCAGGCCTTGCTTTTGCCGTTGGGCGAACACCGCATAGCACCCGCCATCTGCTTTGAGTCGATGTTCATGGCGCATGCCGCTGCAGCCCGCGAGCATGGCGCCGACCTGTACCTGGTCAGCGTGGCGAAAACCGCCAAAGGCATTCGTGAAGGCTACACGCACTACCCTGAGGTAGCCCGCGAGCTGGGCATGCCGGTACTGCTGGCCAACTGTGTGGGGCCGGCCGACACGTTCATCGGCGCTGGTGGCTCTGCCGCCTGGGACAGCCAGGGCCACTTGCTGGCCAGCCTGGATGATCACAGCGAGGGGCTGATCTTGCTGGACACTGGCAATGCCAGCGCCAAGGCTCTCCCCCTGGCCACGGCATGACTTATCTGTTCCTCGCGCTGCTCAGTTATGCCTGCACCTACTACGTGGTTGGCCTGCTCATCCGTGGCCAGTTGGCGGATGTGGCCGAAGGCCTGCGTCACCGACCCGAGGCGCCGACGCCCGGCGAGTACCTGCGCGAGGTCAGCCAGGCTGCACGACGGGCTCAGCGGCACTACACCCTGATGGCCGGCTCGGTGTTGGCGGTTGTGGCTTGCCTGGTCGTCAGCGGGTTCGGCTGACGCCTTACAAATCCAGCGCCAGACTCTGCCGGCCTTCCAGCGCCAGCAGGTACTGTTTGGCCGCCAGCCCGCCGGCGAACCCGGTCAGGCTGCCCGAAGCGCCGATGACCCGGTGGCAGGGGGCGATGATCGAGATCGGGTTGCGGCCATTGGCGGCGCCCACCGCACGCACCGCACTGGGGTTGCCGATCTGCCGGGCGATGTCGCGGTAGCTGCGGGTTTCGCCAAACGGTATCGCCAGCAGAGCGGCCCACACCTGGCGCTGGAACCCAGTACCGACAAAGTCCAGCGCCAACTCGAAACGCTGGCGCTTGCCGGCGAAGTACTCACCCAACTGGCGAGCGGTTTCCAGCAATACCGGGCACTGGTCGTCGCGGTGCAGCGCGCCCAGGCGTACACGGTTCTCTCGTTCCTCTTCCCACAGCACGGCGGCCAAACAATCGCCACGGGCCACCAGGGTCAGGGTGCCGACGGGCGATTGCATGAAAGTGAATGCGCTGGACATCAGCGGGCTCCTGCAGTTGCGTTAAACGCCACTGTACGCATCCACAGTCTCGCCTGCATCCGCTTTCCTGCTCAGTTAATTGCGCAGCCAGCTATGCGTCGTGCCTGGCTGAGGTTGACCTTGGGAATCAGCTCGACCGGGATGCGCGAAGTCGCCGACAGGTTGTAGACATGGAAGTGCTCATTGACCACTTCGCGGGCCATCAGCGTCAGCGACGGCAGTATACGGCTGTCCCAGTGCTGGTCGAGCCCGCACGGCGAGCACTGGCCCTGACCATTCTCATAGAATCGCCCGACGCTCTGGTCGAGGTCTACCCCGACCAGCAGCACTTCTTCAAAACCCAGGTGATAGGCCAGCTGCAACGCCACATACGCGACCGTGCGGGCATCGAAAAAGCCATGGGCCAAGTCTTTGCTGAAGGCAATCGAGCGGCTGCGCTTGCTCCACAACGCGCGGTTGCACACGCAACTGTCACCATGGCCGCGCAAACCGTCGAGCAGGCCCGGTGTGTCGGCCTTGTGCAAGGCATAACGCTCGGTGCCGACCGGCACATCGGCACCGGCATACTGCTCGGGCCATAATGCCAGGCGTTCGCTGTCGCGCACGGCGGTGGCGAAAAAGTCCGGCTGTTGCTGGCGGAAGCTCCTGTCGGTACACACGTAGAAGAACGGTTTGATGCCATGTTCGGCGGTCATGGCGACCGAGCCGTTCATGGCGATGACGGGCAGATGGGCAAACTCTGCCAACGGGAAATGCCTGGCAGAGGCGCCGGAGGCAAGAATCACCACCGGGCCCTGCTGGGTGTTGCGACACGCCCCGAAACTGGAGAACGCCCCGCGTTCAGCACTCGGCTGCGACGAAAGTGTGTTCATCAATGGCTTCTTTGGACTGGACAGTTCAAGCCACAATACTGATCCGTGTATACCTCGCGGCCGCTTTTACCTAACTTTACTCATCTGAACTTTAGTCAATCGCCAGTCCTTTGTTTGGCGGGTTTCGTCTCCGTCTCAAAACATGCACCTGACGTGTAGGAGCGGCCTTGCGATTGAGCTGCAGCGCAGCCCCGGCAATCTGTGCATCTGCGCTGAAACCTTGGGGCTGCTTTGCAGCCCATCCGACCGGTCCGGCGCCCCGGCAAGGCCGCTCCTACAAGGTTCAGCGCAGGTGCCTGGCCAATGTTGGTTGGTCCAGTTGCACACCCTCACAACAGACCACCAGGGCCAGAGGTTGTTCCCGCCACTGGCGGTCCGGTATACCGATCACAGGCTCCGAGGCGACGGACGGGTGATGGCTGATCAGGTTTTCCAGCGCCACCGAATTGCTTCGCATCGGACGACGGCAGGTTTTCATTTGATGACAACTGCGCCTATGACCTTCCGACTAGTCGGAATAGAACTGAATCCCGTCCTTGTGGGTTGGGTCGAGAATTATGAACGCAGCCATTTTGATGAGGTGAATCATGACCATCGTAGCTGAGACGCTCGCTCAACTGGCCCAAGCACTGCGGGCGCAAGGCGCACAACGCGTTGCAGAGCTGACTTTTATCCGCACGCCCTATCGTTGCGGAAAGCGCTGGATATGCAACGTCATTCGTCGCAACAAAGGGCGAAAAGCCATCAATTATTCATGAGCCTGCTTGATGCCTATCAAAGACAGGACTAATACTTAGGTCTCTGCCTGGGGAGGCACGAAGCATGCAAACAAGATTCGTTATCGTTCCCGCAGTGCCCATAGAAAAGGAGTCCTTCCGCGTCGGTAGCCGCTATTACGCCGCTACGGTTTGTGGTGGCTTTGACATTTACGACAATCAGGCCAAGGAGCGGCTCAAGCCGAGCTACCCCAGCCGGACGGATGCGCAGGTGCAGTGTGAGCAGATGAACAGGCGAGGTGAATAGCTGCTCACTCTGTGGGAGCGGGTTCACCCGCGGAGAAGCTGACGTAGTTTATGGCACCGGCTTTGCCGGTGTTCGCGGCTGAAGCCGCTCCCACAGGGACGGTGCGCGCCTTTGAAGTTGAGCAACAAAGGCGCCCACAACGTCATGTGTTCGTGGCGTTGACCTCGCCCTCCTGCCAACCGGCAACTAACCGTCGCGCGTTTTCCTCGCAATTCATCCCCTGCGGTTTGCCTTCAATACCGGCAATCACTGCCAGTAACTGGGCCCGGTTCTGTGCCAGCCGCTGCTGCATCGCCTCAATCTCCGCGACCTTGCGCTTAAGGCTCGCCAGCAACAAACCGTGCCCTCCCTCCGCCGCCCCGGCGGCATCCGTAAGGTTGCGCATTTCCTCCAGGCTGAACCCCGCCTGCTGGCCACAGGTAATGATCTCCAGCGCGCGCACCACGTGCTCCGGGTAATCCCGGTAACCATTGCCCAGGCGACGGGCGGCAATCAGCCCGCTAGCTTCATAAAAGCGGATTCGCGATGCGCTAAGCCCTGTACGTTGTGCCAGTTCACCAATTTTCATTCCGGTGGCATTCCCCTATTGACCTTCAAGTTGACTTTAACCTTAGCCTTCTCGCGAACCTAGGGTTTGTACGAAAAGTCGCCGAGCGGCGATCAGGCAAGGCGAAAACAGGCGAGGAACGGCCGGGGTCGCGCCCGACTTTGCTGGTTGCAAATGAGCATTCCGAGCCTGTTTTCAACGCAGCATGATCGTCGCGCAGGCTGTTTTCGTACAAAACCTAGCCCACGCGTGCAGCAACCGATGCGTGGTAGCCCTTATTCGGAGATCGCCATGACGCCGTTTCAGCCTCTGCCCCTGCCCAATGGCAGTGTCATTCCAAACCGCATCGCCAAGGCGGCGATGGAAGAAAACCTGGCCAACCCGGACCAGACCCCGTCCGACCAGTTGCTGCGCCTGTACCAGGCCTGGGCCGAGGGTGGCGCCGGCTTGTTATTGACCGGCAATGTGATGATCGACCCCAGTGCCATGACCGGCCCGGGCGGCGTAATGCTCGACGCCAGCCAGCCGCTGCAACGCTTTCGCGACTGGGCGCGTGTCGGCCGTGCCCACGGCGCGCAGTTCTGGATGCAGATCAACCACCCTGGGCGGCAGATGCAGGCCAACCTGGGCCAGCCCACCGTCGCCCCTTCGGCCGTCGCCCTGGACATGGGCGGCTTGTCCAGGCTGTTTGCGCTACCCAAGGCGCTAACCGAAGCCGAGATCACGGCCTTGATCCAGCGCTTCGCGCGCACGGCTGCGCTCGCCGAAGAAGCGGGCTTCAGTGGCGTGCAGATCCACGCCGCGCACGGCTACCTGCTGAGCCAGTTCCTGTCGCCGTTGAGCAATCAGCGCCAGGACCGCTGGGGTGGCAGCCTGGCAAACCGCGCCCGGCTATTACTGGAGGTGGTCAAGGCTGTACGCGAGGTGGTTTCGCCAGGTTTTGCCGTGGCAGTGAAGCTGAACTCGGCGGACTTCCAGCGCGGCGGCTTCGAGCCTGAGCAGGCCCGCCAAGTGGTGCTGTGGCTGAACGAATTGCCAGTAGACCTGGTGGAACTGTCGGGTGGCAGCTATGAGGCGCCGGCCATGCAGGGCGATGCCCGCGATGGTCGCACCCTTGCCCGTGAGGCCTACTTCCTGGAGTTTGCTCAGGACATTGCGGCCATCGCGAAAATGCCGGTGATGGTCACCGGCGGCATTCGTCGCCTACCGGTGGTCGAGCAGGTACTCGCCAGTGGCGTGGCCATGGCCGGGATCGCCACGGCACTGGCTGTAGAGCCTGCCCTGCCCCAGCGGTGGCGCAACGGCGAGGCGGCTGCCACAGCCGAGCTGCAACCGATACGCTGGAAGCGCAAGTCCTTTGCGGCGTTGGCCTACATGGCGCTGGTCAAGCTGCAGATGCGTCGGCTGGCGGCGGGCAACCGGCCCAAGGCGCATGCGTCGCCGTTGCGCGCATTGTTGCTGGAGCAAGGCTGCACGTTACTGCGGGTCAGGCAGTACAGGCGCATGATGAAAAGCCGGGCGGGCTAATGCAGACAGGCGCTCCGTGCCCTCTGTGGGAACGGGCACGCCCGCGAAAATCCGACGCAGTGCAAAGGGCACCGGCTGCGCCGGTGTGCGCGGCTAAAGCCGCTACAGGCATTCCTTGGCAGCCTGGCGCAGCTTGTCGCCAGACAGGAAGCTGCCCTTGTAGAACGTCGCGCGGCTGCCCTCGCGGGAATCGACCACGTCCAGCACATCATCACTGGCCACGGCACTGGACGCTGTCAGCCGGTAACCGTGAGCAATCGATTTTTGCGTAGCCTGTGGTGCTACCGCCTGCCATTTGGGCAGGACGCAGGCCGCGTACTCCTGTGGCGTTTTTGGGGTCAGCTTGCTGGCTGTGGGGTTGCCGGGGGTTGCGCAACCGGCAAGGCTGGAGACTAACGCAGAAACGATCAAAATACGAAAAGTAGGCATTTTCAATTGGCCAGTAGGGATACGCTGCATTCTAGCGAAGCGCATTCCGAGTGACTAATCAACCAAGGTCTTGATGCAGGCGCCTGGCGCGATTGACACACTGCCGATATCTCCCCGACAGCAAAATGACAAGTCGACAGATTTACTACAGCAGTACGACATTAATTATTTGCTGGCACTCAGGGAACGAATTCAATCTGCCCTGCTTCTGATGAGCAACAGGCCGCGACAACAGGCGACTTGCCCCACTCACTTACACCGATCAGTGCACGCTTCGCTCAGGAGGATCCCATGCTCTGGTGGTTGGAACTAATCGCCCAATACGCAACCGCAACCGGCTTGGCCGTGCTCTGCATTTTCGTGTTCTGGGCCTTTAGCCTGGCGTTCGGCAGGGCCTACCTGAAGCTGCTTTCGGGCCTGCTGGCCGCCGCGCTGCTGTTTATTGCCGCATTGCCTCATGGTGTGGACTTCGCCTTGGGCAACCACCTGGCGCCTGGTGATACCAGCGCGCTGCTGTTGTTCATTGCCGATGCATGCGGCGTGATCACGGCTGTGATGGTGGCTTCGTTCTTTTTCAACCCCGAACGGTTGTTGGACGAAGCCTGAGCAGCATTGAAGAGCCGCACCTGATATTTCTGCCAGTAGCCTGTAAAACTGGAGACTGGGAAAGTGTCTATGCCAATGGGCCTTACACCATCACTCCTCAGGGGTTACAGAGCATGCAAAAGAAAGCTGGCAAGACGCAGATTTTCTATCAGAACGGTAAACCCGTCACGTTCATCGAACCGGAAAAGTGCACAAGCATCTGTCGCACCGCCGATGTGGCGCTGGCCGAACAGCAGGTAGACGGTATCAAGCTGCTGGAAACGGATGCTATGGGTTCCGTGCTGCGGGTGCACGAGAAAGACTGAAATCTTCGCCCTCAACGGTAAATACCCAGGTTCTACGGAGCCTGGGCAACCACTCGCCCTCCACAAACCTGTTGCGTTCCAGCCGCCTAAGCAGCGATGCTCATAAGCTCGCAGCAGCAACAGACAAGGAAGGCCTCTACGCCATGGAAACGCTCCACACCATCAAGTCAGACCTGGTCAGAACGGCCGACCACCTGGATCAGCTCAGCCAGGCCATGAGCGGCCACGCCAGGTTCCTGGAGGCGCGCGGCAGCTCGCAGGCCGATATCGATGTGGCGGCGCACATCAAATCCATTGATGGGGTAGCGGACGAGTTGCGTATTGTCGCTGCGCGAATCGACGATATTACCGTTCCATCGCGCGGGTTCAGCGCAACTTGAGCTTCACCACTTTGCTCAGCGCCCAGCCAGTGAAAACGTAAAACGCATCCAGATAAAAGCGCCCGGCATAGTTGGGCAGCGGCGCGTGATTCAGTAACACGTCCGGGTCGGGCGCCGGCGGGAACAAGGCATAAATACCGTTGGGCATCACAGCCAATGCCAGCAGCAACAGGTACGTCGAGGCTTGCAGCAACGTTGCGCGGTGACTGAGCCTGGCAGACCACTTCAGGCCGTAATAGGCCACCAACCCGGCAACCGGCAATACCCAGAAATGCGTCGGGATCCCGATGAACATTTCGGGGACAACGCTTCTTGCTTCCACCCGCTGTTCTCCATTCAAATGCGCGGATTATTGCGGGCGAGGCCGGCAAATGCAAAATTCGCTTTCGCCGCCCGAACACAAAGCCCGCTCTCGACGGCAGGCCTTTTGTGGTCCGGGGTTAGATAATCATGCTTTTGAGCACATCAGTGCGGCATCCAGCAGCCTGCCATGGTCATACCAGGCATCCCGTTGATAGGCCGTGAACTGATGCTGGGTGCCCGTGCCCCGTAATTCGACAAGCCCATCTGCCTTGTCGGGGTCGGTACTTTCGATGAACAGCTTGACCGAGTTGTCACCCGCGACTTCGTAGGTTTTAACAGTGCCTTGCAGTTCGCCTTTGACGCACCCCAGATAGGCGGGTGGGCTTTTCGCGGTAGTACCAGAGGTAGCGTCATGGCTGTCACGCACATCGGGGTCATGTGCACAACCTGCCAAGAGCAAAGAGGCAAACCCTGACACCAGTATTGCGCCTGCTAGCGACGTTGAGCTTTTCACGCGACACGCTCCTGCTGCCCCCTGGAAAACAGGTAAAATAGTGCCAGGTAGCCTGCCCTTTCTGGTTTTCATTGGCCTATGTTACTGCCCAATGACAAACGGACATTAGTTTAGTTTGCTATATGCCGTTAATGCCGTATTTCTGACGCACTGGCAGTTGCCCCGATGCCGCGTACGTCTTGCCCCAGAACCGGGGTCAGCCGATGAAATTGAGGAACACGAAGGTGGCTGCCAAATCCAGTGTCAGCACGGCAACCACGCTGAAAATCATGTAGTAGCGGTCATCCTGAGTCATTTTTGCGTACTCCGCAGGGTCAATGTCTCCGGATCACAGCAATTACCGTTCCAGCTTTACCTTGGCGTGGTTGTCGATAGGTTAACTTTGCAGTCTTGCGCCTTCCGCCTCGCGAGTATCAGGAAGCCAAAAGGTAAGCCGCCACCCCCTTGATCAAGTGCCAGGGCTTACCGAGAGACACCTGTTCGAGCAGCCTGTTGTAATTGCCCGCAAACCCGGCAATAGCGAAATAGACAAACCACTTCCGTATAATTCTGGAGCGTTTCTTTTTGGTGATTCGCAACAATCGGTACATCTTGAATAATGGCCCTGCCGAACAATAATAAAAAACCAACAGCGCGTCGGGCTTTGGGTCATCCTATTTACGAAATTTTGCTGCCAGCGCGTCAGCGCTTGTCGTGAAGCTCGGCCGGCCAAGCGCTGAACAGCATGTACATGCCAGGCCTACCTAGCATCTCATTACCGCTTTCCTTGCCTGGTAAGCGGTGCAGGATACCACCGCAGCGAAACGATGACCGCCTGCCGGACGTTTACGTCGATGCACAACAGAAATCATCAAGGTCGGCTAGTATTCAGATGAGTACAAGCACCGCGAGATGACGATCATGCTAAAACAAGAAGCGGACGACGTGATTGAGCGTATTAGAGATGACCTGAAAAGGCACGGCGTGCTGATCGGCTACGATCCAGAGCTAACCAATGCTGAATTCGGGTGCGACCTGGACCACCACGTGGCTCAGGTAAGAGACGATCCGAACAACCATGTGTTGCGCATAGCGATACATGACGAAGGCTTGTGGGCCCAGCTCCGGCAGGGAACGATATATCGCTGCATTGTCAGTGATTGTCGAGGGAAGCTTTTCGGCATTCCTATCTCCATTGAACCAAGAACCGATGCGTCCTACACCATTCAATACAAGGTCTAGAACAATGGCAGAGGGCGGCCAACTCCGTCCTCTGCGTTCATTAGTAGATCCTCATCGGAGCCACGACCGCCCGCCCGGCCGGTCGGCAGGAAACAAAACTCACCGAGGTTCGGGATGTTCACTGGACACCGAGTTGTTGGCATCCACATCTTTCATCTCTTCCTCGATCGGAGCATCGTCGTCCGATGCCAGCGGGACCTCACCACCGGTCTCTGTTGGATCAGGCGCTCCAACCTCCTCAGTACGAGCAGAGCCGTTATCCCGTGGAACTTGTGAGTCTTGGTCGGAGCCTGGGTTGCCAGGAGGAGGATTCCAATCCTCAGGCCGCTTCTCTGACCATGCCTCGCCGACGCCCTGCTTAGGCTCCGAAGCCGTTTCTTCCAAACCGGCCCCATGAGCGTGTCCTTTATCCGGTGCTCGTTCATCGGGTCCTGGGTACGCAGCGTCTGGGCCATTGTGGTCGATCGCCATGACAGTTTTCCCATGTGAGGCGCAGGATATCTGCGCATACGATTGGGAAATCTGGCTTGGTATGAAGTGCCAAAGGCTCGACGAGCGGGCGGACTATGGCGATAAGGCTCCAGTCTGAACCTTCGCAGCACCGCAATAGGGTGCTACCGCTCTGTCAGATGAACGCCGACGGCAAAGGCAACAACCACCAGGACAACCTCCGCTACCACGTATGCCACATAGAACTCATCCGAAAACATGACCCGGTCTCTGAGAAGCCGCCTAGCCCTTTGCTTTGCGGGAATCGATCAGAGCTATGAGGTTGATCAGAAGTTCAGTGCTGGTCTGTAGTCCTCAGGTCACCGGCATCGACTGGCTCCGCGACGATGGCCGTGAAGCTGCCGGTGAAGCTGTGCCGAAGCTCCCTCGGCATGTCGTAGGAAAAGTGGACAAGCCAGGATCCGTCGCCGAGGAGCACTGCTTCCTGGCGATACTTATCGACCTCGTCCTCACCAATTCCGATAACGGCTGCGACTTCGTGGTTCGTTGGCTCGCGGTCCATCGGGACTCAACTCGTTGGGATGGGATTACAACCAATAGCTCAAATGGCATCACATTGCCACTATGACCATCATGAGGTTGACGACGCCCCTTCAAACGAAAGCTAACGAGGTGGGCTTAACGGTTTTCAAGACCGAGGCATAAAAGCACCCAACCACTGTGTGCTTGCATTAAACATATGAACATTCGTATATTCGACTTTCCGTATGTATGGGTGCAGCCATGATTACCCCGCCCGATGTATTCAAGAGCCTATCCGACGAGACCCGTGCTCGCGCCACCCTGCTGATCGCAAGCCTGGGTGAGCTATGTGTCTGCGAACTGATGTGCGCGCTGAACGACAGCCAACCCAAGATAAGCCGTCACCTCGCGCTGCTGCGCAGCAATGGCATGCTGTTGGACCGTCGACAGGGTCAGTGGGTGTACTACCGCCTTAACCCGGAGCTTCCCGCCTGGGTGCACGAAATGCTGCAGGTGACCTTGAACGCCAACTCGCAGTGGTTGGCAGATAACTCGCTTCGGCTGCAAAACATGGACGGCCGCCCCGTCCGTGACGCTGCCTGCTGCTGACCACTATCAAGCGAGGTCTTCGTGCTGGTCGCAATTGCCGTCTTTATTTTAACCCTCACTTTGGTCATCTGGCAGCCGAAGGGGCTCGGCGTTGGATGGAGTGCCGCGCTCGGTGCCTTCATCGCCTTGGCGGCGGGTGCCGTTTCGCTGCACGACATCCCGACCGTGTGGGCCATAGTCTGGAATGCCACCGCCACTTTCATCGCCGTCATCATCATCAGCCTGCTGCTGGACGAGGCCGGTTTCTTCGAATGGGCCGCGTTGCATGTGGCGCGCTGTGCAAACGGCAGCGGCTACCGCTTGTTCGCCTTCTGCGTGCTGCTCGGTGCTGCCGTGTCGGCGCTGTTCGCCAACGATGGTGCGGCACTGATCCTCACGCCCATCGTCATGTCGATGCTTCTCGCGCTGCGTTTCTCTCCTGCCGCGACGTTGGCCTTCGTCATGGCTGCCGGCTTCATCGCTGACACGGCGAGCCTGCCGCTGGTAGTCTCCAACCTGGTGAACATCGTCTCGGCCGACTACTTCAGGCTGGGTTTCAGCGAGTATGCCTCGGTGATGGTGCCGGTCAATTTCGCCAGCGTGGCCGCAACCCTGGTGGTGCTATTCCTGTTCTTCCGCCGTGACATCCCGAGGCAGTACACGGTCGCGGCCTTGAGAGTGCCAAGCGAGGCGATTCACGACCGAGCGACCTTCAATGTCGGTGGCGGGGTGCTGCTGGTGCTGTTGATCGGCCTGTTTGCCCTGGAACCACTGGGTATCCCGATCAGTGCGGTAGCTGCAGCCTGTGCGGCGATCCTCCTTGCCGTCGCCGCTCGCGGGCATCGCATCTCGACCCGCCGGGTACTGCGCGAAGCGCCCTGGCAGGTAGTGATCTTCTCTGTTGGCATGTACCTGGTGGTCTACGGACTAAAGAATGCCGGCCTTACCGACATGCTGACCCACCTGCTGGATCGCCTTGCGCAACAAGGGCTGTGGAGTGCCGCCATCGGCACCGGGTTGATTGCTGCATTGCTGTCCTCGGTAATGAACAACATGCCCAGTGTGCTGGTCGGCGCCTTGTCGATCCAGGCCAGCGAGGCGCAAGGGCTAGTGCGTGAGGTGATGATCTACGCCAACGTCATCGGCTGCGACCTCGGCCCGAAAATCACCCCCATCGGTAGCCTCGCCACGCTGCTGTGGCTGCACGTGCTGGAGCGCAAAGGCATGCGCATCACCTGGGGGTACTACTTCAGGGTCGGCATCCTACTGACGTTGCCAGTTCTGTTGATCACCCTTTCGGCCCTGGCATTGCGCCTGAGCCTTTGAGATCCGCTACGAAGCGGAGGAGCCCCCATGCGAGTCCTGTTCATGTGCACGGCCAACAGCTGCCGCAGCATCCTTTCCGAGGCCATGTTCAATCACCTGGCGCCTCACGGATTTGAAGCCGTCAGTTCCGGCAGTTTTCCGAAGGGCCAAGTGTTGCCTCGCAGCCTGACCACCTTGCAGCATGCCGGCATCACGACCGATGGGTTGAGCAGCAAGGGCAATGACGCGTTCGAGGGATGCCCTCCGGACATCGTCATTACCGTTTGCGACAAGGCTGCCGGAGAAGCGTGCCCGGTGTATTTCGGCCCTGCATTGAAATCGCACTGGGGGCTAGAGGATCCGTCCGATGTCGTGGCTGACCAGATGTCGGTCGAGGCTGCATTCCGCGCCACGCTGGCACACATCGAGTTACGCTGCCGGGCGTTCTTCGCTCTTCCCTTCGACACCCTTGGCCGCGACGAACTCAAACGCGAGCTGGATCGCATCGGCGCTCTCTGAGCAGGAGGAAACATGTCCGATCAACTGCCCAACCTCGATCTTTCGCTGTTCGACCTACCGACAGCGGCAACCCCTACCAGCGAGCACAAGCCGCGCATCCTTTTGCTATACGGATCGACCCGCGAGCGCTCCTTCAGCCGCCTGCTGGTGGAAGAAGCAGCGCGCCTGCTGGAGCACTTCGGCGCCGAGACGCGCCTATTCAATCCTTCTGGCCTTCCGCTACCTGACGACGTGCCGGTGGAGCATCCCAAAGTGCAGGAACTGCGTGATCTGGTGCAGTGGTCGGAAGGCCAGGTCTGGTGCTCGCCGGAGCGTCACGGCGCAATGTCCGCCGTGTTCAAGGCGCAGATCGACTGGGTACCCCTGGCGCTTGGCGCCGTGCGCCCCACACAGGGCAAGACACTGGCGGTGATGCAGGTCTGCGGCGGCTCGCAGTCGTTCAACGTAGTCAACCAACTGCGGGTATTGGGCCGCTGGATGCGCATGTTCGCTATCCCCAACCAGTCGTCGGTCCCCAAGGCCTATCAGGAGTTCGACAACGCAGGCCGCATGAAGCCGTCGGCGTATTACGATCGCGTGGTAGACGTTATGGAAGAACTGGTGAAGTTCACCCTGTTGTTACGTGATCGCCAGCAGTTTCTAGTGGATCGTTATTCGGAACGCAAAGAAAGCGCCGAGCAGCTTTCCGTCCGAGTAAATCAGCGCTCAATCTGAGGCACACATGTGCTTTGAAGTACAAAACTACTCGATCCAGCGGTAACCCCTCTTCCGTCTATTCACTGCCGCGATAAAGCGGCGGCCAGGGGCTGGCTCAGTCTCCGACCCAGAGCCAGCCAGAGTGAACGGCAAGTCTACCCAACAGACGCTTTGGGTATGGCGGCGGGCACGCCTTCAGTAGCTATCCGGCGCGCCCGGCCAACACCCCAGGCCAGGGCCCGAGTCATCGATTCGCCGGGTCGTGAATCGAATGTTTCTTCGTGCAGCGCCATGCCCTGAGGGGCATACACCCCTATAAACAGCTGCGTTTGGCCTGTCCGAGAAAGCCTGACCTGAACATCAACGTGCGTGCCGTCGTCCAGTGTTTCGTCATGGGCACGGTGGTGAAGTTGTGGGTCTGCCCAATCCCAGAACACATTTCCACGAACTCGCATGACCCCTCCTCCAAGATTCTTTATCCATAGAAGGTGGAATGTACGACCCGCAAATTAACTTTCAAGTGCCGTAGATCAAAAAACCTAACCGAAGCGACAACTGGCCATTTGAGACTTATACAGAAAATGACGCCATGTATAAGTTTTCGCCAACAGCGCTCTATTTTCCTTCATTCGCCTCGCTTCGATTCGAAAGTGACTCGGCGAATTCGATCCACTGCTCAAACGCTGCACGGTGTGCATCGCAGGTCGCCTTCCAGTCAGGCCCACCAAGTCGGCCATAGGCAACTTGATTCATGGTGTCCGAGGTCAGCGTGTCGAGTTCTCGCAGTAACTTGTACGCGCGGTATCTTTTTTCACTTTCCGGCATCGTTCTACCTTTCAACTTCGCACAGCAAGGGGGGGCCACTTCCAGGTAGCCTCTGCCCAGTGGACCTGCCTAAGTTCCCTCCTATCCCCTCAATCATGAATTGTCCGCCGAATGGCGGCGAGGCGAAGCTATGTGTCAAGCAAAGAAACGCCCGATTCTGCTCCGCGAGCCTTGGAGGGCCAATACGGCGACGACATGGGCGGGCAGATCTTCCGAGCTACGCACCCAGACGCCATCTACTGCAATCGGCTCAAAGCACGGAGGAGTCCCGCACGAAACCCAACGCCGTTCGTCTCCCGCCAGGAAAGAATGGTGAGCACGGGAACCAGACCTGCGACCTGCTCCACCAAAGGCGTCCGATCCTGAAAGGTTTGGGGATCGGGTACCGCCCCCGTATAACTGCCGTCACACCTATGCGACAATAGCCTTAATGTCTGGTCTCAACCCCGCATTCATCGCCCAACAGCTCGGGCATAGCGTGCAGATGCTCTTATGAACACATTCGCGCTGAATTAACTCGTCCAACGACTGGCAGGCGCTGGAAAAGCTCCAGACGGGTCCGAAAAGGGTCCGTAGCTGCGAAGAAGCCACGTAAGTTATTGATAGGTAAGCTCCTTGATCTCCACCGCTAACATCACCATGCAGTTTCCTGGGGGTGTTTGGCGGTGGTAAAGGGTTGATTTTACTGGGCGAAATCCCCCTCCTCACCCCCTCATTTCCGTATCAGTGGTATCAGAATTGGTATCATTCGGTGGCCGTCGTTGACTGCTCGCTATTGGCCGATAGCTGCCCCTCGCTGACGGCAGCTATCGGCTAGGACCAGTCGTCGAGTACTTACAAAAACCGGGCGATACTGCTAAAAGCCTGCCCGATAGCAGCAAGCCGCACACTACAGGACAAGTGCATAGTTCGCGGAAATACAGCCACTAATTTTTGTCTTCACACCATTGTGCATTGTTGCACTTCATGACTGCCACCGGCTTTCCCATTTCGCCATCCCAGACCCATGCCACCGGCACGAAATCGCCATTTTCCTCACTTGAGCCTTTGAAAGTTATCTGTAAGTTCTCTTCATAAGCAGCGACACCCTTTGGCAATTCCGTAAACTCGCCTTTTTCGTTATGCCCATGAACCAACAGGATCCCAAATCCATATTGCGAAAGCTTCTTAAGCGCGTCCACCACCTCAGCGTCTTTGAAAGCCTCATCAGTACGCTCTTGAATAGATTTCATTGCAAAGCTCCTGTTGAGCTAAAGAGAGTTACCAATGCGAGTATAGTTGGACCACAAAGAATTTATGGCTCAAGGTTGACTGCCCTGCATCGACAGATGCGCAAACTGACGGCCACCCATGCGCATTCCTCTCGAACTTTGCAACGGTTTTCAAGACCGTGGTACAAGCGCCCAAACCATGCGGCCTCACGGTCGAAATCGGTTCCAAAACAGGGGCAAAACGGAATGTCTATACCGCATACTGCAAGGGTCACCGTTTCAGTTTTGGAACCGATTTTGCTGGTTTGGGGACCAATCCGGCGCGAATCGAAACCAACAAACCACGAGCACTTGCTTGACAGCTAAAGGTCGCCGCTGCTAAAGATGTGGCACTTAGCCACCACAAGGATTGATCATGGCAGCCTCGAAGTGCATCAAATGCGACAGCCCCCGCTTTGAAATTAAGAAGGCCAATATCACTGGCGCCAACTTCATCATGTACTTCATCCAGTGTGCAGGCTGTGGAGGAGTAGTAGGCGTCGTTGAGGCTGAGAACATTGGTGCGAAGCTTGAAAAAATATCGCGCAAAATTGGAGCGTTATAAGCTCCCTGGGTAAAGGCTGACCGCCTTGCTTCCAGTACTGCAGCAGTAGCGTGAGATTCGATGCTCAGGCCGCGCCACAAGCATCCTGTGCATCGAACCTGTCTAATCCGGTTTGGCTAGTTTTTGCGACTTTGACCCAGTAAAACCGAGAAGCTCTGGAGCAGTATTAGACAGCTTCAGCACCCTCACCCAGGCGTTCTGCCGGAACGAAACCCAATCTCTTCACAAGCATTTTGTCGCAATACTGGCACCTTCCCAGCAAGCCGCACTCCACCTTCTAAGTGATGGGGCCTATGCTCTGGGAGGCATCGTGTATGAGGTTTTGGTCGAAGGTGAGGCCAGCGTGCTGCAGTGCGAAGTCATCGACCTGGTAGACGAGCAGCCGCAGCCAGGCGCTTGGTCGAGCGATTGGGATGCCCAAGGCTACCGTGAGCTAGAGTTTCGCGTGGTCTCAGGCCAATGGCTCGACCCTGATGGCACACCGCATGACCTGGGCAGAAACGGCTGCGCCGAGGTGGCCGACCGGTATGCCGAGTTCATCGAGGGCGAGCTATGGCACCAGATCGACGCCGAGCGGGCCGCATGAACGATCATGCTCGAGCGCCCACAACCTAGCTGACTCCGTGAACTCCAGCATATCTGCCAGCTGATCAGCGTCAACGTCACACCGCCGGTGCGCAGACATCGCCAGCGCCGTGAGCACCATGGCTCGACCATCAGGATCAGCTACCAGAGCCTGCTGATCATTGAGCTCGTCCAGCCACGCCGGTGGCAGGCTCAACATTTGACTGTCCAGAGTTGATCAATACGCGTCGTATAGGATTGACTCATCATCTCCCGCCTCATTACCCAGTCCGGCGTTGCCGGTACGCTGGCGGCTCGCATCGTCCCCCTCCCCCAGCGCCCGTTGATGTCATCCATCACCTGCATCAGCCGGTCACATGCCACCGACTGCTTGAGCGCGAACAAATCCTCTGAAAACTCGCCTGGCTGCCGCAGATCCATCAACAGCACCTCAGCCTTGCTGTACCGAAACCCGGGCCTGAAGATCCGGCCAACCGCATCGGTGGCCAGCCGAGTCATCAAAAGGGTGTCGCAGGTTGGGTAGGGCAGTTCTACCAATGCCCCTTGGGCGTGGTGGGCTTCGTCCGGGTTGAACATTCCGGTGCGGATGCTGACGCGCATGCGCTTGCAAACCGATCCCTGGGCACGGAGCTTTTCCGCTGCGCGACCAACGTAGGTGGCCACTGCCTGCTTGATCGGCGCCAGTTCGGTCAGCCGCTTGCCGAACATCCGGCTGCAGCATATCTCCTGCTTCGGCGGTTCTGCCTCGTCCAGCTCCAGGCAGGGCGTGCCTGCCAGTTCCCGAGCGGTCTTCTCCACCACGACACTGAATTTCTGCCGCAGCGTCCAGGCATCGGCCCTGGCTAGATCCATCGCCGTGTGAATGCCCATTGCCTCGAGGTGGGCGGTCATTCGCCGGCCCACGCCCCAGACCTCCTTGACCAGGGTGTTCCGCAGCACCCAATCGCGCTTGAACGGATCGGTGATGTCGACCACGCCGCCGGTCTGGGCCTGGAGGCGCTTGGCGGTGTGGTTGGCCAGCTTCGCAAGAGTCTTTGTACCGGCGATGCCAACACCCACAGGGATGCCGGTGCATTGGAAAATCTTTGACCGCACCTTGCGCCCAAACTGGGTCAGGTTTTCCTGAATACCCGACAAGTCAGCGAAGCATTCGTCGATGCTGTAGATCTCGGTGGCCGGCACCATCGACTCGATCAGGGTCATGACGCGCTCACTCATGTCGCCGTACAGCGCGTAATTGCTGCTGAAGGCGATGATGCCGTGCCGGCGCAGCTTGTCCTTCGCCTGGAAATACGGCTCGCCCATCTTCACGTAAGGCTTGGCGTCGTACGACCTGGCAATCACGCACCCATCGTTGTTGCTCAGTACCACGATCGGGGTCTTGGCTAGGTCTGGACGAAACACGCGCTCGCAGCTCGCGTAGAACGAGTTGCAGTCGATCAGCGCGAACACCTGGTCACTGCGCATGGTCGCGAACGCTGTAACGTACGACACCCCAGATGACGAGCTCGTCGCCCTCCATGATGTACCGCGGTGGGTAGGCTGGATTCTCCGATTTCAGTATCACCACGCCGTCGCGTCGGTGCAGACGCTTGCACACTGGCTCGCTGTTCACAGCGGCAATCACCACATCGCCGTGCTCGGCTTCGCGGCCGCGGTCTACGATGACGATATCGCCCGAGTAGATTCCAGCCCCCTGCATGCTGTCGCCCTCCACTTTCACTAGATACACATGGGGCGCTCGGAGGTCGAAAAGCTCATCCAGGGAGATATGGCCTTCCAAATGGTCCGCTGCCGGCGAAGGGAACCCGGCCGGGACATGGAACGAGTACAGCGGTAACGGTTCGGTACCGCCGGTAGGCGTACCCAAGAATGTGATGGTCATGATGGAAGGTCCAATGCAAACTGTATGCATATACAGTAAATCTGGCATCGGGTGCCCGGTCAATCCTGGGCGGTGAAATTTCTGACGGGCGAGAGGTGGGATATGTGCGGACGGTACTCGATCTACGAGTCGATGGATCACTACCTGCGCCAGCTGTCGCTGGACCTAGTGGTGATAAATGGCTACGACCATGAGCCAATCAACCGGTACAACGTAGCGCCGTCCACTCGCGTGGAAATCATTCGCCAGGTTGGGGATGGGTTGAGTGCGGATCGGGTCAAGTGGGGATGGTCGCCTTTCTGGGCGAAGGGGAAGCGCCCGGATCCGATCAATGCTCGGGCCGAGACGGTAGTGACGGGAAAGTTCTTCAAGGGGCTATGGCCAAACGGCAGAGCCTTGGCCCCTGCAAATGGCTGGTTTGAATGGCTGCCTGATCCAGCGGACCCAAAGCGAAAGCAGCCCTACTACATCACCAGCGTCGACGGCGAGCCACTATTCTTTGCAGCTCTAGCTGAGGTTCACCACAGCTTGGAGCCGGATGAGCGCGATGGATTCGTGATCATAACCGCGGCGGCCGACCAAGGGCTGGTCGATATCCACGACCGAAAGCCTCTGGTGCTCTCCCCTGATATTGCCAGGGAGTGGATGGACCCAGCCACAACGCCTGCGCGCGCTGCGGAGATTGTCGAAGCTGGATGCAGGCCCGCTCAGGATTTTCGCTGGTTCCCTGTAGGTAAGGCCGTCGGCAACGTGCGCAACCAAGGACCAGAACTGGTTGAGCCGATTCAGTGAAGCGGCGGAAGATCCTTGCCGCGCGCCTTGGCAATCACCCTAAGTTGGTAGTCGGAAACCACCTGAAACAGAGACTCAGCCAGAAGGCGTAGGCGCTCCACTTCCTCCACCGGCGCGCCACGGTCCTTGGCCTGATGGTACTCGCGCATAGCGTCGATAGCCTGCTGAATCAGCGGCTCGCCGGCTTCGACCATTCCTATGAAGGTGCGCTTGTCCATTGCGATGCCCTTTTCACTTGGATGTGATCATCATAAAGCACCTCGAGGTCCGCTCCTGGGAAAGATTGCCTTGCCTAAGGAATCGTGTAAATTCTCAAGCGATTTGATGGCACATAGCCAGGAGGCCTGCACATGAAAGAGTCATTTGACCTGACAACGAAAGAAGGCTTAGAGCAAGCAAGGTCTGTTGCGAAAAATGTTGGTACGGCGATTGTTTTGGCCAATCCCATTTTTGCTATTGCTAATACGGGCATGCGAATCGCAAAAGGCATGACTAAAACCAACTCTATAGAGACGCAAGCTCAAGCAGCTGTGGACATCATCAAGGCGGGCAAAGAGAACGGCGCGAAGCGAGTTAAAGTCACACTTGATCAAGAAGCCGGCGCAAATCTGAACGTTCCCATCGAGGGCGTGAACGTATCCGCTAAGGTTGGCAGCAACGGTAAGATGACACTTGAAGTTGAGTACTAAATTTTTACCTACAAGCTTCGACTGCTGGCTCAAGCTGCTTCTCATAGCCGAGTCGCTGCCGCCGCTCCGCCAGTAGTGCTCTCACCGTCACCTCAAGGCTGTCGGTTTTGCCAGATCCGGCGCCCTAGTGAAGTGAAGTGTCGATGGATCCAATGGTGATTAATAGGACGCAAGCTGATACTATTCAGCCACGCTAGCTTTTCCACTCATAGGGACCAAGATAGCTAGAAGCCCTGGACGCCAGCATCCGGGGCTTCGTTTTTCTGCCTACGGCCCCTTCATCCCTTCAACTACAGCCTCGCATGCCAAGCCAGCTATTCGGCTTCGCTCAAGCGCTGCCGCGCAGCTGCCCGCCATTCGGTCAGCGTCTTCAAGCAATCCCCCGAGCACCACGACGGCAGAGGTTCCTGTCTTGCGCTGCTGGGCAGCGATGGTATCGCAGGTGGCTCGGTGGCCATCCCGCAGTCGCTTGATCTCACCGTGCAGCCCACTAGCAGCAGACTCAGCAGCAGCGGCCCGGTCTTGGGCCAGTTCCAGTTTCTGTCGTGCATTCTCGCCCTCCTCGTCCGCCTCGGCCTGGCGGCGCCTCTCTTCTGTTCTGGCCTGTACAGCGGCGCGCCGGTCGCGCTCGGCAGCCTGCAGGCGGTAGTCGGACAGAGCCTTGCCGGCCTTGGCTGTTTCCGTCCTAGCAGCCGCCGCAGAACCATCGGCAATCACCACCCGGTATTGCTGGCCGCCGGCAACCAGCACCATGGCTATCAACCACCAGCACCAGGCAGGTACCGCGCCGAGCAAGGTCAAGCCCCCCCCAGGAACAGGTCCCGCTCGGCGGCCCGCCTGCGTACCAAGCCAGCCAGCACCTGCCCGCCGGCCTTGTTCCAGCGCGAGAACTGTTCGGCAGCGGCTGCATAGTTGCCTGCATTGAGCAGCCGGCGGAGCGTGGAAGACTCGAGATTGGCCGCGCCCAAGTTGTAGGTGAAGCTCATCAGGGCGTCCCACTGGTTTTGACTCAGCGGCGTCGTTACCAGGCGCTGCACCTCAGGCTCGAAGCGCTGCACGTCGTTCAGCAGCATGCGCTCGGCCTGTTCCTTGGTGATCGACATCCCCGACTTAACGCCTCTGGTTGTGCCGTATCCAATGGTCCAGACGCCGACTGAATCCTGATAGGCCTGCAGACGCAGGCCTTCGAATGACTTGATGAGGCTCAAGCCGCGTTGCGATGTTCGCATGGGTTCCTCCAAGCATGAAAAAGCCCGCACATGGCGGGCGGGCTGTACATGGTTTCAGGTCTCGATCAGAGCCCCGTTCTACAAAGCAGAAAATCTTAGATAGCAATGAGCCACGTCAGCGGCTACGCTTTGCTTTTTGGTATTCCTTCCAAGCTTGTCGAACAGGACCATCTTTTCGAAATCCAAACCATCCGACAAAAACAGCCAAACTTAAAAAACCTAAAGCAATGACAATTAAGAAAAAAACGAATAAATCCATGCTAAATCTCTCACTTGAAACAGCAAATGTTATCCATACCACCGGATCAGTAATTGCGATAATTTCAGCATTTATCGCTGCCGTAGCGGGCGCCATGACATTCGTGGCCTCAGTGGTTCAGAGCCAACATGCCGACCAAAAAATAGCAGAAGCTAACAGCTTGAGCGCTATAGCGAATAACTCGGCAGCTGAAGCCAATCAAAAAACCGAGGAGCTCGTACAGCAAAACCTCGAACTTTCTATAAAGCTTGAGAGCGAGAGGAATGAAAGGCTGCGTTTACAAAACAGCCTGGGGCCAAGAAAAATAAGTCCGGAAACCGCGTTAAAACTGATGGAAGATCTCAAAGGACTCGGCAATTCATCGATACGTCTTAAAATCGCCAGAAATGAAGAAGAGGTTGAAAAATATGCAGCCCAGATATTCCTTATATTGAAAATGGCCGGAATACCAACAACAGCACAGAAGACGCATACTATTTCATCTGGAAGCAATACAGGAGTTCAAGCGGTGTTTTTCAACGGGCCGGAAAGCGAGAAAATCGAAAGCATTTTTCGCGAGTCTGGAGTATTCAGTAGGATTCTCCGGCCCAAGATCGACGCAAGCAACCAAGACGGTTTCGGTTTCAACACCAGTGAAATTACTGCTGTAATTACAGTTTTCCCGAAGGATCACGTTCTTCCCTGATCTTAAAATCAAGCCTAAATGGATTGATTCGTTGGATTATAACTGGCTAAACCGTGATCCCTCGACCTTCCGCGTACTCGCGAAGATCGGAGGCTACAAGCAAGATCTCCTCCTCTTCCAAAACCTCGCTGTGGTACTGGAAGACCGCGACATCGCAGACACCGGTATACGAGGTGTAAGCGCTACCAATTCGGATCTTGTCAGGAGACACCCTTCGGATAGCTGTTGGTGTTGCACTTGCGGTATAGGGAACGGTGAGGTTTCGGTTGATCAGCTTACCGTCACTGAAGGACAGCATCATCATCGCCCAGGTTGTGAGCGGAATGACCTGCGTGGTGGCAACAGCCAAAACGCCGTCAGCTGCGTCATTGGCCGCGTGAGTCGAGTGGCCATTCACCCGCGATACGGCGCCACCAGCGTAAAGGCCAACGCCGCTATATCCCGGCAGTACAGCCCCGCCAATCCCGCGGTATGTGCCCGCTAGCAACGTCCGATTGGCTACGGCGCCATCGTCGACCAGGTTGCGCGCGATCACGAACATCGTGCCATTCCGGCTTTCTGCGATTCCGGTCTGCAGGAAGTGCTGAAGCCCAGTGCAGCGGAGGTAGGAAGAGTTCACCACCGGCGCGCCGAAGATGGTCCCCTTGAGGCTGCTCTTGCCCGGGGCATAGTTGCGCTGGCACTTCTCCAAGCTTTCATTAAGGAAATGGATGCCCTCCAGCGCCCGGCGTACCGGACTGGCATAGGCGGTTGCGACATTTTCCGCGTCCACATCGGTGGCAACAATACTTACACCCATCATCAACTCCTTAGAAGCCGGACTGCCGGCTGTACTCAAACATCACGCAAGGGTTATGCAGCGCGTACACCGCCCCGGATGGGGAGGTGGCGGTGTCGTACAGCCCGTGCGTATCGCGTAGATTGCCCCGAGCCCCAATCGCAGGCCCCGAAGCAGCTGGGTCGCCGATGCGGCCGCGCGCATAGGTCAGGATGGCATCTGCCGAGGCGGGCCGGCTCAGCGAAATGCGCACAGTATCCTCGGCCGAAACGGCAACGCCGCTGATCAAGCTGGTGGCCACCGCGTCGGACTCGCGGATATCAAAACCTTGGTTCGCCGCTGCAGCGGCTAGCGCTGTGTCGACGACCAGGCGCCCACGAGGAACGTGGAACTTGATGTCGATGTGGTCATCACCCCACGTCACGGCCACTGGCTCAAGCGGCCGCCACTTGCCGCTGCGCCTGATCATGGTTTCGTACATTGCCCGGCTGTGATACTCACCCATCAGCCAGCTGGCCTCATTGGTCAGGTGGAGGTTGTCTTCGGTGACCACCGGCAGAATGTACGCCGGCACCGACATCACCACGTCGGGCCGCTGACGGCTTGCGCGCCACTGAGCCAGTGCAATCTGCATCGTGTCGCTGCTGTACTTGCGATGTGCCGCTACCTGATAGGTGAAGATGTAGGGCAAGAACTTCTGGCCGGTGATCTGCGAAATCTGGACCGACATTTTGTCGAACAGATCCAGGTAGAGCTGGGTGTACTGATAGGCCGACCGCGTTCCTGGCGAGCTGACCGGATAGTTGGCCTCGCCTTGCTCCCAGGCATAGGCCCACACCGAGTAGGATTTGCCCAGCGAGGCAGACAGCGCGGCCTGGCTCTTGATCAGCTCGATGGTTTTTTCAAAGTACCCGACCCCGCCTGGCCCAAGCGCCTCGACGGTTTGCCCTCCCTGGCCGGGCGATGCGCCAACGAACACCCAGTTGGCCGCAGACTCGCCACCAGCGACTGCACGCCGAACGGCGCCATTACACATCGCCGTAACTGGCGTCTCGCCGTCTTCACCCACTACGGTCTCCACCAAAGGTAGGTAGGAGGAGGCGTTGAAGCCCGATTCAGTCGCTCGAACCTTTGTGCCGCTGGCCAGCATGAGGTTGCCGTACAGTTGCTCCACCGACAGTACCGGTGTCGACTTGGCGCCGCGGGAAAGCGACTGACCGTAATTGATGATTGCGATGTGGTTAGTCCGCAGCTGATGATTCAGCGCCAGCAGCAGGTCTATTGACGGACTTGTAACCGGTGTAGCACCGGTGAATTGACCTTCAGCCCCGGGGATGATGAAGCCCTTCTTGTCAACGAACTCGATGCCCTGACTGTTCGACTTCCTAAGTACCAGTCCGTTGATGTCGGATTGCTGCACCCCGAAGGTGGCCATGCTCGTTCCCAGTAGATCGGTAACCTTGAGCCCATCCGACCTCAGTTTTCCGCCGAGCAGCTGCAATGCGCCATCAAGCATCAACTGCGCCAGGATGAACTTACCAGCGCGGAACTCGTGCGATACCACATCGCTTGCGAACTCCTGCACACGGCTTGCAATCTCGTTTACTGCCGCGCTGTTCGGCACAGTGTCGATGTAAGTCGCTACTCCGCTATCGTTTCGATACAGGTCGACATAGCCCTTGGCATCAGCCGAAACCACGCTGAAATACCCGCCTGACACAGTGCCTGCCAGACCTAGAGCAGTCGAAGTGTAGATGAGCGCTCCGCTCATCTGCGTGGAAAGGTCGGCAAGCACTTTGGCATTGGTCGGTCGCTGGACGCCCCCGCCGACGTCGACCATCTTGATATCAGGCGACAAGAACAGCTCATTTGCCGTGTCAATCGTTTGGGTCAAGCGTGCGAGATCTTCTGCTCCGCTCATGTTTACTCCAGGCGAAAAAAAGCCCACCGAAGTGGGCAGGGAATTAGGTGGCCGTGGCGCCAGGCCATGATCGGGTGTACCAGCGCTCAAGCAGCGAGCGAAGCTGGGCGGTCATCACCGTGATCGGCATCCCAGCAAGTAATGAAGTGAATTCGGCTTCGTCGACGATTGGCAGCTCGAACAGCTCAAGCTCTGCGGTGTAAAGCCAGTGATTCACGCCAACCGGCTCCGGCACCACCGGCTTATCCGTGAACCGAGCCCTTGTAGGCTGCAGGCCCAGTGAAGTTTTGATCGGACAGAGAAACCAGTCCGCCCACTTGATGCCCCACTTCCGCCACCCGTCGAAAAGCTTTGCCTGGTTTTTCGTGAACAACCAAGTGACGTTCACAAGGGTCGGAACCGTTCGATAGCGCCGGCGCTGCATGGCCCTTCCGGTGACCAGCGGCGTTCGCTCGATGGGACTAACGGGCGAAAAACCATAACCATCACGCAACGGCAGCGGTAGGTTGTCAGGTATCGAAAGCATCAGGCCCTTCCTCAGGTCGGTGCAAAATTGTCGTCATCGTCATACACCCGTACGTCGTAGTTCACGGCCTCGACATTGGCGGTGAAGCCTTCGGACTTGATGGAATCGATCAGAATCGGGTAGCTCCAACGGGTAGTTGTGCCGAACTGCAGATGCGGAGGCTCGATGCTCCAGGACAGATCCGGCACGAAGTCGAGCTCCGGAACGGTCAGCCTGGTCTCGTCGACCCGGGTTGCAGGCCATGGGCCACTGAGCGTGCCATCCGGACGGCGCAGACCTACGACATGGTTTGCACCTTCATCCCACGGCAGCGGTTCCGAGCTCTCCAGCAAGGTCAGGTTGTTACCCACCTGAAAGTCGACAAGGAGAGCGCTTTGGCCATAGCCGGGAATGTCGTCGGAGGCGGCACAATAGCTTTTGTACCGGCTGTTCATCGCAGCGAGCTCTGTCGAGAACGTGTATCCGTGCCGCTGATACCTGTAACGACGGCGCTGCCTTATCCCGATACGCCACGCTCGATCCCGATTGATCACGCCCTTGAGGGTGATTTTCTCGGTTTTAAGGCCTTGGTCACCGGGCAGTCGGCACTTCACTGTCTCCTTCTGCCAGGTGTTTTCGTCGGTGTACTCGACATCGACCCCGTCGTAATCGTCGGGTCGCACGTTGGTAAACTTGCGGACGAGCCTCGTTGTCATGCTCTGTGGCGAGTACAGGTGCTCGTAGACTGATCGCGGCTCGTCACGCACTGGGCGTATCAGGCCACGATCAATGGTCAGCTCGGCAAAGCCAGCCATCAGAACGGTATTCAGCGCCTCTAGCACCGTTTCCTGACCGTTGACCTCAAGGTCGAACTTGTCGCCACGGGCCTTCCAGATCGCGTCCAAGCGGTCCAACTCAACCAAGTCAAGGTCATCGTCGGTGTAGCCAATGGTCCTGGCCACGTGAGCAACCCACGGAACGATGTCCCTGGTGGGCGTCTCGACTGCCCAAGCGCCGCCATTTCGAACAGGAAGCACTCTGGTTGGCCGTACCGACACCATGGTTTGCGACTGAGCGGAAAGCCGGTTGCTGCCCTTGATGTAGACGACCATAACGGTCACATCGGCATAGCGACGCGGAATACGCTCGATCCTGGCCCGCAAGCCAAACCACTGCACCCGGTCCTGCTTGTTGGTGCTGGTCGACTCTTCGCCGATTCGCCGCACGCGCACTTCCGGCCGCATGGAGGTCGGCAGCGAGATCTTGCGGGTGTAGCCCATCTGGTCAGGCGATGTGGCCGTGTAGGTCGTCGTGACCGATGTCCAATCTCCAGCTGTCGCGATGTCGCGATACTGGATCTCGACCTTAACGCTAACCTGGCGCGGATTGCCGTTCTTGTCCGTGTAGCGGATGAGGCCTTGCGGGAAGAAGAAGTCCACTTCAAGTCGGCGTGTGACCTCCCCAGCCGGCAGCGCTGCGATTGGGCCAGACCAGTCGCCCTCGGTGGTCGAGCCATCGAGGACGATGTTGGCGTCGTTGGTTTCTATAGGGTTGAAGCCCTCCCACTCCTCATCCACTGCACTGATGTCGGTCAGCCTCGTAACGGTGATAGCGGACGGTCCGTGCGCTTCGTTCCCTGGCGTATCCTCGTCATCCTCCTCGGAATCATCGGACACGGCCGTAATGCGGTACCGCAGGGCGCGATAGCCGATGGCGGACAGCAACTCACCGACCTGAAGACCGATCACTGGCGCGCCACCGTCGTAAGCCAGGGTCATGTTGGCGTACTGCCCATCGGTCGCCGCTTCGGATTTGGTGCCAGTAACGAAAACCGGGCTGGAACCGAAGATGTCCGAGGTGGTACCGGTCAGGCCCAGCGCAGCACCGCTGTAGGGTGCGGCTTGCTCTGCAATGCGCAGACGCCCAGATGATGCGCTTGCTGCCAGCGGAGTACCGGCAAGCGCGCTGTTTACTGCTGCGACCAATCCAGTCAGGTTGGTGGTGGCTGTATTGAGCGTAACCGGGAACGTGCTCGCACCACGGGTAACCGTCAAGCTCAGGGGTACAGCGTCGAAGTTGAATCGACTGGGTGCCGCGCTGCCGGTCACCATAGACGGGCTGCCGGGCACCTCTGGAGTGCCTGGCACCTCAGGATTATAGGTGGCCACCACATACTCACCGGCGTTGGCCCCAGTGATTTCGATCCTCATGCCCACAAAGGGCTGCAGCATCGGCAGATGCTTGCCGCTGATCACTGTGGCGCTGCCATCGGCGGGCGCAGTGAAGGTGTGAGGGTATGGGACCTCGATCCGGGCGATCATGCCGCTGGTCCAGCCGGACGGGAACCAACCAGCGCCTTCAGGGACCGTGAGCACGAAGTCGTTTGCCTGGACTGCATTGCCCGAAAACTGCTGTTGCACCGCAACCGTAGTGGTCAGCGTCAAGCCGGCGTTGCCGGTGTTGGTCGCTCCCACCTCTGTTGCACTGTGCCACCACTGAGCGGCTGTCTCGCTGGCCAGGTCTTCGCCTGGGCCGTAAATCGCGTAACTGGCGGTACCACCCAGGGAAGCGATCGGCGTATCACCGATCAAGATATCGCTTGGGAGCACCTGATACTTGCCCTTGCCGATGCAAAGCAGAAGTTCTGCCCATTGCTCGGTGGGGTCGCCGAAGTAACGGTGCACAGGCACCAGTATGTCGGGATAGCGCTTGGGATGGCCGGCCAGTTCCGGGATGACGTCGTTCAGCGCTGGCTGGTTGCCCTTGACAGTGGAAAGGTTGAGTTCTTTGGATGTCCGGTTTTGAGTACTGGGGGTGACCGGCTTCACGGGGTCGAACGGGTTGCCCAGACCAAACAGCTTGGCCAACGGACCTGGCTTGAAAATGGTTTTGAGGGCGCTCCCCTTCGGCTCGATGTAGATCGAAACCTGATCGTCTGGAGCAACCTCGGCTTCGGCCCATGCTGCGGGGGCAACCAGATCACCATTTACCACGATGCTGATCGGCGGTACCGGTCTGGGCTCGTATCCTTTTACCTTGGCCTTCAACCAGGCTTCGATGGTAATGACTTCGGCCAGCGGATGACGCTCCAGCGGGCCGCCCTCAAGCTTGCTCGGGAAGATCTCGATCACGATGGTATTTCACCTTTGGATAGGACCGCTCGAAGTCGATCAGGCGCATGTTGGTCACCCCGGCGATGGGGTTGATCTCGAAGACCCGCAGCTCACCGTCAATCGGCACGACAACCCCGACGTGCGTGCACAGCCCGCCATGGATCACCGCGGCGATTGCTCCCGATACCGGCGGGCCAACTGGCATGAGGTCGGAGTATTGGGCGTAGGCTTTGGCGGATGATCGAAGGTCTCGTCGGTCGATCGGGCCGAAGGACGGCAGCGGCGGCAGGCCTAGCACTTCCTCGCGGATTGCCAGGACCAGCCCCCAGCAGTCGAGCAGGTATCGGCCGCCCACGACCTCGCCCCGCGCCCCGTCTTGATACGTCGCGGTGAAGTATTTGTCGTACATGGCGTTATTGGTAAGTCAGTCCTGGGAAACGGTCGGTGGTGTAGCGGTCCCTGTTCCACATCATGTTGATCAGGTCGTAGTAGCCGGCCTCAACCTGGATGGTGGGGCCGTCCATGGTCCCGCCGAATGAGGTCATCCGGTACGGCCTATCAGCAGGCTCGCCAGGGATGCTGTACAGATACTCGCGGTAAACGATTATGACCCTGGCTTCGGCCTCAAGTGAGGCGTCCAGCAGTTGCTGGGCCTCACCGGTCACGTTGTCGATGACAAAGGTCAGCGTTTGCGCGCCGCTGTTGTCCTTGTCCGGCAGCGCCACATCGATCGCCGAAGCCAGGAATGTGACCGTTTTACCAGCCTCGGTAGTTGCCCGGAAATCTTCAAAGTCCTGGACCAGGTACAGCGTCTTGCTCCAGGCCGGGCACGAGATTTCCAGCGTCGGGACGATGTCATCGCCGCCCGAGGCATAAACCACTTCGAGCGCATTCACCTTGGCACCCTCCTCGTCCCGTATGCCGCTCCGGATGCACGGCTTACCTTGCCATTGCCAGTTGCGAAACCTTTCGCAATGTGGTCTTCGGCCGCGGCAATAATCACCTTCATGGTGTCTCCATCCAATCGAGCGGATACGTTGTCATTTCCATAGTTGGCGATATGGACGTTCATCTGAGGCTGAGTCGCAGCACCTCCCCCTGACGACGCAGTGACTGCACGGGACGAGCCTGCAGCTCCGCTCGTTGTCATCCGACCGCTACGGAGAGCCTCAACCGAAGCAACACCGCCGAAGCGCTGGATATCGGCCTGACTCCAAACCACCTCGCCCTTGTGGACGACGCCAGCGGGCTCATTGACCCCACCATCACCGGTGTAACCGCCGCCGGAGAAGCCCTTGAACAGAGCAAACGCCGCCAGCAGGCCAGCACCACCCACGATTGCGGCGGCACCGAGCGTACCGACCGAGGCCACCAGTGCCGCAGGAAGCCAGGCGGACAGGGTGGTCCCTGCCGCCGCAACCTGGGCAGTAGTCGTTGTTGCGGTAGCCGCGAGGGAGGCGCTGGTGACAACGCCGATCCCAGTAACCTCGGCCGCGGTCTTGACGCCTTCCGCCGCCACCTTGGCGCTTGTGGTGGTGGCAATGCCAGCCAGCTCCAGGGCGGTGTTGATGCCATACCTGGTGCCCATCTGAATGAGCGAGCTCAGCACCTCAGTGACGATGGTCTGACCGAGGCTAGCCATCGACTCCTCAAGGTTCTTCCCTTGAACAATGGCCGCTGCCGCGTTATCGCCGATCCCCTGGGTTACCGACTCCATGGTGTTGTAGATCATGTCGGAGGTCTGGCCGGCAATGTCGCGCGCCCTGTCGCCATAGTCCTCAAAGGCCGACTGCGCACCATTCAGCCAGTTGCCCTCGGCGTCAGCCAGGTCGCGGTAGTTCTGCAGGATCTGCTGAGTGGCCGCCGTGTGGGTGCTAGCCAACGCGGCCTGTTTCTTCTCAAACTCCGTCTGGGACATGCCGCGAGAGCCGTCACCATACTGATCGGCCAGCGTGCGCTGGTCCTGGGCATAACGATCGTCCAAGGTGTTGAGCTCACCCGCAATCTGCCGATTACGTCCACCCTGCCCCACGCCGGCCACTGCTCGGGCGCCCGACTGACGGAGCGTGTCGAGCTGCAGCTGCAGGGCTTCTGTGTAGCTGGTGATGGCCCGCGTCTCAGTCTTCAGCCTGCCCTGCTCGTTGGCCGAGAGGACTGCCAATTCGCTGTCGGCATCCTTCTGCGCCTTGACCATGTTGGCCCGGGCATCAGCGATCTTCTGGTCCAACTGGATGCGCTGCGCTGCAGTGGTGCTGCTGCGGTTCTTCGTCTCCTCCAGGGCCTTGATCTGATCCTCGTAGGCAACAGTAACCTGCTCCTTCTCCGAGTTCGCCAAAGCAACGCGCTGGTGGTAGTAGGCCTCCTGCGAAACGATCCCTGCCTTCTGCAGGGCGTCCAGTTCCTTCTGGTTGTTGGCATAGCTGGTGACGATGGCCTTGAGCGCGTTCTGCTGGTCGTTCACGGACGTGAGGTCGACCGGGGTGTTACGGCCCGCAGGATCCTTGTTCTTGCTGAGAATCCCTTTGGCGATCGTGTCGTAGGCGCCGCCTGAAACCTTGTCGCCATCAAACATAACGCCGGCCAGCAGGGGGCTAGACTTCCCGGTGGAAGCGGCTGTTTCCCGAAGCTCGACAAACTTCAGCCTAAGCTGCTCAAGCGCCTTGGTACGCTTGTTCTCTGGGTTTGCGCTATCTACCTGACTTCCTAGTTCCTTCTGAAGGTTCGCTTGCTTTTCAATCGACGCCTGCAGGGCCGCCCTTTGCTTCCGCTCATTCTCCCCTGCACTTATTCGCTGCTGGATGAGCGCAATTTCATCCGTATACTGTTTCTTGAGCGAGTCACGCGCCTTGCTGCTGAACCAGAACTGCCCATCAAGGTCAGCTACCTGCTGCTGAAGCACCTGCATACGAAACTGATCGGGGTCGGCCGAGACTCCGCGCTTCAACTCGTTCCAATACCTCCTAACTGAGCTAGTCGCCTCGTCCCAGAGCTTGGCTATACCGCGTGTTGAATCAGAGATTTCTTTGTTCCGCCGAGTCATTTCCTCCGATACTTCACCGGCCAGAAGCTTAAGCGCATCCATCTGCCTGCCTTGGTCCTCAAGCGCAGAGATCTGCTCGAATACAGAGAGGCTTATCGCGTGATACTTGGAGTTGAACTCAACAGCAAAGGCAGATACGTCCTTCTTCGCCTCTACGAACTGCGTGACGAAAGTCGAAGCGCTTGTCCCTGTAGCAACTGAAAGCTGTGTAGCCGCTGAAGCAACTGCCTCGAACGCCCCGCCCGTCAACTTTCCGGTCTGCACAAGGGCCAGCAGTGCATCGTTCGCCTGGCTGAAGTATTTGCCACCCGCAAGCTTTGACTGCAGGTCGATTAGCTGGCTCGCAGACTTACCAGCCGCGCCACCAGTCGCCACCAGCGCTTTATTCAGTTCATTTAGGTCGCTGACCCCCGCGAATGCAGCAACAGATAGCCCAGCAACGGCTGCAGCCGCAAGGGATACGGGGTTGATCAAGCTAAAGGCATAGCCGCCAACAGCCTGCAAGGCAGGACCGATGCCCCCGAACATGTCCTTCAGTTGACCACCCTGCTGGAGCAAGACCGTCAACGGAGCTTGCCCGCCTTGGAGCGATACCACGATATCAGTGAACTGAGCAGGAACATTCCTCAGCGCGGCGGCAGTTGCCCTGGCAGACATGCCAGTTCTGTTGAGTGCGTCGTCGGCCCCTCCTAGCGCAGTCCTTGCTTGGTCAATTTTGGCCCTGTACTCGCCAAAGGAGTCTACGTCCAACAGCTTCTTGTCTCGATACCCCTGGAGTTTTTTCTCCATTTCATCAAGTCGCCCCAGAGCGGCAACTGTCGGGTCGATTTTACCAAGGAGTTCTTGAAGGCCGGCGGCTTCGGCTTGTCGTGACTCTGTCGACTCCTTTGACGATTTGGAAAGCCTCTCCTCCGTAGCCAGCAATGCCTGGGCACGGCTATTGATAGAGGCCTGCCGGGCATCTCGGTCAGACAAAACAGCATTCGCCTGACTCGTCACAGTCGCTTGGCGATCAAGTGAACTGCTCAGTGACTGAACATATGTGCTCGCCTCAAGAGACGCCTGGGCCATCGCCAACAGACGAGCCTTCTGTTGCTCAGTAGTCTCAGATGCATTCCGACCTGACTGTGCTGAGGCGTCGGTAGAAACAGCCAGCTTGGTCTGGGCTTGACCTGCCTGTTCAGCCCCAGTGCGCATTGCACTTAGGCCCTTGGCAGCCGAAGTGAAAGAGTCCGACGCAGAAGTTACAGCCCTGCCAACAGAAGCCATCAACTGAGCGGTTTGAGCTTGTTTGGCATTGAGCGCTTGCAGTTCTTGAACAATCTGCCGAGTGTCCCCTTGCAGTCCGTTTAGTGCACTCTCCCACGCCCTACCTGTTTTCCCGGCCGACTCTTCGCTTCGCTTACCTGCATCGACCAGCTTGCCCAGATTGTCTACTGCCTCAACGGCGTCGCCTGAATCGATCTTGATGCCGAGCTCGGCGAAGTTGGCCATGCTTTTCTCCAGGCAACAAAAAACCCGCCGAAGCGGGTTTTTCATACAGCTTTTGTCAGTTACTGAGGATCTTGGCCTTCTCGGCCTCAAACTCCTCGGTTGTTAGGTGTCCCCGTTCCTTCAAGTCAGCGAGCTTTGCTAGCTGCTGAAAACGGTCGCCTTCAGCCGGTGAAGGACTAGCTGCAGCAGTTGGCGCAGCGTCCTGGGAGAACGCCGATGCTGCCCAAACCAGTGCGACTAGCCAGCCTATGAAGGTCCATCCGGCTAACAGATTTAAAAGAAAAATCGCCGTTCCGCTCGGGTGCCCGCGCTTCCCAGCCACCATCGTCGGAATGAAGTAAATTAAGACGGCCAGTAGAAGGAGGATGAATCCGAGGCCGGCGCTGGAGCTTTGAGACATAAAATCTCTCCCTGTAAGTGGGGCAGAATTTATCATTTTGCCACCACTCTGCCCACACCATCAGGACGATGGACGCTCCTCCGCCCACTGCTTGAGAATCACCCCTTCCATGTGCCTCAGGTCACCGAAAACCCCGGCCCGCTCCTTCTTGCGAATTCCCACCAGGTCGAGAACGGCCGGTATGGCGCCATAATCCAGGCCAGATGCCCCACCAGGCCCAACCCGCCATTGCGTCGTCAACGCCTCGAATACGCAGAAGGCCGGCCAGTTCTCTGGCCACACCTGCTGTTCTTCGCCGCCGACATCAGCCTGGGTCAGCCCGAAGGCCGCCAAGGCCGCGCTGTCGTCTTGCTCGTACAGCGCGGAGGCGGCCTCACTCAGTTTCCCAAGCGGGCGGCCTGGAACGCTGCGGAATAGGCCCGCAGGATGGCCCGCGGCGCCTCATTCAAGCCAGTGACCAGCTGGCGGATCGAGTCATCGTCAAACGGCTCGTCGAACCCCCAGCCCTCCGCCACCTCCTTGACCTGCTCGACCTGGATGTCGATTTCCAGTTGCGCCACCTCTTTGAGGGTTGCTCCCTCCTTGCGGGCCGACTCAACCAACTCCTTCCCTTTCTCGTTCCACTCGTCGAACAGGTCAGCCAAGGCCAGCCGGTCACGGTATTTGAAGGTGAAGTCCACTTTCAGTACACCACCGCCAACCTTGGGGATCTCGACGGGAGCCTTGAAGTTTGCAGGTTGGGCAATTTTGAACGACTTGGCCATGCTGGCTCCTTAGGCGGCGTATCGGGTCGGGCGGGCGGCCAGCGACAGCGTGATGGTACGGGTCATCAGGCTGTTGCGGTCCAAGGTTGGGGTGGCGGAGATGGACACGTAGGCGTTGTAGTAGATCACCGAGCCATTCGGCAGCTTCAGGCGCACCACTCGCGGCTCTTTGTCTTCGTCAGCTTCTTCGCAGATCGGAACGTATGGCTTCGCCGGATCGTCCGCGACCGTCAGGGTCATGGTGATCGGGTTCTTCGTGGTCGGCAGCTGGCGGTCGTCATCGTCCTCCAGGAAGCCGAAGGTGTAGAACTGCTGCTCACCCCCACTCATCGCCACCTGGGTGATCTGAGAGATCTGGGCCCAGCTGGTCACAGCCCTGACGGAGCCGGCGCCCGAGCCAGCGGTGTAGACCTGGGTTCGAGTGGTGTCGATGCCTTCCAAGGCAAAGGTGCTGGTCAGGGCATCATCTACCCGGGCGACCTTGCCGTCCAGGCGCACCCAGCCGGACGTGACGACGACTACATCACCATCTTCCAGATCATGTGCAGCCGCCGACACTACGGCCGGATTGGCATTGCTGATGGCCGTGGCCAGAATAGCGGTTGCGAACGCGACGCCGATCTCCATGATCGCGCCATTGGGGAGTTTGAACGCCATGTGGGGTTCCTCTTGCGGGTATAAAAAACCCGCTCAGGGCGGGTATTGGTTGCCCAATGGGCGGTTCAGTCAGCGCTTGCCTCACCCTGGTAGGTAAAGCTGGCCGGGACCGAGTACGTCGCCGACTCGGTGATGGTTGGCCCCTGCTCCACTGGCTCGGTGACCATACCTTCGAAGCCGTTGCGACTAAGGGCAGAATCGACCCGGAACAGGCCGGTTAGCTCTTTGACCAGTGTCTCTGCCGTCTCTAATGGCTGGCCTGCCGGGCAGACGATACTGACCTGGTATATGCCCGTGTACTCGTAGGCTTCGCCGCCCAGGTAACGGCAGGTGGTCGCCCCTGGAAGCTGAAACGCTTGCAGGTAGGTTTCATCCTGCATGGGTTCGAAACCATCTTCGAAGTTCGCCACGCGGATCGGGCGCACCGCTGCCCAAGCCATCAGCTTGATCTCGATAGCCTGGCGGGCCCTTGCTTGGCTCATACTCTGTTGTTCCTGATGGCTTCGTCGACGATGCGTTGGAAGTTAGCCAGAGTCACCCGGACCATACCGGCTGGGGCTTGGGTAGAGTGGCCGTACTCGAGCGGGATGGCGTAAGGCAAATTGTTCACGATGTACGCCGTCTGGCCGATGGTCAGGGCCTGCACTTGGGTGATGAGGGCGGTAATGGCCTCGCTACCCGACGGGTCTACTCGGTCGAGCTCCTCAGTCGCCGGCGAATCGATGGAGAACTGCCAGTTGCCGCGGCACCGTCCGCCGACGTAGCCCTGACCTGCTACCAGGCCATTGGTGGCGAAGTTCTGCTCGCGCTCGGTCTTGGTGAGGGGCTTGGCGTACTTCACGCCCTTGCGCAGCTTGCCGGCCTTGGTGAAGTTGCCCTGATTCAGGTTGATCAGGGTGTTGCGTACCGCGACCTTGAAGTCGTAATCATCAGCTGCCTTGTTGGCCTTGGCTCGGTGGGCCACATTGGCCGCCCACAGCTCCGGGTTGCCGACCGGCGACATGCGGATCACACTGCTGCCGATCTCGATCACAATCTCGCGGAATGTTGCGTCCAGAGCCTGCTCCGCCTGCTCGGCGAATGCCCGTATGGCTTCAGCGAAGCCACCCTGCTGCCCGCCGTACCGCTGGGCCATGTGTGAGCCGCGCGCCATATCACTTCCTCAGCTGAATGGTCCAAGTGGCCTGGGCAGGGTCCTCAGACACGTTGAGGGTGCGGTATCCGCTCACCTGGTCGCCGATCTTGGGCGCTGCCAGGGCATCGGTGACAGCGCCGGCCTGCCCCTCGAATAGTTCGCTCTGGAGTACCAAAAGCTTCACATCCTCGGTCTGGATGCGGGTCCCGTCGATCTCCTTGGCCAGATAGCTGCCGAACACGCCGCGCCCGGTGTAATGGATGTTCGAGGCCGGGACTGTGCCGCCGATCTCGGGGTCGTATCCGCCTTTTACTGTACGGCTCCCTGCAACTGGCTTCACCGCATCGGCCAGGCCATCTGGGTCGTCGAACGCTTCCGCCAGCTCGGCCTGGAGTTCTTCGCGCATGCCCATGGCTCAGATCCTCTTGAGCATTACGGTGCCGGATCGACGGATCCAGGGGTCGATGAGGTCGAGGGCGAAGTTTTCACCGGCCGAGCGATCGACAGACCCCGCGACGTAGGTCTTGCTGGTCGAGGTGCCGGCCTGGGCCGACACGGTCTTGCTCTGCACCTCGCGCTGGGTGTCCTTGTACAGCTTGCCGGCCGCAGCCAGCTTGGCCACCTGCGCGCCGGCACTCACGATGGCGTTAGGCACCGGATCTGGCACCGTCCGTTTGATCTTGGCCGTCAACCAGGCGTTGGCCATGGCAACGGCGAGGACTGCATCACCGTCACCTGCCCAGCCCTGCCCGAGCGCCTGGTCAACATCAGCGACGGTGATGAAGTCAGTCATGGGTTATTCCTTCGACGGGATCAGGGCCTGCAGCTCGGGCTTGTTGAGGGCTGGATCAAAGGTGATGCCTTGCGCCGTCAGCCAATCCTTGAGCTCCGGCACCTTCATCTTGTGCGGGTCGGTCTCGTCGCCGCCCTCTTCCTCGATCGCCTTGTCGATCTCGGCCTGGCTACTGACCGAGGCATAGCCGTTCGGCGGGTAGGTCGACGCCTTGTAACCCTGCTCCAGCCACTGGGCGATAGTCGGGCCGTCCAGGCGCAGACCTTCCTCGATCTCGTTCACGCTGATGCCCTGGCGCTGGTACGCCTCGCCGATGTGCGGAGCATCGCCCTGCACGGACACCGCGGTAGCGCCGTCGATCACGCCGAAAAACTGGTCCAGACGGCGATAGCAGGTGCCGCGCTCGCTGCCCGGGGTATTGGTGTAGATGACTTTCATGCTGATCTCCTGCGCAGGGCGCCTGGCCGGCGCCCTGCATCATGGGGTCAAGGGGTGGCGGTGCCACTGATGACCGCGGCGAATGGAACCTGCTTGCGGTCGAATACGCGCTTCCAGTTGGCCGCCGAGGCGTATTGGGCGGCGGTCGGGCTCAGGTTGCGGTTCTCGCTGCCCTGCCAGCTGAAGCCGGCCGGTTGGAGGATGTAGGTTTTGCGCTCCCACAGCACCTCGGCGCCACCACCGTTGCCGCCATCTGCCTTGCGCTGCATCTCCACCGGCATGTGCGGGTCGCCCTCGCCATAGCCGAATGCGCCCTGGCCGAAGAACAGCGAGAGGAACTGGCCCGGCGCGTAGGTCAGGGCGTCATCCATGAACACCGGCTTACCCAAGTAGGTAGCCAGGATGATCTTGCCCTGCGAGTCGCGCAGGTACTCGATCATGTCCTGCTTGACCATCTGGTTCATGACTACCGAGTGCACGCCAATCGCGCCGAACATGTCGGCAGCATCGCCGGCAGTGAAGGCGGCATCTTGGAAGGCATTGGCGCTGATCGAAGCGCCTGCGTCCTTGACCATGTCGCCACCGTTCTGGGCGATGTTGGCAGCGATGATGCCGCGACCCGCGCCCATCAGATAGCGCTGCCACTGGCGGGTCCAGTAGGTGCCGAAGCGGTTGCGGATGTGCTGCATCGGCTCGGAGTTGGCCAGCTCAGCAGTAAGGTCGGATACGCCGTAGCCTTTGTTGAGGTACAGCGTTCGGGCGCGCATGCTGCCCTGCTCGGCCTTGCCTACGGCGCCCAGGTCGTCAGGGTCGTCGTTGGAGATGTTCGGCGCCTCGTCGGCGTCGAGATCCTGCCAGTAGCTGATCTCGGAAGTGCCTTGGCCGTTCTTCGCGATGTTGTCCAGGGTAGCGGAGCGGGTGATGATGCCCGACTCGTAGACGGCGGTCTTCTCTGGAGAGTTTACCGGCTCCAGGGTGCCGTAGTAGTCGGCAACAAAGATGTCCGACAGTTGGGTAGATGCCATGGGTTAGGTCCCTCGGGTGGCTTGGAGTTTTTTGAAAGCGTCGGGGTTGTCACGAGCCATCGCAGCGCGCTCGGTCTCGGTGTACTCGCCCCATTTCTTCGTGGCCTTGCCACCGTTGTCGCCGGTCTGCCCAGCACCCTGAGCCCTTGGCCACAGGTGGGTAGCGGTTTCGCGCAGCGATTCCGCCCATTCGAGGGGAGACAGCGGGGTTTTGCCGTCCTTCCCGTACACGACTTCGCCGGCACGGTCGGTGGCGACAGGCTCGCCGTCTTCGCTAAGTTTGAAGGTGCCGCGGGCGCGAAGGATGATGTCCTCAGCAGCCTCTGGCAGCGCGCCGGCCTTGATGGCAGCAGCGCGAATGGAGTCAGCCAACACCTTGTCGCTGTACTTGGCAGCGAAGGCTTCGGCCTTGTCCGCACGTTCGTTGGCGGCCTTGACCTGTTTATCCAGATCAGTGCGCAGGCGCTCGGTGCGGCGGCTGATCACTTCGTCCAGCTTGCCCTCTGCGATCAGCTTGGTCTCTTCGTCCTGGCCGGCTTTGGCCAGCAACCCCTTGACCGCCTCGATATCCAGTCCGTCGAACTGGCCTTTCAGCTTATCTAGCTCGGCCTTGATGGTCTTGTTAGAGCCGATCAGCTCGGTGTTTTTGGTTTTGAGGCCCGAGACCTCGCCATCCAGGAATTTCTGCACCTCGCCGCCCAGCGCAGCCTTCAGCGCGGCGGTTTGGCTTTCGTCAAGGGTGAGGCCGTGGGCGGCCGGGTCGAAGTCAAAAGGCATGTGGCTATCCCCTGGGGATTGGTGGGCCCGCCTAGCGGGCAGAAAAAAGCCCCGCAATCGCGAGGCCTGTAAGTCGCGCCACGAAATCGTGGCAGTGTGTTATGTGGCGCGGATTAGCCGATTCCCGCCCGCTCAAATGCCAACGGCTCCAGCTCCTTGAGCTGGTAGAGCGTCAGCGGCTTGAAGTTCCTGTCCAGCTGTAAAGCGGAGAAGCGCTCGGCCGTAAGGCCGCCATCACGAAACAACTTGCCCCGCACCGGCCCCAGCGCGGCGTCTTGGAACGCAGCTGGCTGTGTTTTGAGCCACTGGTAGTAGCTCAGGCTTGCCGAGACCTGCCCGCCGCCATCCGCGCCAACGGCTGCCCGGGTAGCGCCTTGCCCTAACTGCGCCGACAACCTGGTGATCGGCGTGATCGTTGTCCGGCAGTGGATGTGGAACGGGGGCACAGGGCCCTTACCCATCTCGAACTCCCGACCATCTAGGCTCTTGCACTGCGCACTGGTCTTGCGATCGAGCGTGGCGACGATCCGATAACCAGGCACGACCTCAGCATTTGCAATCAGCGTTTCCATGCGCGCCGTGGTGGCCACATGCTGAACTGCGGTCTGGACCACTGCTCGGGCGTTTCGGTTCGTGACCGCCAGCACGCCATCAGTGAAGTTCTGAGCAGCGGTGCCGCGTATGGCCTGGGTGATCTCAGCGTTAGTCTGGCCCTGCACAACGCCCATCCGGATAGCGTTGGTTACCCTTTCCGATTCGGAGCGGGTCCATCCACTCAAGAAGGGCTTTAGCAATCTGCCGCCGTCGATGCCGGCCACCTGCAGAGGCCGTGTATTGATCGCCGCACGGAGCAGAGACTCAGTAGGCATGATCGCATCGATCAGTAGAGCCTTTGCTAGGCTGCGGCCCTCGAAAGCAGCCTCGTACTGTGCGATGTCCACCAGATCAGCCTGCATTCGGTCGCTGAAGGCACTGTAGATCTCCAGCAGCTTCCCACCCACCCTACCCAAAAACTCCTCAAGCCGGCCCCGGCTGTAGGTACTCAGCTCCTTGCGGGTGAGCTGATCACGTACCTGGCTATCAGCCCGGCGCAGGTAGGTTTCGAACTTCTGAACCTCGCCGGCCTTCAGCCGCTCAAGTAGTACCGAGTGGCGGCTTACCTGCTCCAGCAGCTTCTCGTCCGCCGTTTGCTCCGGTTTCTTCGCCATCATCTTTGTCCAGGTTGATGCCCGCCGACTCGCGCTCGTCGCTGATCAGCTCGGCCTCTTCGTCATATGGGCGCTCCGGCAGCTTGCCGGTGGTGAGGTACTGCCAGTAGGTCTCGGCGCTGATGGTGCCGGCCATGACACTCTTCTGCAGCTCTGCCAGCACCTGGGCATCTACCTCTGGGATCACGAACTCTGGCTTGACGGTAAAGACAATCTCGTCAGGGTTGTAGCCAGTCCACTCCGCCGCGTAGCGAAGGGCCTGTTCGATTGCCTCCGCCGCAGTGATGACGATGCTGTGCAGCGTGGCATGCTGGTCGTTCTGGCGGGTTTTGCGGGCCTCGCCCGACTCCGTGCCAGAGACGTCCATGACCTTGGCACCGGCCTCAAGAGCCGCGTTCTTCTGGTCCTCCATCGCCGTGCGGACGGCTTCGATTCCAGCGCCCTGGAACTCTAGGTAGCCGCATTGACCCTTCGGCCCGAGATCCCAGGCTGCGGAAGGACCGGTCACACTGAGTTCCACGCTCTCGTCCAGGCCGGACACCCAAGGCTGCGGGTGGCTGGTCTGATGCAGAGCTGTGAAGTAGTCGGCGCTGAGCTGATACGACTTCAGCGCGGCCCGGGCCATGGTTAGCAGTGGGATCTCGTCCACATCCGGCGAATTGTCGGTGGAACCGCAATAGATGACCGGGATGTAGGCCAGGCCGCGCACCAAGTTGTTGCTGCCGTCGACGGCACCCAGCAGGCGATCATCTTCGATGAGCTCACCGGCCTCGTTACGCACGCCAGTCCGGCAGACCGCGCCGTCCATGTAGAACTCGCGGTATACCGTCTCGCACTCGTGACTGTATCGGTCCTGCTCCTTACGCCTAAACTCGCGGAACACCGACAGCACCAGGTCCTGACGGCCGCCCTGGTCGGCGGTGTGCCAGTTGATGGCATTGCGGACAGCGTAGGTCGCGAAGTACGGCTGGCCTGTGTCGTCGATGTTAACTACCAGCGGCACACGGCCATGGGAAATAGCCTGGCGCACGATCCGCAGGAAGAGTTGGGTCAGACCAAAGCCATCAGCCGTGGCGTTGTCCTCCAAGCCCTTCAGCCCCGACGGTAGTTTCACCTCGGGTATCAGCCGGGAGACCAGGCCCATCATCGAGCGCAGCGAATCCCGCACCCAGTGCTCGTACTGGGCGCGGTCGGTGTAGTTGCGGTAGAGGTAGGCATTGCCTTGGCCGTCCAGCTTCTCGGCCTCGGTCATGCCGCTAGGCTTCGGAAGGTTGCGAGGACTGCGCTTAATAGCGCCCTCGCCCTCCAGGGCGTCGTCCATCATCCGCCACTCTTCGATGTGAGCGTCGTAGTCTGGGTTCGTGGATTGAACAGGCATTACGCCAAACCTCCGATGCGGCGGGTGCCGGCGGACTGTGTCTTGATCGGGAACCGCTTGGCGATGAAGTAGCCTGCGGCGTCGTTCATGTGGTCGTGACCCTTCTTCGGATCTTTGTCCGGCTCACCTTTGTCGGTGTAGGTCTGCCGTTCCAGGCACTGGGTGAGCTGCGGGCATTGGTCGATATTGACCTTCAAGCGACGCTCTCCGTAGGTGTTGAGGAACATGGCGTTGACGGCGTTGATACGGTCCTTCACACCGGGGTTCTGTGAGCCGACCACCACGGTGAAGCCGGCCTTTTTGAGCAACGATAGGTCCGACTCGCTGGCGTTCTTGCTGCTGGTGTTCTGGCCGCTGGCGTCCGGGTACACGGAAACGCTGTGCCCCGAGAAACGCACCTTGATCTTCTCGATCATCTCCGGCGTGTCGCGCACCGAGTGGAACTCGTCCAGCGCCAGCGGCAACCCGTCACGGACCACGTACACAACCGCGGCCATCTTCATGACGTTGAAGTCCATACCGATGTGGATGGCCTCGCCTGGCTTGATGCGCTCGCTGGTGCGGCACTCAGCCCGGTCGAAGGTGTAGTACACGACACCAGCATAGTTTTCGAAGCCAGCCTCGTATTCCTGGCGGAACGTGCGCGGGTCCATCTTCCGCCGGGCGGCGTCCAGCTCATCGGCCGGGACGTTGCCGCCCTGCAGCGAGGTGTATTGCCAGCTCTTGTGGTCGGGCTCACCGCCTGGCTGCCCGTCGCGATAGGTGTCGTAGCAGTGGTTGAAGCCCTTCGGGGTTCCGATCCGCAGCGCATGACCGCCCTTCCTCGACTCCCCGGTCTGCGGGATCGTGTACTGGCAGGTCGAGAGCATGGGCCTGAGTACTTCTTCCCAGGCAGCCCACGGGCAGTCCGCCCATTCGTCCACTAGGACAAAGAACAGGCCGGAGCCACGCAGGTTGTCGTAGTTGTCCAGGCCGACCACACGCATGATGTGGCCAGACTTGAGGGTGATCGAGCACTCGGTTTCGTTCGGCCGGTTGGCGCGCCATGCTTCGGGGATCGCCTGCTTCAACCTACGCCAGAACACGCGCTTGGCCTGCTTGAACGTCGGTGCGCCATACCAGATCTCGTCCTCGACGCTAACGCCCCACTCTGCCGCCAGGCGGGCCGCGCGACGCATCTCTGCCTTACCAAGGAAGGTCTTGCCGAAGCGCCGCCCACACACCGCATCGCGGAAGCGAGCCTCAGGCTGGAAGCCCCAGACGTAGATGTTCGCCTGTTTCGGCGTCAGCTTCACCGGCGGGTCATAGGTACGGGGTAGTCGGGACACCTTCGTCTGGCTCCAGCTTGTACTCAGCAACGGCGTGCGGCTGATCTGCCTGGGAGCCCAGGGGTTTGTCGGGTTCGATCTTGCGGTTGACGTACATGTCGCCGCATTCCTTGGCTGCCTGCTCATACAGCTGGGCAGTCAGCGCCAGGTTGCGCATGTTCTCGGCCTTCTCGGCCATTCGCCCAAGGCCACGCAGCCGAAACGCCCGGTTAGCAATGGGGATCTCCGAAGTCTCCTCTCGGAAGCGCTTGCGGGTGTCTTCGAACAGCGTTCGCCACTTCGCTGCCAGGTTGACCCCGGCGCGTTTGGTCGGGTCGTGCTGCTCCACTTGCTGGCGGGTCACATCGATGTCGAATTCTTGCTTGACGGCCTGCGAGACCTGGGTCGGCGTGTCGAAGCACGCCAAGGCCTGAACGATGAAGGCCTTCACATCGCTTTTCAGGGCTGCCATATATTGGGTTCCGTCTCATGCCTGTCTCACATCAGGCCAACTTAAGCAGACAGGTTCCGCAGGCCCTCGAAATGTTGATCTTGGCCACCTCAGGCGGCCGACTTGCAGCATCGATCAGCTGCTGTACGTCGTTGCTGGCACCGTAGCGCCTCACTACGCCGACGAACTCTTCCACGTCGTGTCCGCGCAGGTAGAGTTTGGGCAGCCCCTCCTGGGTGAACTTGGGAGCGCCGTACTCATCAGCCGCCTGGGCGATGTGGTAAAGCTCGTGTTCGACCAGGGCGCAGAACTCAGCGTCGGTGCATTGGGCGCAGTAGTCGGCAGCCAGGGTGATGAGGTAGGTCGGCTCCTCGCCGAACCACTGGCGCATCTGCTGCTCTTGCCGGGCCTTCTGCCATCCGCCAGCACGGAACATCAGTTGCTCGGCCTGGCCGAGAACCACTCGCCCCTGCTTGGCGAATCCAGTCGACGCCCACAGCACGCCGATGTTGGCGTCCATCAGATGGGCGTGCTCTGGGTTGTGGATGCACCCGGTGTCAGCAAGGATCTCGCTTTGCACCCAATCCCACACATCGGTGGCCGGGCGTAGCGTTAGCCACAGAGATTCAAGCAGGTCAGCCGGCGGCATGGGTCTCCTCATGAATCACCTGGCTATTGAAATAGTGGCGCGTTGCCGGTATTGATGCGGATCCAATCAAAAGAGGTGATCGGCATGACTATCGGTGAATTGGTTGCAAACGCATCTTCGGTGTATGGACATAGCGAGGAGGACAAGCGGGCTTATGCAGTTGCAGCCGCGCTTGAGGTGATTGGCCAAAAGGCATCTCAAAGCGGTGCTCACATCACTCACTTGGACAAGGAGTTCGAGCGCCTGAGCACTTACGCCGATCAGATCCAGGCCGCTTTAAAGCTCAAGTAACACAATCGGCGCCGCTCTCACCCGCGGCGCCACCTACCCTTCGCAGCCATCCAGCAACACATCTATCAGTTGCTGTTCCGCCAGCCTGAACAGCGCCAGGGCCTGCAGGTCATCTGCGGCCGGACCAATGCCGAACGCAGTTACTTTCCCAGCCGGGGAGCGCAGAGCGACCGCGCCGATCGCGCATGGGTCGATGTTGCCCTGCTCCAGGTCGTCGGCGATCTTGCGTAGCGCCTTGACCGTGTCGCGCCACCCCTCTCGCTGGAACTCCAAGACCTTCACTTGGCCACCATCCAGTGCGTCTCGGCATGGGCATGGCCATGCAGGATCGCGACGATCAGGCCCTGGGGCAGGCCGGCGGCCTTGGCTTCAGCCACTGCCTTTGCCACCGCGGTATCGAGCTCATTGGTTGCGGCAGCCACATCGGACGAGAGCGGCAAGGCGTGGTGGAGGCGAGTGATATTCGTCATGGGATCTCCGCGCCACGAACGGCGCCTGCTTGGAATGTGGCGCGACTACGGCGATACCCGATTGAGGGCCTCGTCCGCCTTATCGGCTGCCTGGTTGGCGGTCGTTGCGGCCTTTGAGGCTTTGGCCGCGGCGTTCTCTGCCTTTCGTGTCAGCTCATCCAAGCGCTGGTCGCGCTCAGCCATGGCAGCGTCGTAGGCTTCGCGGATCTGCTGGACCTGGTTGGCCTGGGTACTGGTCATGGCCCAATAGGCCGACTGCCAGCCCAGCACAGCGCCACCGGCGATCAACACCAGGGCGATGACCCAGATCTCAGCCCGGCGCCACCAGCGACGAGCAATGAATTCCAATGCGCATCGGTCCATCAGGAATTACCTCCCAGCTTTCCGCGCAGGCGGGCGATCTCCTCGCTCTGGGCGGTGACTTGCTTGGAGAGCTGTCCGACCTGCCCCGTCAGGGCTTCGATCTTGCCCTCCAGGCGGCCAACGGTGGCCATGAGATCGTTTCGCTCCTTCGCGAACTGATCGGCACGGGCCTCGGCCTGCTTGCGAGCATCGCGCTCGGAGTCGAGCAGTTCGTTCAAGCGGCGGACGGTGCCGATGTCAGCGTTGTCCATGGCACGGTCGGCGGCGTCCTTTGACAGGAACTTGCGCAACCAAAGAAAGCCGCCCAGCAATACAGTGCCCGTTCCGCCCAGCCAGGTGGCTGTGCCTGGGCCGAGGTCGGTCGGATCCATAACTACTCCAAAAGGGTTTGGCCGCATTCCGTGCTGGCCCAACAGTGTTGCTGCCAGGCCTATACTCAAGCGCTGAAATGACTGATTGCTTTGCGGTTTTCTAAGGACTGGGGAATGTCAAACGGATCACTTTATGTTGTCGTGTATCACCTACACGGCGAGGCTAGGCGCTTCATCATTAGGGCCGAGCGAATGGACAACGCGAATGCTTGGCATTGGGCCGCCTGTGATGCAGGCGTGGGCGTGATACCGAGATTTGGGTCGTCAAACACCAAAAAAGTCTCGAAACCGTTAGCAGAGCGCTACGGCATCACTGATGTCCAGTGGAGCAGGTCGAGCAGCTCATGAAATATCGAATTGACTATAACCTCAAAGGGCATGCCCGATTCTGGGTATGCGAATGGCCGTCGTCATTTCGCCAGGACGATGCGCTTACAGCCTTGATACGGTTGCATGCTCATGCGGATTCTTTGACCGCGATGCGGGTGCCGCTCCCTGCAACTCATGAAGAGTTGGCAGCGGCGGTTGCCGACTTGGGTATTTCCGATGTCCGCATCAAGGCGTCCGCATGAACCTACCCGGATTTTGCTTTCTTCAGAAAGCGAGAACCCCGTAGCGCGGTACTACCGGCTTCGTCAGATACCCCTTTCAGGCCACTCTGGCTGTGGGTCCCGCACCAGAAACAAAATTCCCGGCTCGATGGCCGGGACTCTTGAGGCCCTCTTCGGGCAATAAAAAACCCGGCAGTGTGGCCGGGTTCTAGATGTGTTTGCCGTAGGCAAAACTGTAACAATGGCGATACGGTATCACCACACGTGCGGGAACACAACAGGATTCAACCGGATGCTACGCGGCCTCTTTCATTTCGTAGATTGCTGCCGCCACCGGCGACAGCGCACGCTTGTCGATGTCCTCGCATACCTCGAAGCAGATCTGTACGAAAGGCTCCCAGTCGCGGGCCCAGGCACAGGACGGCAGTGCCACCCCATAGGTATCGTCGATCCAGCGTTTGAACCACTCCGGGCTGGCAAAAGGATCCTGAGCCGATGACTGCCCGCCCTGGTGCATGCGGCGGTACCGGAACATCACGCCCTTAGTGACGTACTCGCAGCGTTCGCGCTTCGCCGCGGTCATGCGTCCGGACCTTGCCATCGCCATGCCGAAGATCACCTCCTCGGCCACCTCGCGCTCGTCATCGCTGCAACTTGGGGCATACATGAAATTGCCGAATGCCCGGAGGCTGCCTGGAAGCTTAAAGATCGCCGCCTGCACACCGCCGGCCAGTGCCTGGTGCGCAGCGTGGCTAGCCTTCCGCTGCTTCTCTGTGGTCTGGACCATGGTGCCGAGCAAGCCCAGTTGCTCGATGAACACGCCCTGGCTATCCCACGGAATGTACAGGCAGTCATGCCAGGATTGACGCGCGCTGTTCAGTTGCATGGGCCGTTCTCCTTCTTGCGGCGTGTCTCGATGGTCTTGGCGTGCACTACGCACCAGGTGGAAGCGATGATCATGGCCAGCAGCAGCGCGCCGGCTGTGTCTGCGATTGTCCAGGTCATGCTGCTGCCCTCCGGAGATCTTTGAGTTTTTGCCTGTACATGGCCTTGATGCCCTGCAGGTCCTCGATCGTGTAGCGCCGGACTGATTGGTCCCTATCCAGGGCCTCTACAGCCTCCAGGCCAATGCGCTTGATCAGGCCAATCCGGTAATCCGCCACGTTGCCGGACAGATAGCGGTTGTCGTGCTTCGACTGGGCGTGGCAGTTGTTCTCGTCGAATCGCAGATGTGGCGCCGCGCCGGTGCTGCGGTAGTGGCCGGCATCCACTGCATTACCGTTCCAGTCGAGCGGTCGGCCGCTGGAGATGCAGCGATACCCCGCCAGGCGGTCGCGCTCGCGGATGTACGCGTTGAAAGCCTGCTGAGCCTCTCGCAGGTGGTCACCTTTGGTCTTCAGCTTCTCCCGGCGCGCCTTTAGGTCTTCCCGGGCCTGCTTAGTGATGGCCTTGGCCGCCACCTTCTGCACCTTCGAGTCCTTCGACATGGCCAGAGCACAGGCGATGCTGCACACCTTCTGCGTGGTCATGGCTGGCTTGAAACGCTGACCGCAGCCAGGTGCCTTGCACTTCTTCGGCTTGATCTCCTTGCCTAACGTCATGCCGCCTCCTCCCCCAGCAGATCCCCGAACACAACGCCGCGGGCCGAGAAGTCTGCAACCACTCGCTCGGTGTAGGCGATGCCTTGGGCGCGATTGAACAGGCTGGTCACCGGCATGCCGTCGGGGCCGAACAGCTTGCAGTCGCCCATCATGTCCAGCTTCTCCTCGTAGGACAGGTGACGCATGACGCGGTACCAGGCCGCCTGGAAATCCTGATCTTCGTTCAGCAGGATCTGCACGCCGTGGTGCAACTTGCAGTACTTTCGGGCCTCGGAGGGGTCGCCGATCTGGGTCATCTCGGCGATGCGCTTGTAAAACGCGAACCACAAGGCGTTCTGATCCAGAGTGCGATCCTTGCCGGGGCGCATGCTGACCACCACGAACTTGTTGCTGCGGAACATGCTGGTGAGCATGGTGACGGCCTCGGACAGCTTGGCCTGGCAGTTGACGCTGATTTTCTCAGTCACGGTTCGCCTCCTTCACCCAGCGGCGCATCGACAGGTCGCAACCCATGGTCAGGCAGACGCCATTGGCCATGCCGCGGTGAGTCGCGCGCCGACGACAGCCACAGCCGCATCGGCGGCGCGACTTCGCGTCGACCGGCTCGTGGTACCGGATCTGGCCCGGCAGGCCGCCGACCTGACCCCAGCCATCCATGCCGCCGCGCATTGCTGCGGAGCGTGCTGCCTGAGACATCGAGTTGAGGTCAGTCATGGCTCGCCCCCCGAATCATCGCGCCATCGACCTGCTGATCCAGGCGATCACCGCTAGGGCAGTCATAGCCGAGCTTCACCGAGACCTTTGGGTTACAAACCACAGCGAGCTCCGCCACAGGCCAGTGCTGGTTGCGCAGGAAGCGGTACCGCCTGGCATCCCTTCGAAGGGCCTCGTTCTCGGCCTTGAGCTGGTCGCGGTCACCGCGAAATGCCCTGCGCTCTCGGTCACACTCGCCTAACTGGCTGGAGAGGTTCTGCGATTCACGATCCAGTCGCTCGATCTCAGCGAGTAGATCCAGGACGTCATCGCCAGCGATCTCCATCGGGTGGTGACCCCAATCGATGGCTGCCGCCCGGAGCTTTTCTTTGTCGATTTTCATGGCTTCACCCGGAAGAATTCGACTTCGAAGGGGCCAACGTAAGCTCTCATTGCTGGCTTCCACTGGAGTTTGGTGAAATACAGGTGCCAGTTGCGGGGGCGGAATGCGAAAAGCAGCCACCCGTCTTTGAACCCGAAGCTCACGAAGTGCCCATGGCCCCGGTACACATCGCTGAATGGTCCGTAGTTGATCTTCATGCCACCACCTTCAAGCCCTGAGCCTCGATCACCTTCCGCACGTCGCGAATGTAGGCCGCCTCGTTGAAGCTGCCGCCCTCCACGTCGTCGAACTCCTCGCAGTAGGCCTCACTTGTGCGGTCCGGCATCTGAACCACCACGGCCTCACGGGACGCCCGCCAGCACATCCAGCGCTCGACATGCTTCTCATATTGCGAAACGGTGCAGATTTTCAGGTGAGTCAGTACATAGCGCTGGCTATCTGAGTTCCAGGCCACGCCCTCAGGCACCGGGTAACGCTCCTCGAATTGGGGGCGCATATTCTTGGTGTCCATCAGTGCTTCTCCATCAACTGCGCAATGGCGACGCGTGTCTGCCGCTTGCGGAGATAGGTGTCGACCCGGTTGCGCTGGGATTCTTTGATGCGCTCGCGGTCTTTCTTGTCCTTGGCTGCCTTGAGGATGCAGCGCACCTCGGCCAGCTTTTCGCGGACCTTGGGGCTGACCTGCGCGCGCACTTCACCCGTGAGCAGGCCGGCAATGGCCTGGCCGTCTTGGGTGATGGGCGCAATTCGGAGGTCGGCCAGGTACTTGATCCCGGTCTCTTGGGTGATGAGCTGGGCGCGGACAGCCGACTCGATGGCCACCACCCGGCGCCCAGCGTCGTAGCCCAGCGAGACCTCCCACTGCGCCGGCTGATCCTCGGCCCGGGCAAAGCTGACCAGGCGCTCGTAGGCGCTCATGAACGCCATCCGGGCGCCGATCTTGTCGCCGGCCTCAAGGATTGGTTCGGAGGCAATCATGGCCTGCCGGATTTCTGTGGTGAGCACCACGGTTTCATACTCATCACTGGCCGCCAGCGCGATCGACCACGCTTCATCCTTCCCAGGTCGGCTATCAGCCGCGTGGATGTGCTTGAGGACCATGCCGAGCGAGAGGCGCCCAGCAGGCTCTCTACGGCACGAACGTAGCGCGCCAGTGATAGCGTCAACCTCATACGCCGAGAGATCCTCAGCGATGAGCGTTGCGCCTCCAGCGCTGATCGTCTGCCCCATTGCCTCAGCGGTTGCACAGACAGCCGCAGCCAGATCCGCGATTTGGTCACAGGAAAGCATTGCGCTTACCTCCCTGCCCGTTGCGTATCGCCTCTGCTGCCTCATGCGCTGCGTTGATGTTCGCCTGGGTCTGCTCCTGCTGGCGGGCAGTCGTGGCGTTCATCTGGCGATTGGTGACCCATTGGGTGTGGTAGGCCTCGGCCTTTGCCAGCAGGTCACCCAGGTTGTGGCAGCCGTTGATGATCCGGGCATCGTTGATGGTGATGAAGTACGCAGCAACGTGGTGCGCGATATCCGCCCCCAGGCGCGATACCAATTGCCCCATCTGGCCAGCCACCTTGGCGTTCCATACCGGCCACGCTTCGTAGCGCTTGCGATAGGCCATGGCGTAGTTGGCCCAGGCCTTGAAGGTTTTGCACTCAGGGTCTTTCGGACCAGGCATATCAGCCGGGATCTCACACCGGGGCTTCTGGATCACAGCAACGACCTTACCGGCGCTCCCTTCCGCGTCAGCGGGTGGGGCGCAATGCTTAGCATCAGTCTTTGCTTCTTCTTCAGGAGATTGCTGAAGATCATTCTTTGTTTGTAGGGGATTTTCCGGCGCCGGTTTGGCCGGGGCCGGTTTAGCCGTCGCCGGATTTTCCGTCTGTGGTGCACCCATAGACGGATTTTCCGTCTGTGGTCGCTCGCACACGGTGTAATCCATCCCACTGAAGGAACCGCCATCGCCGCGTGAGCGATCAATGGCCATGTAGCCAGCCGACTCAAGCTCTTTGATGATCACGCGCACAGCGTCACGACCGCTAGACTTGCCAATGGCCTTGCTCGTCTGCTTGATCAGGTGGGCAACGGAAACCTCCCAGTTGTCCGGTTTACCTAGAAGGAAGATCAGCAGGCCACGGGCGGCCCATGAAAGGCGCTCGTCTTCACTGATAGCCTTGTCCAGGGTGTAGAACTTCGTTTCAGGGCGCGGCGCCCGGATGATGCTCATGTCATCACCTCGAAGTAGAACTTGTGCTCCTTGTCGAAGCCCAGCATTGGGAAGGCGCCGGCCTCCTTCAGGTAAAGCAGCTGCGAGTGACCGAAAACAGGACTACCAGTGACTGATTTCGCAACCAGGTACATGCGATAGTCTTCAACAGTTTTTGAACCCTTAGCGCCATTGCAGGAATTGCAGGCCGGCATCAGGTTTTCAATGCTATTCGAGCCGCCATGCTTGCGCGCGGTTACGTGGTCGACAGCAAAGGTCAGCAGCTCGACTGGAGTGCCGCAGTACGAGCAGCGCCCGGCGGTCTTCGCGTAGACGCGCTCGCGCTTCGTGGTCTTCATGGCCTTGACCATCGGCTCCATGCTCACTGGGCACGCTCCAGGGACACAGCGTCACGCTTCTGGCACACGAGCATGAGTGCCGCATTCCGCTCCTCGCGTGCCGTAATGCCACGGCGCCGCATACCGACGACATGCCGGTACGCCCGGAACTTAAGGCCGGTGCCAGATGGGATCTCGGTCGCCGCCTCTTCCAGATCGCAGCGCACCTCGCTGTAGCAGTAGGCGCCGTACTCGGCATCGCGGAACTCAGCCGAATTGAGCTCGTTGACGTAGAAGTCACGCGCCGCTTCGCAGTGCGCACAGGTCTTGTAGGTCGACACGTCGCCTTCCCAGAGGCAGGATACGAACTCGTAGCGGTCACCTGGCTCGATACAGCCGCGGCATTCCGTGCAGTTGTGACGCTTGCGCGCGACCCGGTGCTTTTCGGTGTGGAATTCAGGGTTCATGCTGCACCCCGCACGGCCTTGTCGTGGGTGTGGAGGCCGTCCCAGTTCTTCTTCATGGGCAGCTCGCCGGCCAGGTACAGCTCGTACAAGCGCACGGCGCCCTTGCGCAGCAGTGCAGGCGTGAAGGCGATGAATGAGTCCTTGCCGTGCGGACTGACCTGCTGCTGATGCTCGGTCATGTACTTGTCGCGGGCATAGGCGGCAACGCGGTAGCGGGTACCGGACTTGCTCTCGTTGTAGAGCCAGTTGCGGCCCTCAAGAAAATGGCCGACCTGCATCACGTTGACCCCATTGAGGCCCTTGCAGAACTGGACGTGGCTCATTCCTTCCTTGAACAGGTTCTCCAGGTGGTCGATCTTCTTGGCCTGGGCCTCGACTTGGACAGTGAGCAGGACGCGTGCTTTCTCCGACTCCAGGGCCATCTGGAGGATTTCCAGTTTGCTGAGGTCGGCGGGCATTGGCTTCGCTACCTGAGCCTCCAGTTGCTGCCAGCGGTCAATGATCTTGGCGCGCAGCTTGGCGTTATAGCCAGACACCAGCACCAGGCAGTCGCGCTGACTTAGGAGAAACTCTGGGTACGACTGGCCGTTCTGCGGATGGACGTACTGGGTCTCCTCAGATCTGAGGACACCCTCACCCACCAGGCGCCGAGCATCGCGCATGACGTTGTCGTGGCTTTTGTTGGTCAGCTCTGCGATTTCTCGAGTCGACATCGTGCGCGCCACGAAATCGTGGTTAGCATTTTGTGGCGCGGGCCGGATGAGGGCCTGTACACTTTGGGTCTGCATATGCATAATTCCCTTCAGAGTTTTGTGTTGCAGAGAGCCGGGCCTTCACCCCCGGCTTTTTTGTGCCCGTAATTCGGGCTTATCAGGGCCTGTTCAGGCCTTGCGCTGGAACGGAAGAACCGTTCCCCTCGCGTTTCGAGGTTTCGTTCGGCTGGCCAGCTCTCGATCAATCAGCTCGGCTGCTAGCGCTTCACGGGTGATCCCCCGCTTTCGCGCCTCTCGCTCAAGCAATTCCATCGAGCCCGGGTCCAGACCGAATTGTTCGGTCGGCATAGGGCCTCCTCGCGGCCTTCAGGCTGCGGTTTGATCGCCGGTATTCTCCGAAGCCAGGGCAGCCAGCTGCGCTTCCAGCATTTCGCGGCAGAGCACGGCACGCTGGGTGCGGTGATACACGGCCATCGCCTGGATCAGGTTGAATGTGTCCTCGTCGACCCGGACCTTGATCTCGCGGTCATGCAGGTGATTGCGGTTGGCGTACATGCGGGAGTAGCTCCTTGCAGTTGGAATTGGTTAGGCGGCGACTTGTGTCGGCGGGAACGCATCATCAAGGGCGCAATTGGCGCCCAGGACGTTCAGCGCTTCCACGATCTGGCGCGCCTCTTGAAGGCCTGGGTTCCTGAGGCCTGATTCGTAATTCGCCAGGCGGGACTGATTCCAGCCGAGCTGACGGCGCAGCGCTGCCTGGGTAACGCCAGCCCTTTCGCGGATCGTTCGGACTTGGTTCATACGGTCTTCCTCCATTGATGACCGAAGGATAAACACGCATCGTGTTAATTGCAATCACAATAAGTGAAAGCCTGGTATTTCGTTTCGTGATGAAATTCGGCGCATGAATGAATCATTGAGCCAGCGCATCAAGCGCCTGAGAAAAGCCAAAGGGATGTCCCAAGCCCAGCTTGCTGAGGCCTGCGGCTGGAAATCCCAGTCCCGGGTTGGTAACTATGAGGTCGGCACTCGCGAGCCTACCCTGGCCGATATCGCTTCGATGGCAGCAGCCTTGGGCGTTGACCAGTCCGAGCTGTTACTGAATTCGCCGATGCCAGAACTAACCTCCGCGCCTGAACGGAGCATGGCCGACCTTGTAAAGCAGATGCTCGCAAAGAGCGGCAAGGGCTTTTCCGAGGAGGCGCGCCGCCGGCTTCTCGCAGCAGCTGAGGAGCCGCAACCCTCAAACGTGATTGAGGCTGACTTCTCCCGCCCTGGCCTGGTTGGAGATGAGGTGTGGATTGCGCACTACGATGTCCGCGCAGCAATGGGCGGCGGGCAGAACGCACACGATTTTCCAGAACTATTGAAAGACATCCGCGTCAGCCCAAGCAATCTCCGCGAATTGGGCGTTGAGTTCGAGGAGTACTACCACCTAAAGGTGGTCACCGGCTGGGGCCAGTCGATGGAGCCCACCATCAAGCACCGTGATCCCCTGATCGTGAACATCAACGTCCGCGAGTTCGTGGGGGATGGGATCTACCTGTTCTACTGGGATGACCACATCTACATCAAGCGCCTGCAGGTGGCGGATGAGGACCATTTCGAGATGATTTCGGACAACACCAGGCACAAGGATCGGCTGATCCGGCGGGACATGACGTACATCCAGGCTCGGGTTCTACTTGTCTGGAACGCACATCTCGTTTAACCCCACCATTAGCCAAGGACAGCGCCCATGGACAAAGAAACGATTGAGCACCAGGCTTACTATGAGCAGCTGAAAGCAGCTTCCACCGTGACTGTGGATGAATTCCTTAGCTTCTTAGAAGAGAAGGGTTTGGATGACATGCCATGCGAGCTCTGCCAATGTAAAGAATGGGCGGTAAGTTCTCTGGCGGGGACGGCACCTGATATCGTTATGAAGAACGTTTGCGGCGGGCACGACACAGGATTTTACACCCCTACCAAACGAGCTTTTTTTTATTGCTTTTGCATGGGATGCGGTAACACGAAGGAGTTTTATGCCGACTACGTGCTGAAGCTTATGAAGCCGGAAAGCCCTGAGGCTGCACTCTTCGATGAACGGTTCGAAGTTGATAGAGACAGAGCATGAACAAGATCTTTGTATCCAGAAGCTCTGAAACATCTGAAGCCAAGAAGCTGATAGGCCCAGAACAAGCGCCCTCCGAACCCAAATTGTCAGTCAAATCGAAGCTGTACTTGGTGTCGCATACCAGCACAGAAGCTATAGCTGCACACGTCAAACGGGGATCAGCTAGCCCCAATCACGGCGGTGACAGTCACATTCAAAATGGCTATCCTGAACCCATGAACGACATCACGCGCGAAGAACTCAACGCCAAGCTCGAGGCCATCGAAGTCAAGATGGATGCCCGGGTGCAAGCCGTTTCTGCGAAAATTGATAGCTTCTTGTCTGCGCAAGTGGAGAGAGATAAAGCCTGGGAGAAAATTTCCGAGGCTAGATTCGATCGCATCGAGAAGGACGTCAGCAGCATCAAGGCCGAGAGCAAAAAAGTTGCTGAGGACATCAATGGCCTCAAGGTAACCATGGCCAAGTATCTCGGTGCAGCAATCGTCATTGGCGCTGTTGCGTCAGCAATCCTTGGCGCCGCAGCGAAAAATTTGCTTGGATCTTGATTCATTGATGTAGCTGAAAGCCCGCCATAGCCAGGCGGGCTTTTTCATGGCCGTCAGAAAGGCGCCTCCTCTTCTACCCTCTCATCCTCCCAATCCTTCTCTACGACCAGGTCGTCGCGATCCTCTGCGCTCTGCGGCTCCCACCGAACCGTCACGCTCTCGTCGTCATTGAACGTCAGGTCCAGCTCCGGCGTTTCGGCCATCAGCCCCATCACCTCCTCCCACTCCATGTCTCCATCCGTGTCCAGGCGATGGATCGTCACCCAGCGCTGAGCCTGCGCGATCGGGTGATTGATCATCGACGAAACCCGCAGGCCCAAGCGTTCTAGCTCGGTCATCTCCTGGCGAGCCTGCGGCGCCGACTTCTTCTGCTTGGCCATACCTTCCTCCATAGACTGTACATATATCCAGTAATGAGCAGAGCATACATCACGCCTTGTGAAAGGTGAACACGCTTCGCTTGGAAGAATTTCAACACGGCTCCGAAAAATAAATCACATTTCGTGTTGACACAAAAAACACATTGCGTGATATTTGCCTCAACACCGCAGTCACTCACGAGGGACTGCAGAGGCCCTCAAGCCTCACCGCTCTTTAACAGCCAGCGCCATGCCCGACTACCCGGCCCAGCCGGTTAGGTCACTCCCGGCTCCATCGGTGGGAGGTCAGTAAACCGATGAACAAAACCGCACTTGCCTCTACCGGCGACCGGCGATCCGACAGGCCCGAAAGCCTGCCCACGCGCAGCCCACTGCGACGGCGGACGAGGTGTTGACCGAACTGAGTGAATGACCTGGTAAGCGGGTGCGTAGAAACACCACGAGATTCACTGAAGCACCTGGGCGACCGGGTGCTTTGGGAATCCACTGGAGGTACACCCGATGAACCAACCTGCAAAAGACCCCGTGAAATGCGCACGCTGCCGCCAGCCGGTGGAGAAACCGATCTACCGGACCATTCACTTTATTGGCTTCGCAAACGGACGAAGGGCCGCGCTGAGCGAAAACCTCCCGTTCTGCAGTGCAGAGCACGCCAGTCACGAGCAAATGAGTCGTGAAGGCTGAAGATTTCACTGGCTGGCCTTGGCGACAGGGCCAGACGGGAAACCAACCGAATGCACGGAGCAAGCACAAGATGAACCAGCAAACCCTGCAAGAGCTTCTCGCAGAACGCGTCGCCGCATACGCCAATTCCGACCGCCCTCGTGAGCTGATCGATGAAGGAATCGAAAAGCTGTTTGCAGATGTGGTGAAAGACACGTTCCGCTCATACGGCGACTTCGGCGGCGCCGTCAAGGAGGCGGTGAAAGCCGCTCTTCCGGCCAACGTCTCGGATGTCTTCGAGCTTCAGCGGTACAACGCTTTGGTTGCCAATGTCCTTCGCGAGCGCTGGCAGGCAGCAGCGTTGCAGTCCACTGTTTTGGAGCAGGCAGACAAGGCCATCAGCGAAGTCCTGGATGGCGAAGGGCTAATTACTGGTGAAATCTCATTGAAAGGCCTGATTGATGAGTTCATTGCTGATCACAAAGACCAGGCCGCTGAGGAACGGTGGAGTCGACCAGAAATTCGCTTCGAAGAAAGCGAGATCGCCTCGTCAACCTTCCTCTACATCGGATTTGACCCAGAGCCTGAACAAAGCCGCGACCGGTTCATGTACAGCTCAGACAAGCGAAGCATCCACAGTCTGAAGCACTCTCTTCACATCCACATTCAAGGCGAGCGTGCGACTGAAGACCGATTCAGGCCGACAGAGCGATTCGGCGATGTGGTCGGCGCGAAGCTCGACGAGAAGAAAATCGCCGTCAACATGCGGGTTCGCTCGAAGTGGGAGCGCATGCTGGCGTCCCTGTATTTCGGCAACGCCCTCTTGATCATCGATTGCGAAGAAGACGAGTTCGATTACGGCTTCGACGACTGACAACCAGCGCCACGTCAGCCTGACGTTAACCGCCCGATGCCCTGCACACCATCGCAGGCTGCATCGGAGTGTAATCTGGATGCGCAGGCTGATGCGCGATAACTGACCAGCACCCATACCGGTATTGCTTCCAGCCGGAGAGGAGCGTGGCGACTACGGCTCAGGCTCTGATCAAGGTCAGGACAGTCGAACGCCGGAGATCAGCACCGGCCAGATCACACCCCGATGCAGTTTTCATCGATTTAAAACGCATCACTGTGAGCCTTATACAAGTTAAGGCTCATCGCAGTAACCCTTAATCGACGCGAACCGCAGGCGAATCCGGGGCCACACGGCCAGACCAGATGCTTCCCGGGCAGCTCCGGGCGCCTGCCTCATCCCTTCACATCGACCGCATCGGCAGGCGCCAGGCCACCTTTCACGGTGGGTTTGGTCACCCGCGCCTGGCGCCTGGCCAATGCGGTCCAGAGGATCATCCAATGAGCGGAATGAACGTATCCGGCCAGATCATGATTCAGGAAACTGCAGCCGGCGGATTCTCGGCACAGGTCTACCCAACGCGCCTTGATGCGGCCATTCAGCTACTGCGCGTGATGATTCGCCGCGCAGCTGACGAGCAGCAGGCCATGGCCCAAATCGAAAATGCCGTAGCTGAGCTGATCAGCGAGGAGCGACATGATTTGGATATGGAAATGGCAACCGAGCGTCGCCGCCGCGGAGAAGAGCCATGAGTGGCTGGATCAAGTGTAGCGACAGGCTGCCGCCTGGCCCCGGTAGCTACCTGACCCATTCCCCGCATTCCCCTTACCCGATCCACATCGGGGTTTGGCTTGAGCGCGAACAGGCGTGGGAACACGAGTGCCACCGCAAGAAACGCAGCGAGATCAAGCCAAAAACTTGGATCACGCACTGGCACGAGCTGCCAGCCCTCCCTACCGAGTAACCCACTACCTGGAGGCGACCATGGGCGCACTTCGAGCAGCACAGTTTGAGTACGACAACCGGATGCCGCCGGCGGTGATCGAAAGCGAAGCTGACGGCGCCGAAGAACGCTGGATCGACGACGGCATCGCTGAGCTGATGGCGCGCCGCGACTTCGTGTTCCAACGCCGCCTGCGGCCGCAGCAGGGCGTCACCTTCGAGCGATTCGCCCAAGCAGTGGACGAGTTCGTGATGGGGCAGCTTGGCCTGTCTGATATCAGCAACTCTGTCCTCGGCCGCTTGGTACTGGCGGCGCGCTGCAAGGTCACCAGCGATGCGGCTGCAGCAGCCGAAGAGATCATGAGCGTGGCGAGCCCTGAAGCAGCGCTACAGGAGATCGCTCGCCAGCTGCTCACCCCATTCGCCGAGGAAGGAGTTCTGGCCCAGGCCGAGGAGTCGCAGTGAGAAGCCCTCATGTCCTCATCGACAACGAGCTCGACGCCATGGCGCACCCCGGCACGGATATGAGCTGGAGCGTCATGGTGCAGAAGCTCCTGACCGAAATGCTGGCCGACCAGCGCATCACCATCGAAGAGTTCAACCACTACTGCGGGCGCCTCAACAAGATCGTTGATGGGCGCAAGGAGGTCGCATGAGCAACATCAATTGGGAAAGCTGCCCTGAGGCAACCCTCTTTGACCCGGTTGACCAGAACTTCCTGCGGGAGGTAGGCGAAGCGCTGCTGCTCTTCAACATCAAGCGCGGCTGGACCGTGCCTCTGCACACCGTATACGGCTTGCGCATCGAGGACTGCGATCGCCCACTGATCAAGCGCCCTGAGTGGAATGGCGAAGGCCTGCCGCCCGTTGGCACAGTATGCGAGTTCGCCGGATTCAACCCTGAGGAGACCTTGCCGTCTGACCCTATGATTGGTGATCGCGTGACGGTGATCGCTCACTTCAAGAGCGGCTCAATTGATGTCGCGGCGTTCACCTTCTTCGCCCCGCCTGAGTTTGAGTATTTGCAGGTCGCTCAAGGCGCATATGGCTGCTTCCGACCAGTCCGCACGCCCGAGCAGATCGCGGCGGAGGAGCGCCTAGCATCGACATACGCCATGTGCGATATCGCACCTACGCTGAGCAACGTGGATGCTGTTGCACTGTACGACGCCGGCTACCGCAAGCAGGAGGCATCATGACAACTCCAGTATTCCCATCACTGATCGATGACCAGGTGGCGGAGGTTCAGGAATCCATGGCCCTGCCAGAGGGGCGAATCCTGATGCTCTTCAAGGGCCCCACCTTATGGGATGCCAAGCAGGCCGCAAAAGAGTCGTTTATCGAAAACCCTGAGGCCTGGCACTGCCGCTCCTATCTCTGCGGTGAATGGACTGTCGGCTATCAGGTGCGCACATGAGAGACATTGAACGCACCGTCGAAATCGGCTGGCAGGCTGAAAGCGCTGAGCGCCGAGCAAAGAACCGCCAGAGCAGTGCTGAGATGCTCTCCGAGCGCGGCATTCAGTTCGAAGCCAAGAACATGGGCGCACACCTGATCGTTTCGCACGAAGGGAAGGTCGCAGATTTCTGGCCTGGCACCGGCAAGTACATTCCCCGCGGCGGTGGTAGGCCCGGGCGCGGCGTCTTCAACCTGTTGAAAATGCTGGGCGTCAAGCCATGACCAGCTACCAGCGAGCCCGCCGCCTAGTCATCTGGCGCGGATCCTTCTCCATGCTCTTCGCCTGCACCTTCTTCATGCTCGCCAGCGCCCTTGCTGGCTGCATTACCTCCTGACGCAAGACGCCCGAGTACGGCGGGCCCCTTCGGGGGATAACCGTGCCCGCAAGGGAGCGTAAGCCGGCAAGAGCGCACAACCATCACCGGCAGCCAGGGCGTTCGGCCTACATCACGGGCGTGACCTGGCATTCCCCTTATCTCTACTGACGGCGCCGGCCTGGCGCGAGGTGTACCAATGTCCGCATCAACCGAATTGGCCGTTGTGCCGCCGAAAGAAACCGCTCTTCAAGTCTTCCAGGCGCCGAATGGCCTGGACCCTTACCTGCAGAAGATTCGCGACGAAATCGACGCATTCGTGCCGGACACCAGCACAGTGAAGGGCCGGAAGGCCATCGCTTCGATTGCCTACAACGTCGCCAAGTCAAAGACCGCTCTCGATAACGTCGGCAAGGAACTTGTAGCCGAGCTCAAGGAAATCCCGAAGAAGATCGACGCCGAGCGCAAGCGGATGCGCGACAAGCTTGATGCCTGGCAGGAAGAGGTGCGCCGGCCGCTGACCGAGTGGCAGGCCGCTGAGGATGCTCGGATCGACCGCCACAACGAAGCGATCGCCCACATGAAGGTCCTGGCCACCGAGCTTGGCGCGCTGGATGCCGAGAAGCTGCAGGCGCGCATCACCGAGCTGTCAGCATTCCAGTTGGGCGAAGCTTGGGAGGAATTCGAGGCTGAGGCCGCCCGGACCAAAGAGTCGTCGATGACCGCCGTTCAGGCAGCGCTGGAAGCTCGGAAGAAGTACGACGCCGAGCAAGCCGAGCTGGCCCGCCTGCGCCGCGAAGCAGATGAGCGCGCCGAGCAAGACCGCATCCGGGCCGCACAGGAAGCCGCAGTCGAGCTTGAGCGCCAGCGCGTTGCTCAGGAGCAACAGGCAGAGCGTGAGGCCGCGGCCAAGCGCGAGCAGGAACTGAAAGATCAGGCCGCCGCTCAAGAGCGCGAAGCCGAGAACCAACGCCTGCAGCTCAAGTTGCAGGCCGAGCAAGCCGAGCGAGCCAGGCAGCAAGCCGAGGCCGACCGTATTGCTACCGAGCAGCGGATGGAGCAAGAGCGCCAGGCCGCAGCGCGCCGGCAAGAGGAAGCCGCTGAGCAGGCGCGCCAGGAAGAACGCCGCCGCGCCGATGCAGCCGCGGCTGAGATCGTACGCCAGCAGCAGGCCCGCGAGCGCGACCAAGCCCACAAGATCAAGATCATGGGTGAGGCCAAAGAGGCTCTGATGTCGATGAACATCACCGAAGAGTTGGCCAAGGCCATCGTGCTCAAGATCGCCCGCCGCGAAGTCCCGAACGTCACCATTAACTTCTGAGGTAGCCGCCATGAGCAGCACCATTATCCTGCCGGAGCAGCGCCGCCAGGCTGTAGTCGCTCCCGGCCCAGTAGACAACAGCATCATGGCGGTGATCAGCCGGGCAGCTGCGGACCCGACCTGCGACATCGAGAAGATGGAGCGCCTCCTTGCGATGCATGAACGAATGCAGGCCAAAGCGGCTGAAGCCGCTTTCAACGCCGGCATGGCCCAGATGCAGTGCGAAATCCCGACGGTGTTCGAGGCCGCGGTGAACCTGCACACCGGTAACGCCTACGCCACGCTGGACGACATCACCCGGGTGGTAAAGCCGATCATGCAGCGGCACGGGTTTGCGATCACCTTCAAGGTGGAAAATCAGGACAAGTCGATCAGCGTCACCGGCATCCTGATGCACCGCGACGGCCACCGCGAGCAGACAACCATGACCCTGCCGGCCGACATCGGCAAAGGTCGGAATGATGTTCAAGCGGTCGGCTCGTCCACCACCTACGGCAAGCGCTACGTGATGTGCGCCTTGCTGAACATCACAACCGGCGACGTCAGGGATGATGACGCGCAATCGTCGGATGGCTCCGATACGGCAGAAATGCGAGCCCAGGCATTAAACGACATCCTTGCCCAGGTCGAAGCGGCCGCCACGCCAGACGAACTCAAGGATGTATGGCAGGCATCCGTAAAGGTCATGCAGGCCAGTGGTGACAAAGCCGGATACGACGCGGTGAAGATCGCCGTAACTAAGCGGAAGACAGTATTGGAGGCCAACCCATGATTATCGTCAATTGCACCCAAGGCTCGCCAGAGTGGCTGCAGGCCCGCGCCGGCGTTATCACCGCCAGCATGTTCAGCACCGCCCGCTCCAAGGTGAACGGGCTCACTGCCCAGCAGCGCACCTACGTCGACGCCATCTTGGATGGCCGCAGCGAGGCCAAGGCGCGCGAACTGGCCGGTTACAAGGCTGCGCCAAAGGCTGAGGTTGTGCAGCGGGCCCTGGACGGCGAGAAAGTCGGCGAGCCATCCAATGCCGCCCTCTCCTACGCCTTCGAGCTGGCCGTCGAGCGCATCGGTGGTGCCCCGCTCGATGGCGGGTTCGAAACATGGCAGATGCGCCGCGGCCATGAACTGGAGCCAGAAGCCCGAATGGAGCATGAAATCCAGACGGGCCTGATCGTCACGCAGGTCGGCCTGGTCAAAACGGACGACGGATCGTTCGGCGCCAGCGCGGACGGATTCATCGGCGAGGACGGAGGCAGCGAGTACAAGTGCTTCCTGGCCCCGGACAAGCTCCGCGCGTTCCACATCGAGAACGACGCCAGCGACGTCATCGACCAGGTGCAGGGCTGCATGTGGATCACTGGCCGGAAGTGGTGGCACATCGGAATGTACTGCCCTCTCCTCAAGCCCGTTGGCCGCCAGCTCTGGTGGCGCGAGTTCAAGCGCGACGATGACTACATCGAGCAGCTGGAGCAGGACCTTTGGGAATTCAAGCTGCTGGTCGATGGCTACGAGAGTCAGCTGAGGAGCAAGGCCGCATGAACCCATCAATCGACCTGGAGGCCGCAACTGCGGCCTTCTTCGCATCTGGCGGCCAGATCATCGTGCTCGATGGCTTTCAGTACGTGCCCTTCCGGCAGCGAAAGCATCCTGATCCGAAGCCAAAGCGGGTAAAGCCAGCCCCTCCCGCAAAGGAGCACCCTCAACAGACCCGCGCCAAGGCTCGCACTGCGCAGGTCTCCGAGCTTGCCAAGACCATGACCTGTGCCGAGGTGGCAGAACTCCTCGGTGAAACCAAGACCGCTCTGTGGGGCGTTGCAGCGAGGGGCGGATTCAAGTTTTTCTCTCCGCCAAAGCCGCCTGAGGCAATGAAGATGAAGGCCGAACCTACCCAAGAGGACCGCGATTTGGCGGACAAGATCATCGCCCTGCGTGATACCGGCAAGTCCCGGTGGGGTGTGACTTTGGAGTTGGGCATAGGTAACTGGAGGTTCGCGCGCATCCTTGCCGCGTTCGACATTGACTTCCCTCTCAAGCGGAAACGGGGATAGGCCATGATCGCCACTATCTCCCAGCCCGTACCCGCCGTGAAGTACGCAGCGGCCATGGCCAGGTCCACTGGTCAGCCTTGGGGCGTATACCGAGGAAACAAGCGCCTACTGGTGGTCATGCCGTCAGGCTCGACGAAGAAAACGCCCATTAAGGTGTGCCACCCATGAGACGCATCCAGAAAATCACGCAGCAGCGTCGCCGCCAGCTGCACATACACATCCCGCCCAGCGGATTGAAGGAGGTGCCGTATGGCCATGGATCAGGCAGAGCGCGACCGGCGCCGGCGCGAGAAGTCAGCAAAGCACCAGGAAGAAGACCTGCGCTTGAAGGTTCGACCAGGGACTAAACAGGCCCTGCTGGAGCTGATGGAGTGGGCCGGGATCGAGGAACAGGGCGAGGCGATGACGCTGATGATTCATCACCTGCACGGGCTGGGCCCGGGTGGGGCGCTGCCGCTTCTTACGCCTCCGCGCCACGAAATCACGGTTTCACCGGATGTGGCGCGAAAGCTTGAGAGCTTCAGGGTACGTGAGGCGCTGAGATTGCCTAGTTCTGAGGCGGCGCTTGAGTAGTGAATCGCACTGACGTTTCTCGTTTCGGCGGTGGAGTAACGAATCCTAAAATCGCTACTGTAGAGTAGTAGGAGGGTTCGTCGCCCTTATTTAGAGACTCCGAACCGACATGAAGAAGTCGCCCCTGATGCTCTTGAATCAAGTGATTGATATCCCAGTCAATAGAAGTGCCAAACCGCTGGCTGCAATAGGGGCACCCTGAAAGCTCATCGGTGCTAAGCCTGATGGTATGTTCCACGCCTGAATAGTCCACTCAAAACTCCTTGTGTCCGACCCCATGTCGGTCCTCCGTAATACCCCATCCAAAATCAAATTGCCACCATGCCGCTTAGCGGCCACGGAGAATCCCTCATGCCTATCCGTAACGCAGCAATGCACTTCATCGACAAGAAGCCAGATGGCAGCCCGGCAGTACTGCACAAGGCCAATGGCGCGCTGCCACCAAGCGAAGCCATCGACAACCTCTTGGCAGACCTCATCGACGCCTACAACGCCAAGCAGGGCAAGGCCTGGGGTTTCTTCCACGGTGAGTCCGGCGCCTACCCGTTCAGCGGCTGGCTTCGGTCCTTCGTGGATGGCCAGACAGAGTTCATGGCGTTTACCGACCAGGCAGTCGAGCATCTTCAGCGCCTGATGGAAGAGTCGAACCTCAACACCGGCGGCCACGTCCTCTTCGCCCACTACCAGCAGGGCATGACCGAGTACCTCGGCGTCGCCCTCCTGCAGCATCGCGACAGCGTGACGGTGAGTGCCGAGCTGGACGTGAAGCCATCCCGCCACCTGGACCTGTCACAGCTGCACCTGGCCGCCCGCATCAACCTCTCGGAGTGGCGCAACAACAAGGATTCCAAGCAGTACGTGTCGTTCATCAAGGGCAAGAACGGCCGGAAGATCTCCGACTACTTCCGCGACTTCATCGGCTGCCAGGAAGGTGTGGACGGCCCGGGCGAAACCCGGACTCTGCTCAAGGCCTTCAGCGACTTCATCGAGCGTGAGGTTCTGCCTGAGGAAGCAGCCCGCGAGAAGACCCATACCCTGGTCGAGTACGCCACCGCCCAGACCAAGCTGGGCGAGCCGGTGACCCTGCAAGAGCTGTCCGAGCTGCTTGACGAAGACCGCCCGCAGAACTTCGCCGAGTTCATCCGCAACGCTGACTATGGCCTGTCTGCCGAGATTCCTGCCGATAAGCGGACGATAAACCAGTTCCGCCGCTTCACCGGCCGCGCCGAAGGGTTGTCGATCAGCTTCGAAGCGCACTTGCTGGGCAACAAGATCGAATTCGACCAGGAGGCCGGCACGCTGATGATCAAGGGCGTGCCGACTCAGCTGGTCGACCAGCTCAAGCGCTCGGCAGCAGCCTGACCCCAATTATCATGCCGCCCCGCCACGGAGGGCGGCGCATGCATGGAGAAAGCCATGAAAGACCAAGAACGCTCCGAACTCGCCGCCCGCGTCGCTGAAGACCTGGCCCAGCACCAATACACCCAGCTGGTAAATGAGAACGGCGTCGAGGTTTGGCGCTGTCAGCAGCCTGGAACCCGGGTCTACCACTTCGATATCTGCGTGACCGCCTACGGCATGTCGATGTTCGGCGATATCGACGGGCTGTTATGGCATGTCGGCGCCGACTACGGCATCAACTTCCTGCGCCACCAAAGCGATGGATATCTGCACGAAAAACTGGAGAGTACCTGCAAGCGCGAGGTCATCGACTTCGACAGCATTCGCGATACGGTTTGCAGCTGCATCGTTGGCCGCATTGATGAAGAGTTTGATGCCGATCAGATCCCTGAGGAGATCAGCGGCATCCCTGACCAAGGAGCCACCCTCGATCAGGCAGAGCTGCTGGTCGGATGGTTGCGCAACCAGGAAGAAGCCGGTGACCTGCGACTACCGTTCAGCGACCTGGCCGATGTCATCGAGGAGGTTGAGACCTTCGCCGAAGGCCGGGATACCGAACTTGTGCTTGCCTACGATTTCCTCCAGAGCAATGAGTCGCTGATCGGCGGAAGCGACCTCTGGGAGACCAAGATCAGCAAGCCATGCCCGAACCTGATGGCGCGCCTGTTCTACGTTCGCCACGCGGCCAATGCAATCATGGCGATCAAGGAGAAGCAGCAGGCGGAGGCAGCATGACCCAGTTCTACCTACAGGACAGCCGCAGCAACACGGGTGACGGCCTTATGTTCTGGGCACTGGGTGGCGGCTACACCACCAGCCTCGACAAGGCCGAGCTGTTCACCCAAGAGCAGGCCTGTAGCCACCGGGAAACAGACATTCCCTGGCCAAAAGATTACGTCGATGCCCGCGCACATCTCGGCGTCGACCACCAGTACATCAGCCTGGACGAAGCCCGCGACCAGCTGAGCCCGGGATGCGCCGTTGTACTGCAGATCCTGGGTCACTGGAACGGGAACGACATTGCCCTGGCCAGATGGCCAATAGGCCACACCTTCCGGTTCGACAAAGCACACCACCTCACGCTTGAGGCTGCCGAAGCGATCGGCAACACGCGAGAGGAAGCGGTGATCTGGCCTTTCTCTTACCTCGAGGCCAAGGCCAGGCGCCTGGTGCACAAGCGGGACGTAAATATCAAAGAGGCCCTGCAAGGCACCGGCATTGAACTGGTGGTGCCAAGAAAGCAGCGCAAGCCCTGGGAGCGGCCGCTCAATTGCCACGGCTGCGGACGCTTCATCAGCTGGGACGGCCGATACCTCAACGACTGCCAGCACTGCGGCGCGAACAACTGCCCATGACCCTCCGGCGCTGCCCGCCAGCGCCTCAAATATGGAATCTGCGATCCGGGACGATGCAGCTCCCATCAAACGGGCTGTATCGAGGCGATGTGGCGACGTTGCTCTGGAACAAAACAAACGCTTCGGCTGCTACGCCGGGAAGCCCACGACAAGCCTCCATTTTGCACCGCCCTGCGATGACATTTTCAGTACCGAAGGCTTCGATATCGGAAGCCGACAGGCTTTTGGCGAGGTGTACCACCAGGTTGCAGATGTCGGCGTCCTCTCCACGCTCCGCCGGGTTGTCGAGCAGAAGCTCAATGACCCTGGCTCGGTAAGCCCACCAACGCACCTCGCCACTCCGCTCTTTCGGCTGGCGTGCCTCCTCGAGCAGCAATACGAGTTTCTGTCGCTCTGCCTGGCTTAGCGGCCGCCAATCTAGCTCGTTGATAAACACTTCGGCTCCTGAAGCACGACGGTGGACGTTTCGCTTCAGTTTGGCATATCAGGGCTCAGTCAGCAGACCTAGCGTCGTACTCAGAGATCGGACAGGTGATGACCGCCGTAAAGCTACCGGTAAAGCTGTGCCGAAGCTCTCTCGGCATGTCGTAGGAGAAGTGGACAAGCCAGGATCCGTCGCCCAGTAGCACTGCTTCCTGGCGGTACTTGTCGACTTGGTCCTCACCAATTCCCACAACTGCTGCGATTTCCTGATTCGTTGGCTCGCGGTCCATCGGGGTTCAACTCGCTGGGCTGGGATTACAAGCAATAGCCCAAATGACATCAAATTGCCATCTAAACACGCCTCCCCGGCGAGGGCGGCGCCTGCAATGGAGATTTCCCATGACCCCCTACCAGATCACTGGGCCGGCGCAGATCGGCGTCAGTGGTGGCCGCACTAGCGGGCACATGCTCTGGAAAATCCTTGAGGCCCACGGCGGCAAGCTTCCGACAGATGTGCACGCCTTCTTCCAGAACACCGGCAAGGAGCGCGAGGAAACACTGGCGTTCATCGACGCCATGTCCAAGAACTGGGGCGTCAACATCGTCTGGATGGAATGGTGCAGGGTTTATGGCCAGCCGGACGACGCGCCCTGGTACAAGATCGTCGACTTCGATACGGCCAGCCGCAACGGCGAGCCGTTCACGATGATGCTCGAGTACTACCAGGCATACCGGAAGGCCGAAAAGAACCTGCCGGCCGTGCTGCCGAACTTCAGCAACAACATGTGCACCGCCTACCTGAAGGTGAAGATCGGCGAGAAGCATATGCGCGCCCTGGGCTATGACGAGTGGGATTGCATCGTCGGCATTCGCTACGACGAGCCTCGACGCTACAGCCGGATGATGACCGCCAACGAGCGCGGCAATGCCCGCTGGGACAGCGTTTGCCCATCCTACGTCGCCGGCATCATCAAAGAGGACGTGGCGGCTTTCTGGGCCGATCAGCCTTTCGACTTGGGCATGGATTCGGACTACGGCAATTGCGACCTGTGCTGGAAGAAGAACGAGGCCAAGTTGATCAGGACCATTCAGGAAGACCCGTCCAGGGTGATCTGGTGGTCTGGCACTGAGCAGCGGTTCGGCCAAGTGTTTCGCCAGGACCGGCCCAATTACCGGTCACTGGCCTGGTCAGCGGACCAACGCTCAAGACAGACAGATTTTGATTTCGATTATCTGGCCGAGGATATCGACTGTTTCTGCGGCGATTGAGACGTCGAACGGTCTTGGAAGCTAGCCTGGGTAGCACCTGGACTCGTCAACCCACCACTCTTTTCCGTGATGCTCGTTGCACGAAACGCGCACCATCGTGTCGTCGATTTCTTCGATGACACCGCAGCGTTCCTCGCCAGTTGTAGTGTCGCAGACACAGTCGCCTACTTCGAACTCAACCGATTTATCGTCATTAATAATCATAAGCACTCCGTCCAGCTGTAGGTGTTTTAGCAGGCACAGCCGGCAAATTACCGCACATCACATCATCGCTCCAGCCCTTCAGGTATTCAGGTATTCAGGAATCACCATGACCACAGCAATCGACCTGTTCGCCGGCCTCGGCGGATGGAGCACCGGCGCGCGCGCCGCAGGCGTCCAGGTTCTCTGGGCGGCAAACCACTGGCCGGTGGCCGTTGAATGGCACAGCGCCAACCACCCAGACACGCAGCACGTCTGCCAGGACTTGCACCAGGCCCGCTGGGAGCAGGTGCCGGCGCACGACATCTTGCTTGCCTCTCCCTGCTGCCAAGGCCACGCCAAGGCCCGCGGCAAGAAGTCGGGCAACCCCGAGCATGACGCCTCGCGCTCGACGGCCTGGGCCCCGGTATCGGCCCTGGAGTTCCACCGGCCGTATGCGGCAGTGATCGAGAACGTCCCGGAGTTCACCGACTGGGTGCTCTACCCGGCCTGGCTGCAGGCAGTGCAGGCGCTGGGGTATCAGGCCGCGCCACACATCGTCGACTGCGCCGACCTCGGCGTGCCGCAGCACCGTGTGCGCCTGTTCATGGTTCTGACGCGCAGCAAGGCCCCGATGATGCTGCAGCTGCCGCAGGAACGGCATGTGCCGGCCGCCAGCTTCCTCGATTTCGATGCTGGGCGCTGGTCGCAGATTGAGAGGCCAGGTCGGGCTCCGGCCACGCTGAACCGGGTACGTAACGGCCGCCAGCGCTTTGGCGGACGGTTCATCATGCCCTACTACGGCAAGGGATCAGGCACCACCGGCCGCGATATCAACCGGCCGATCGGCACCATCACTACCCTGGATCGCTGGGCCCTGGTCGACGGCGACCGGATGCGCATGCTCAGCGCCAGCGAGGCCCTGGCCGCCATGTCGTTCCCAGCTGACACCCTTCGACCAGACAACCACCGGTTGACCATGCACATGGCAGGCAATGCGGTGCCACCTCTGGCCGGGCAGCGGGTTATTGAAGCTCTTATGAAGGCCGCCTAGCTTTCTCGACCGCCATCTCGCCGGATCGAGTAAAGGCAGTTGTCCTGATCATCAGGAACGACCATCTCTTCGCCAAGAACGTAGATCGGACCTACTAGCTCGCCGCTCGCGGCATACAAGCCGTTGTCGATAATTTGAAAGCGCTGCACGCCCTTCTCGTCGACCACGGAGCCGTCAGGCTGTATCGCGCCAACCGGCGCACCAACTGGCCAGCGCCCCTGATAAAGCGTGTGCTTGTGCTTATTGAATTCCCCGACCATTCCAGTGCTCCCGTGGCTAAAACATGAACTGTAGCCGAGGTATCCTCATGCCCACAGAAAACCGATCCAGCAGCAACAAACTAGCGATCCTGCCGACGTGGGTCATCGACCGCATCAAGGAAGAAATGCGCCTCGGCCCTGCCACCTGGCAGGCAATAACCGACGCAGTTGAACAGGCAGAGGTGCCACAGGCGCTGCCTTGCGAAGTGAAGCTGCCGCCGGGCACCGTAATCGACCAAGGTTATCCCCTGTCGACGTTGCTGATGGCGATTGCACAGCGCGCGCGCCAGCCGGCCCATGCCCAGGTGTTCAATAACGAACCGCCAGCCCGGCAGCCCCACCCCGAGCCAATAGCCTGGATGGTTAGTACGGCCATCTGGTGGACCAAAGAAGAGGCAGAGCGGGATGCGGCGGCGACTGGACTGCCAATTGTTGGCCTGGGGCCGATGACCGGCGCTGCGTCTGCTGAGCAGCAACATGGCGAGCCGGTAGCCATAGTGACCATTGGCACCAACGACAAGGAAGTGATTGAGCCTTTGTCGCATGACTTGAAGGTCGGGACCGAGCTCTACACCCGCGCCGATCCTGGCGAGGTTGAGAGGCTGCGCGCCGCCCTGAAGTTCTACGCGGACCGAGACCACTTCGCCGAGGACATCGGCAGCGATTGGGACAGCGTGAGCGGCGAGCCTGCGAACGTTCTCTGGCATGAGCAAGAGGCCTGGTTCGTTGAAGACGGGTCAATTGCCCGCGCGGCTCTGGAGCGCCAGCCATGAGCTGCCAGCCTGATTTGGCCGGCCCGACCAATGTCGCGCGACTGGAGCAGCTCATCGCCAAGCTGCAGGCCGACCTTACCGAGCGGCATCAGCGTATCGATCAACAGGTCAACGGCGAGCTTGAGTGGATGGACCCGCGCCGTGCAAAGGCCTTCGCCGATGGCCGCTATACCGGGCTGAACGAAGCGTCGGAGCTCTGCAACCGCATGGGCTGGGCTGCCTATTACCCGCCCGGCACAAGGTACAGGGCCTTTGTGCCGAAAGCTCGCACCGCCCTGGGCGACTTGCTTATCAAGGCTGCCAATGCAATCGCCGATCTCCCTGACGGCCCATACGAGCGTTTCAAGGCACGCCAGGCGAAGAAGAAATCCTGAGGGAGCACATTTGTACTCCAAGCTGTAACCCCTCTCCCGCCTATTCACTGCTGCGATATGGCCGCTAGAGGGTAAAGCTTCTAGAGTGCTGAAGGACGCTGGGTGTATCAGCGAAATCTGGAGTAATGATGCGCAGCATGAAGAAGACGATCATCTTGGAATTGGATGTCTTGGAGAACGTTATCAAGGATCTTCCGGAAGAGAGCCCAGCGGGAAACCGCTTGAGAGAAATCATCGCCGCCGCTGAAGAAGCACGACTGCGCGGCCCAGTGGCTTATCTCGCTCATCGCAGAGATGCAAAAGGGGCTGGCAGAGCATTCGTGGCTCAGCCAGGGAGGAGCTACGACCAAACTATTTATGTGGGGCCTTATCCAGTCTATGCCCAACCTCTTGCTTGATGCCGAAAGGTTGGCTCTGTGATTCGGAGCCAACCCCCGGTGCGTGACGACGGCTCTACCCCGCCGAAGCTTTGGCGGTGATGGCGGGCACTCCTTCGGTAGCGATCCGGCGCGCCCGTCCTACACCCCAGGCCATTGCACGAGTCATCGATTCGCCGGGACGGGAATCGAACGCTTCTTCGTGCAACGCCATGCCTTCGGGTGCATAGACGCCGATGAACATCTGTGTTTGACCTGTTGTTGAAAGCCTCACCTGTACATCAATGTGCGTGCCGTCGTCGAGCGTTTCGTCATGGGTACGGTGGTGAAGCGCCGGGTCTGCCCAACTCCAAAACACATTTCCACGAACTCGCATATGGCCCTCCTCCAATCGTTATTTTTTCATCCATTAGAGGGCCAAAATAATGCGTGCCGAAAAAACTTCAAGTGACGTAAGTCATAAAATCAAACGAAGCGACAATCGGCGTTTAAGTTATACAGATTTTCTATTTTGTATAAGTTCTCTAGGGATTAAGAAGAGCGCTCCCTGTCTCTCGCTTCGGCTGTAAGCGAATCGGCAAATTCAATCCAGGCATCGAAGGCGGCGCGGTGCGCGTCGCATGCAGCTTGCCATTCTGGCCCTCCCAGGCGGCCGTAAGCTACCTGATTCATGGTGGATGACGTAAGCGCGTCCAGTTCCCGCAGCAATTTGTAAGCGCGATATCTTTTTTCTATATCCGGCATGGTCTTTCCATCCAACTTGCACAGCAAGGATTTGAGCCTTCTAAGACTTCTGCCTGATGGACCTCCCCTGGTCTCACTTATTTCCATCAATCTTAAACCGTCCGCCGAATGGCGGCGAGGAGGAACTATGCCCGAGTTAAAACTGATGCCTGGCCTTGAGGGCCGTCGCCGATGACCCGCCTCGCCCTCTGCCTCCTGCTGCTGGCCACCGGCGCCAGCGCAACCGAGAACGTCATCGACGTGCAGCGCGACAGCCAGCGCGGCGTCACCTGCTACCTGCTGAATGGGGTCGGCATCAGCTGCATCCCCGACAGCCAGCTGCTGGCCGGCAACCAGCGCCAGCTCTCCCCGCACGAACAGCAGGACAACGGACCTACACCCGCACTGGCGCCTGGGCGCTGGATTGATGAGAGGTATCAGCTTTGAGCGAAATCGATTGGAGCAAGGCACCGGAAGGCGCAAATCACTACCAGCCCGCAGCCACCCCCAATAACCGACCAGTTTTTTGGAGAGTTGAAAACGACGTAGCGCGCGAGGTCTGGGCGATGAACCCTGACGGCAGCATCCGCGACCATTTCAAATATGGGCCTGATGGCTGCCAGGCTTTCGCGCCGTGGCGCTGCATCGTCAAACCCGTCGAGTGGAAAGGCGACGGCCTACCGCCAGTTGGCCTTGAGGTCGAATGCACCTTCGACATCTGGGGATACTGGCTGAAAGGCAAAGTACTCTGCTACGGCGAGAAGATGATCTTCATGGAGCAGGAGAGCAGCAAGGGCGACGGGAAGTTTGAAGGTTCCATGAACCCTGACGGCATCAGGTTCCGCCCTATCCGCACGCCTGAGCAGATCGCGGAGGACGAGCGAGAGCGTGCCATTTTCGACATAGCGAGAATACTTGCCGGTGGAAACGAGCCAGACCAAATCGACATTGGTGATGCGGGCCTCGTCTACGACGCAGGTTACCGCAAGCAGGTGGCGCCATGATCGCCCTTGCCTACATGGCCTACCTGATCTACAGGGGGCCGCGATGAGCGAAGTCAGCCTCTACCACGGCGAGTGTCTGGAGGTGATGAAGTCGATCCCGGACGCCAGCGTCGATCTGGTGCTGGCTGACCTGCCCTATGGCACCACCCAGTGCGCCTGGGATGTGGTGATCCCCTTCGCCCCACTCTGGGAGCAGTACTTGAGAATCGCCAAGCCTGAGGCGGCCATTATCCTCTGCGCGGCCCAGCCTTTCAGCTCGCTAGTGGTCGCCAGCAACCCCCGCGACTACCGCTACGAGTGGATCTGGGAGAAAGGCAACGCGACCGGCTTCCTCAATGCGAAGAAGCAGCCCCTACGAGCGCACGAAAGCGCTCAGGTCTTCTATCGGCGCCAGCCGGTGTACAACCCGCAGATGACCACCGGGCACCAGCGGCGCACGGCGAAGCGGAAGACGGTCAACTCGGAGTGCTACGGCAAGGCTCTGTCACTCACCGAGTACGACTCCACGGACCGGTACCCGCGCTCGGTGCAGTTCTTCTCGAGCGACAAGCAGACTGCAAACTTCCATCCAACCCAGAAGCCGGTCAGCTGGATGCGGTTCCTGATCGCCACCTACACCAACCCCGGCCAGGTTGTGCTCGACAACACTATGGGCAGCGGAACAACCGGCGTTGCCTGCATTCAACTGGGCCGCCGTTTCATCGGCATCGAGAAAGACACCGACGAACATGGCAACCCGCTTGGGTACATCGACATCGCGCAGCAGCGAATCGCCGAAGCAATCAACATTCGCGACACCCAGGCCGCGCAGATCGAACTCTTCGAAGCGCGCGCCTAACCCCTCCCCCAACTACTCAAGCCCGCCGACATGCGCGGGCATGGAGAGCTATTGCCATGACGAAACACAAACACACGCCAGGCCCTTGGGAAGTCCTAAACGAAACCGAGGTCTTCACCGGCCTGGGCGCTGACAGCGGAGACGGCGTGAAGGCGCTTCCGTCCGATGGCTGGATGATCGCAGATTGCGGCGACTGCGTGACCTTCACCGAGATCGGCCCGGCAGAACTCAGCCGCGACCTGCGCCGGGCCAACGCCAAGCTGATCGCCGCGGCGCCGCTCATGTTGACCGACTTGGTCGACGCTGCCGCCCAGTTGCGCAAGTACGAAGCCTTGCACCGCGCGAAGGGCACCGCCGACAGCCTGGCCAAGGCCGAAGTCAACGCCGAACTGGCCTCGCGCTTCGAGCAGACCATCGCCAAGGCTACGGCCTGACCACCAACCTGCCGCCACCGGCGGCGTGGAGACCATCCCATGGATATCGAAACCACCGGTGACGTCGACAAAGTCACCGAGCAACGACTAGCCGAACTGATCGGCTGCACTAAACGCTCCCTGGAGCATCGGCGTCTGGATGGGAAGATCCCCGAGGGCGTCTGGATGAAGCATGGCGGCCGGATCATCTACAGCAAAAAGAGGTATGACGAATGGCTGGAAAGCCAATGGGTTTACCCTGTGGGGTCGAAATCTTCCGCAACTCCCTCCGCATTCGTTTCACATGGGACGGTGTCCGTCGATGCGAAACGCTCCCCTATCCCCCGACACAAAAAGGGATCAAGGCTGCATCCAACCTTCGCGATCAGGTAACCAGCCTCAACAAGCTCGGCCTCCTTGACCAGGACAAGTACGCAGAGCTGTTCCCCAGTTCACAGGCTGCGGTCGGCGGTAAGCCGACCTTCGGCGAGTATGCCCAGCTCTGGCTCGACGGCCGGGAAATCACCCAGGGCACGCACAACAACTACAAGAGCGCCCTGAACCTCTACTGGGTACCGCGACTGGCCATGGTCCGTGTCGACCTGATCACGACCAATTTGCTGCGTCGCGTCATCGCCGAAACTGAATGGACCTCCCCAAACGTGAAGCGCAATGCGATCACTAGGCTGTCCACCATCCTTACTGCAGCCACCCGGGAAGGTCTGCTTGCAAAGAATCCCGCCGAGCTGATCGACCTGCCTAAGCGCTCGAAGAAAGAGATCGATCCTTTCACCCTGGCAGAAGCCAACACCATCATCGACAAGCTGTACCAGCACAAGCACTGGCCCAGCCTCATCTACGCCGCTCTGTTTGAATTCATGTTCTTCACCGGCCTCCGCCTGTCGGAGGCCTTGGCCGTGCGTTGGGATGTGATTGACATGGAGAGACGGACCGTACACGTCAAACGGACCATCGCACTGGGTGAGGTTGAGGAAAGGACGAAAACCGGCCGGGATCGTTTCGTGCTGCTGAACGATCGGGCGTTGCTGGCAATCCAGTTCGCCAGGCAGTACGCGGATCGCCGCAGGGATGGCAAGGGAGCGGTGACCGAAACCCCCTTCCTGTTCCCGCCGTCAAAGAACGCCGAGTACGTGAGACAGACCTCCGATTTGCACAAACAGTGGGTGCCGGTGCTGAATGAATTGGGGATCAGGCGTCGCCCCCCATACAACTGCCGCCACACCTATGCGACAATATGCTTAATGTCCGGCCTCAACCCCGCATTTATCGCCCAACAGCTGGGTCACAGCGTTCAGATGCTGCTGTCGACGTATGCCCGTTGGCTTAACTCAAGCTCCGACTGGAGCGAGCTGGAAAAACTCAAGATTGGTATCAAATCGGTATCAGCTGAAAGCCCAGCGTCGTAAGTTACTGATAGGTAAGCCCTTTGATCTCCACCGCTAACATCACCATGCAGTTCGGCTCCAAGCCGCTGTTCGAAAACGTTTCCGTCAAATTCAACAACGGCAACCGCTACGGCCTGATCGGCGCCAATGGCTGCGGCAAGTCGACCTTCATGAAAATCCTCGGCGGTGACCTTGAGCCGTCCGGCGGCCAGGTCATGCTCGAGCCGAACACCCGCCTGGGTAAGCTGCGCCAGGATCAGTTCGCCTACGAGGAATTCACCGTGATCGACACGGTGATCATGGGCCACGGCCAGCTGTGGAAGGTCAAGGCCGAGCGTGACCGTATCTACTCGCTGCCGGAAATGACCGAGGAAGACGGCATGGCCGTCGCAGAGCTGGAAACCGAATTCGCTGAAATGGACGGCTACACTGCCGAATCCCGCGCCGGTGAACTGCTGCTGGGCCTGGGTATTCCGCTGGAACAGCACTTCGGCCCGATGAGCGAAGTGGCGCCAGGCTGGAAGCTGCGCGTGCTGCTGGCCCAGGCGCTGTTCTCGGATCCGGACGTGCTGCTGCTCGACGAACCGACCAACCACCTGGACATCAACACCATCCGCTGGCTGGAATCGATCCTCACGGCGCGTAACAGCACCATGATCATCATTTCCCACGACCGCCACTTCCTCAACAGCGTCTGTACCCACATGGCTGACCTGGACTACGGCGAACTGCGCCTGTTCCCGGGCAACTACGACGAGTACATGACTGCAGCCACCCAGTCGCGCGAGCAACTGCTGTCGGACAACGCCAAGAAGAAAGCCCAGATCGCCGAGCTGCAGACCTTTGTCAGCCGCTTCTCGGCCAACGCCTCGAAAGCCAAGCAGGCCACTTCGCGCGCCAAGCAGATCGACAAGATCCAGCTGGCCGAGGTCAAGCCTTCCAGCCGTGTCAGCCCGTTCATTCGCTTCGAGCAGACCAAAAAGCTGCACCGCCAGGCCGTGGTCGTCGAGAAAATGGCAAAAGCCTTCGACGACAAAGTGCTGTTCAAGAACTTCGACCTTACCGTCGAAGCGGGCGAGCGCGTGGCGATCATCGGCCCCAACGGTATCGGCAAGACTACCCTGCTGCGCACCCTGGTCGGCGAAATGACCCCGGATGCCGGCTCGGTGAAGTGGACCGACAGCGCTGAGGTGGGCTACTACGCCCAGGACCACGCCCACGACTTTGAAGACGACGTGAGCCTGTTCGACTGGATGGGCCAGTGGACCTCCGGCGAGCAGGTGATCCGCGGCACCCTCGGGCGCATGCTGTTCTCCAACGACGAGATCCTCAAGTCGGTAAAGGTGATTTCCGGTGGTGAGCAAGGCCGCATGCTGTTCGGCAAGCTGATCCTGCAGAAGCCGAACGTGCTGGTGATGGACGAGCCGACCAACCACCTGGACATGGAATCGATCGAAGCGCTGAACCTGGCGCTGGAAAACTACCCAGGTACCCTGCTGTTCGTCAGCCACGACCGCGAGTTCGTGTCGTCGCTGGCCACGCGCATTATCGAGCTGTCGCCCGATGGTGTGGTGGACTTCAGCGGTACTTACGATGACTACCTGCGTAGCCAGGGTGTGTTGGTCTGATTGAAGGTAAGCCTGGCCATCTTGGGTGGCTGGGCCGGCCTCTTCGCGGGTAAACCCGCTCCTACAGGGATCTCCGGGCCTGCGGACATGTGGAGGTCCTCGTAGGAGCGGGTTCACCCGCGAAGAACCCACCACCTATCCCACAGGCTGGCACTACCCGACGAATAATTCGTTAGCCTGCTTTCATTTCCTGCGCGCAACGGCCATGATGGGACCATGCCCAACCGCCTGCCCGCGAACGAGCCCATGACCGCGCAACAACCCGCCCCCACCAGCAACACCCTGCACATCACCCTGCAGATTCTGTCGATCGTCTTCTACACCTTCATTGCCTTCCTCTGCATCGGCCTGCCGATTGCGGTGCTGCCCAGCTATGTGCACGACCAGCTCGGCTTTGGCGCAGTGATCGCTGGGGTGACGATTGGCCTGCAGTACCTGGCCACGCTGCTCAGCCGCCCGTTTGCCGGCAAGGTGGCAGACACCTTGGGAGGCAAGCAAGCCATCCGCTTTGGCCTGCTGGGCATTGCCGGCTGCGGGGTGTTGACGCTGCTGTCGGCCTGGACCCTGAACCTGCCGCTGCTCAGCCTGGCACTGCTGCTCGGCGGCCGTTTGCTGCTGGGTATCGCTCAAGGGCTGATTGGTGTTGCAACCCTCAGCTGGGGTATCAGCCAGGTCGGCCCTGAGCACACCGCCCGCGTGATTTCATGGAACGGTATCGCCTCATACGGCGCAATTGCCATCGGCGCGCCACTGGGTGTGCTGGCCGTGGACGGGCTGGACTTCAGCGTGCTGGGGCCGGCGCTGCTGGTGCTGGCAACCGTTGCCCTGCTGGTGCTGCGCAAGCGCCCCGATGTGGTGGTGGTGCGCGGCGAGCGCCTACCGTTCTGGTCGGCTTTCGGCCGTGTGGCACCGTGTGGCCTGGGCTTGACCCTGGCCTCGATCGGCTACGGCACCCTGACCACATTTGTCACACTGTATTACCTTGAGCGCGGCTGGGCCGGTGCGGCCTGGTGCCTCAGTGCCTTTGGCGTGTGCTTCATCATTTCGCGGCTGTTGTTCGTCAATGCGGTCAACCGCTTTGGTGGCTACAACGTGGCGGTTGCCTGCATGGCCACCGAAGTGCTCGGCCTCGGCCTGCTGTGGCTGGCACCCTCGCCGCCGTGGGCACTGGTGGGTGCGGGGCTGACCGGTTTCGGATTGTCGCTGGTGTACCCGGCATTGGGTGTCGAGGCGATCAAGCAGGTGCCTAGCAGCAGCCGCGGAGCGGGGCTGGGCGCTTACGCGGTGTTCTTCGACTTGGCGCTGGCCATTGCCGGGCCAGTGATGGGGGCTGTTGCCGTGCACCTGGGCTATGCCTCGATCTTCTGCGTGGCCGCCCTGCTCGCGCTGGCCGGCGTTGGCCTGACGCTGCTACTGGCGCGACGCGCCCGTCGCAGATAAACGTGCGGCCAGTTCCGGCGCGCCCAGCGCCTCACTGAAAAACGCGGCGGTTTCACGCTGCAGGGAGTGGTGGATATGCCGGCGGTCGACACCGTCGGCGTCCTTGCAAAGCGCCGGCATCCGCACGTACTGCTCGGCATCGCAGTGAGCCATGAACACGAAATGCCCGGCACCTGCCAACAGTCGATAGTCTGGTGTGACCGGCAGCTTGCGGGCCAAGGCTTCGGCATTGCGGTCAACAGCCACCAGTTGGTCGCTGTCGCCGCTGTAGATCAGTACTGGCACCCGCACCCCGGCCAGGGCATGGCGGCCGAACAGCAGGCTCAGCGGCGCCATCAACATGGTTGCACCCACGCGCGGGTCGGCTTCGGGCGCCAGTTCGCTGCGGTCGGCAATCAGTATGCCGTGGGTCTTGCAGGCGTCGGCGTCGTTCGGGCGCTCCAGGCAGTACTGGCGCAGGCGGTCGAGATCGGGGCGCGCGCCGGACAGGATCAACGCGGTTTCCCCCCCCGCTGAATAGCCGATTACACCCACCTTGCCGTCATTCAGGTAAGGCCCCACCAAGCCATCGTCGCGGGCCGCAGTGATCGCGGCACTGACTTGCAGCGGCCGGCCATAAAGGTTGCTCAAGGTGCCAAGGCGGCTGTGGTCGCGGGCGTTGTCCCCGGGGTGCACCACCGCCACCACCACGAACCCTTGGCGCGCCAGCGAGGTGGCTAGGTAATGCAGGGCCAATGGGCTGCCAGTATTGCCATGCGACAGCACCAGCAGCGGGAACCGCCCCGTGGCAATGGGGGCTTCTTCGGCTACCTCGATCGGGTAACCGTCGATACGGGTACTGCGGGCCTGGCCGAGCGCCGGGTAGAAGGCCAGTGCCTGCATGGGCCGGCTATCGACCGGGTCGGGCAAGGTCATGTGGTGCAAGCCGGCTGCCCACTGCGCAGCCTCGGCATGGCCCAGCAGGCCGCCGAGCAGGGCCAACGCCAACACGCAACGGGGAATAGTCATCGGCCGGCAGCTCCTTGCGGGTGAAGCGATATGCCAGCATAGGACCCGCACGGCGTGCGCCGGATGAAAACTGAATGAAACCCACGTCATGCACGGTGTGCGTGCGCCCTATGCATTTGCGCGTGACGGCGAACCCGTGGCATAGATGCAGGTCAACGTCTTTACGTGACCGTTTTAGCGCCATTGAAGGAGTTTCATGCATGAGCAAGCCCGCCTACGTGCCACCCAAAGTCTGGCGCAATGACGCAGCCTCCGGCGGCCAGTTCGCCAGCATCAACCGCCCGGTTGCCGGCCCGACCCACGACAAGGACCTGCCGCAGGGCAAGCACCCGCTGCAACTGTATTCGCTGGCCACGCCCAACGGCGTCAAGGTGACCATCGCCCTTGAAGAGTTGCTTGCCCTGGGCCATATCGGTGCCGAGTACGATGCTTGGCTGATTCGCATCGGCGAAGGCGATCAGTTTTCCAGCGGCTTCGTGCAGATCAACCCCAATTCGAAGATCCCCGCCCTGCTCGACCGCAGCGTCGAGCCGCCGGTGCGGGTGTTCGAGTCCGGCTCGATCCTGCTATACCTCGCGGACAAATTCGGCGCTTTGCTACCCCAGTCGTCAGCGGCGCGCACCGAAAGCCTGAACTGGTTGTTCTGGCAGATGGGTGCGGCGCCTTACCTGGGTGGCGGCTTTGGCCACTTCTATGTGTACGCGCCGGAAAAGATCGAGTACGCCATCAACCGTTTCACCATGGAGGCCAAGCGTCAGCTGGATGTGCTTGAACGCCGCCTGGCCGAAAGCCGCTACCTGGGCGGCGATGAATACAGCATCGCCGATATCGCCGTGTGGCCGTGGTATGGCCAGCTGGTGCGCGGCAACCTGTATGGCGCAGCGGAGTTTCTGGCGGTGGACGAGTACCCGCATGTGCAGCGCTGGGCCGAGGAAATTGCCCTGCGCCCGGCGGTGCAGCGTGGTACCCGGGTGAACCGCACCTGGGGGGATGAAGGCACTCAGGTGCCAGAGCGGCATTCCGCGCAGGATCTGGACTGACCTTCTCAGCCGGCTGACGCGAGCCCTTGTAGGAGCGGCCTTGCGTCGCGATGGGCTGCGAAGCAGCCCCGGCAATCTGTGTATTTACGCTGAGAACCTGGGGCTGCATTGCAGCCCATCGCGACGCAAGGCCGCTCCTACAGGGGACCGCGTCGCCTTGCGAAGGGAGCAGTACAGGCCCCGACAATGCCCACCTGCACAAACCATTTGCCCCCGCGCAAACCTGCGTCCGCCATGCCCTTCTTGTACACTCCTCGCAATAGCCCCCACCTGCACATTTTTTTGGTGAACGCATGATCGAGGTAACCGAGGTTTCCATTGCCGAGCTGCGCGACGCGCTCGAGTCGGGCCGCACGACGGCGGTCGAGTTGGTCAAGGCCTACCTGGCCCGTATCGACGCCTACGACGGCGCCGACACTGCCACCGCGCTGAACGCCGTAGTGGTGCGCAACCCACAGGCGCTGAAAGAAGCCGAGGCCTCCGACGCCCGCCGCGCCAAGGGCCAGGTACTGAGCCCGCTGGACGGCATCCCCTACACCGCCAAGGACAGCTACCTGGTCAAGGGCCTGACCGCTGCATCGGGCAGCCCGGCCTTCAAGGACCTGGTGGCCCAGCGCGACGCCTTCACCATCGAACGCCTGCGCGCGGCCGGTGCCGTGTGCCTGGGCAAGACCAACATGCCACCAATGGCCAACGGCGGGATGCAGCGTGGCGTGTATGGCCGCGCCGAAAGCCCGTACAACGCCAATTACCTGACTGCGCCGTTCGCCTCCGGCTCGTCCAACGGTGCCGGCACTGCCACCGCTGCCAGCTTCAGTGCCTTCGGCCTGGCCGAAGAAACCTGGTCCAGCGGCCGCGGCCCGGCGTCCAACAACGGCCTGTGCGCCTACACCCCGTCGCGTGGGGTGATTTCGGTGCGTGGCAACTGGCCGCTAACGCCGACCATGGACGTGGTGGTGCCGTATGCGCGCACCATGGCCGACTTGCTGGAAATTCTCGACGTGGTGGTTGCTGACGACGCTGACCCGCGCGGCGACCTGTGGCGCCTGCAACCTTGGGTGCCGATCCCGGCAGCCTCGACGGTGCGCCCGGCTTCGTACCTGGACCTGGCGGTGGATGCCGGCTCGCTCAAGGGCAAGCGCTTTGGCGTACCGCGCATGTACATCAATGCCGACAGCGAAGCCGGCACCTCCGAAAAACCAGGCATCGGCGGCCCGACCGGTCAGCGCATCAACACCCGCGCTACCGTGATCGACCTCTGGCAGCAAGCCCGCCAGGCTCTGGAGGCGGCTGGCGCCGAAGTGCTGGAAGTGGACTTCCCGCTGGTATCCAACTGCGAAGGTGATCGCCCGGGTGCGCCAACGGTGTACAACCGTGGCATCGTCAGCAAGGCGTTCCTGCATGACGAGCTGTGGGAACTGTCGGGCTGGGGCTTCGATGATTTCCTGCGCGCCAACGGCGACCCCAAGCTTAACCGCCTGGCCGACGTCGACGGCCCGCAGATCTTCCCGCACGACCCGGGCACCCTGCCCAACCGTGAGGACGACCTGGCGGCCGGCATGGACGAGTACGTCAACATGGCCAAGCGTGGCCTGAAGACCTGGGACCAGATCGAAACCCTGCCCGACGGCCTGCGTGGCCTGGAGCAGACCCGCAAGCTGGACCTGGAAGACTGGATGGACCAGCTGGGCCTGGACGCCGTGCTGTTCCCGACCGTGGCCGACGTGGGGCCGGCGGATGCCGACATCAACCCGGCATCGGCGGACATCGCCTGGAGCAACGGTGTCTGGGTGGCCAACGGCAACCTGGCGATCCGTCACCTGGGCGTGCCGACCGTGACCGTGCCCATGGGCGTGATGGCCGACATCGGCATGCCGGTGGGGCTGACCTTTGCCGGGCGCGCTTATAGCGACAACGCGCTGCTGAGCTATGGTGCTGCCTTCGAAGCGACCGGCTCGCGCCGCATGATCCCGCCGCGCACGCCGGCGCTGGGCTAAATACCAGGGCTGCTGCGCAGCCCATCGCCGGCAAGCCGGCTCCCACATCGATTGCATGGACCTCAAGTCATGTGCAATTCCTGTGGGAGCCTGGCTTGCCAGCGATGAGGCCGGTAAAACCAACACAGATCGCAAAGTTCAACTTAATGTGTAAAAATACACAAAACGTTGATTTTGCGATCTATCATGCCCATTCTCCCCATCGAAGAACGCCAGCTCACCCTCACCGTGCTCAAGGCCGCCATCCAGGCCCTGGGCAGCGTTGCCGCGCGCAACATGGAAATCCTCCTGCACGACCTCGACCACCCCGAGCACTCGGTGGTGGCGATCGTCAACGGCCATCTTTCCGGGCGCAGTATCGGCAGCCCGATCCTCGCCGCACCCGAGCAGGACCAGGGTTTCAAGGCGCTGATGCAGGCCTCGGCCGACCAACACGGCTGTGAGCCGGTGGTGCTGCCCGACTACCCCACTACGCTCAAGGGCCGCACCCTGCGCAGCGCCACGGCCATCTTCCGTGACAGCAGCGGCCACCCGTTCGCCAGCCTGTGCGTCAACACCGATGTCACCGGCCTGGACGCTGCCATGAACTTCCTTCAGCAGTTCCAGCCCCTGGGCGCCACACCCGCCGTCAACGAACCCGCCGACATGGAATTGCTGATGAGCGAGATCATCCAGGCCTCGCTGCAACGCTGCGGGCAGGGGCGGATGAACAAGCAGGCCAAGGTCGAAGCCGTGCGGGTGATGCAGGAACGTGGCCTGTTCATCGTCAAGGGTGGTGTCGAGAAGGCTGCCAGTGCCCTCGGCGTCACCCGCTACACCGTCTACAACTACCTCGAACAACTGCGTGGAGCCAGCCAATGACCTTGCACATTCCTACCCCCCTGATCGAATCGCGCCCACTGTCGCTGGCGGCCGGTCGCAACATCTGGCTCAAGCTCGATGCCCTGCAGCCCTGCGGCTCGTTCAAGCTGCGCGGTGTGGGCCACGCCTGCGAGGTACACGTGGCCCGTGGCGCCAAGCACTTCGTGTCGTCTTCGGGGGGCAATGCCGGCCTGGCGGTCGCCTATGCCGGGCGCAAGCTGGGGGTACCGGTGACCGTAGTCGTGCCCGAGACCACCACTGAACGGGCCAAGGAGCTACTGCGCCAGGAGGATGCCAAGGTGCTGGTGCACGGTAGCTCCTGGCAGGAGGCCAACGAGCTGGCGCTGACCCTGGTCGGCGCTGGCGATGCCTTCATCCACCCGTTCGACGACCCGTTGCTGTGGGCCGGGCATGCCAGCCTGGTCGACGAAGTGGCAGCGGCCGGGTTCAAGCCCGATGCCGTGGTGCTGTCAGTAGGCGGTGGCGGGCTGCTCAGCGGTGTGGTCGAGGGGCTGCAGCGCAATGGCTGGGGAGATGTGCCGGTGCTGGCCGTGGAGACCACGGGTGCTGCCTCGCTGCACGCGGCCATGCAGGCCGGGCACACGGTCGAGTTGCCGCGCATTGCTTCGATCGCGAGTTCACTCGGTGCCAAGCGGGTGGCCGAACAGGCGCTGGCCTGCACGCAACAGCACCCGGTGCACAGCCACCTGGTCAGCGACCGCGCGGCGTTGGAGGCTTGCGAGCGGTTTTTGCTTGATCATCGTATGTTGGTGGAGCCGGCGTGTGGGGCGGCGTTGGCGTTGGCTTATGATGCCGACCCACTGGGCAGCTACCAAAACGTGTTGGTGATTGTTTGTGGTGGCGCTACCGCTACTTTGGAACAGATTCAGGCTTGGTTGAAACAGGTTGGTTGAGGTTGCCTGAGCGGGCCTCTTCGCGGGCTTGCCCGCTCCCACAGGGACATCACAGGGCTTAGGGCGGCGGGGTTCCTGTGGGAGCGGGCAAGCCCTAATGCCGGTCAGTTAAGCAATTTGGGGCCGCGTTGCGGCCCATCGCCGGCAAGCCAGGCTCCCACAATATGGCGCATGGCTTGAATCCGATGCGGGTCGGTGTGGGAGCTGGCTTGCCTGCGATGGGCTGCGCAGCAGCCCCAGTAGCCTTAACTGACTGGCACTAGAGCAAGCCCGCGAAAGGGCCGGCACAGGCAATTCATTCTGGATCACGACCCTGCCATTGGTCAGGCTGTCATCAGACTGTTCCCTTCTCTCTGTATTACTCCCCCCAGCACAGCCGGAAATTTACCGGCAACCGCACCAACGCAGAGGAAAAACGCCTTGCGCCCTTTCGGTCTGCGGCAAGTGAAGGCACAATGCGTGTCCTTTTTTTGGCCGGCCTGGCCGGGGGCCTTTAAATGATCAAGACGCCGTATTACCTCATCGATAAAACCAAGCTGCTTAGCAACATGGAGAAGATCGCCTACGTGCGTGAACACTCCGGTGCCAAGGCGCTGCTCGCCCTCAAGTGCTTCGCCACCTGGTCGGTGTTCGACCTGATGCAGCAGTACATGGACGGCACCACTTCATCCTCCCTCTTCGAGCTCAAGCTCGGCCGCCAGAAGTTCGCCGGCGAAACCCATGCCTACAGCGTGGCCTGGGCCGACGACGAGGTCGAGGAAATGCTCGAGAACTGCGACAAGATCATCTTCAACTCGATCGGCCAGCTGCAGCGCTTTGCCGAACAGTCCGAAGGTAAAGTGCGTGGCCTGCGCGTCAACCCGCAGGTCAGCAGCTCTGACTACCTGCTGGCCGACCCGGCCCGCCCGTTCAGCCGCCTGGGCGAATGGGACCCGGCCAAGATCGAGCAAGTGATCGAGCAGATCTCCGGCTTCATGTTCCATAACAACTGCGAGAACGGTGACTTCAGCCTGTTCGACAAGATGCTCACGCACATCGAAGAGCGCTTCGGCCACTTGCTGCACAAGGTCGAGTGGGTCAGCCTGGGTGGCGGCATCCACTTCACCGGTGAAGACTATGCCGTTGACGCCTTCTGTGCGCGCCTCAAGGCGTTCTCGCAAACTTACGGCGTGCAGGTGTACCTGGAGCCCGGCGAAGCTGCCATCACCAACAGCGCCTCGCTGGAAGTGACCGTGCTCGACACCCTGTACAACGGCAAGCACCTGGCCGTGGTCGACAGCTCGATCGAAGCGCACCTGCTCGACCTGCTGATTTACCGCCTCAACGCCAAGATGGCCCCTAACGACGGCGAGCACACCTACATGGTCTGCGGCAAGTCGTGCCTGGCTGGCGACATCTTCGGCGAGTACCAATTCGACCGTCCTTTGGCCATTGGCGATCGCCTGTCGTTCATCGACACGGCCGGTTACACCATGGTCAAGAAAAACTGGTTCAACGGTCTGAAAATGCCGTCCATCGTGGTCAAGCAACTCGACGGCAGCGTCGAAGTGGTCCGCGAGTTCGGTTTTGAAGACTACGTTTCCAGCCTGTCGTAAGACCGGCTTTCCTAGTAAGGAGCAAAGGGTAAATTGAAGAAGAACGTTCTTATCATTGGTGCAGGAGGTGTCGCCAAGGTGGTGGCCCACAAGTGCGCACAGCATAACGACGAACTGGGTCGTATCGCTATCGCGTCACGGAACATCTCCAAATGCCAGGCCATCATCGACAGCGTCAAGGCCAAGGGTAGCCTCAAGGTACCCGCCGACATCCAGGCCTTCTCGCTCAACGCCCTCGATGTCGAGGCAACCAAGGCACTGATCCGCGAGACCGAATCGCAGATCGTGATCAACGTGGGCTCCGCGTTCCTCAACATGTCGGTGCTGCGTGCCTGCATCGATACCGGTGTCGCCTACCTGGACACCGCCATCCACGAAGAGCCGGGCAAAATTTGCGAGACCCCGCCGTGGTACGGCAACTACGAGTGGAAACACCTCGAAGAGTGCCAACAAAAGAACATTACCGCCATTCTCGGCGTCGGTTTCGACCCGGGTGTGGTGAACAGCTACGCAAAACTTGCGCAGCAGCAGTATTTCGACAGCATTGATTCGATCGACATCCTCGACGTCAATGCCGGTTCGCATGGCAAGTACTTTGCCACCAACTTCGACCCGGAAATCAACTTCCGCGAGTTCACAGGGCAAGTCTGGAGCTGGCAGAACAGCCAGTGGACCAGCAACACCATGTTCGAAGTCAAGCGTACCGACGACCTGCCTGTGGTGGGTTCGCAAAACCTGTACCTGACCGGCCACGATGAAGTTCACTCGATTTCGAAGAACCTCAACGTGCCGAACGTGCGTTTCTGGATGAGTTTCGGTGAGCATTACATCAATGTGTTTACCGTGCTTAAAAACCTGGGCCTGCTCAGCGAGCAACCGGTGAAAACCGCCGAAGGCCTGGAAGTGGTACCGCTGAAAGTGGTCAAGGCCGTGCTGCCGGACCCAGCCTCGCTGGCCCCTGGCTACACCGGCAAGACCTGCATCGGTGACCTGGTCAAGGGCACCAAGGATGGCCAGCCACGCGAAGTGTTCATCTACAACGTGGCCGACCACGAAGAAGCCTACGCCGAGACCGACAGCCAGGGCATTTCCTACACCGCCGGCGTACCGCCAGTGGCTGCAGCGCTGCTGGTTGCCCGTGGCGAGTGGGATGCCAAGCGCATGGTCAACGTCGAGGAACTGCCAGCCGAGCCGTTCCTCAAGGCGCTGGACGTGATGGGCCTGCCGACCCGCGTCAAGGATGAAAAAGGTGACCGTCCTTGGGACGCTGAAGCCTAAGCGGTAACACAGAGGGGGCGCCAACAGGGCGCCCCCTCTGCTTTTGCAGGCCTGGCCTATTCGCGGGTGAACCCGCTCCCACAGTCTCGTCCGTTGTGAAGTCCATGTAGGAGCGGGTTCATCGAGGCGTCGAACCGCCGCGAATAGGCCGGCCCAAGCTAGCCCCATTTCCACATTCAAGAACAACTCGCCCAAGTAACAATATCTACACACCGATGTGACATTTTTTCTCAGCTTTCCTATCAAGGAGCTGTCAAATGAAGGTCACGGTTTTCGGTACCGGCTACGTCGGCCTCACCCAGGCAGTGTGCCTGGCCCAGGTGGGGCATTCGGTGTTGTGCATGGATGTCGATGCCGAGCGGGTCGCCGCCCTCAGCGCCGGGCATTGCCCGATCTTCGAGCCCGGCATGGCCCCGATGCTGGAGCGCAACCTGGCCTGCGGCCGCCTGCGTTTCACCACCGACGCCGGCCAGGCTGCCAACTACGCCAGGTTGCAGTTCGTCGCCGTCGGCACCCCGCCACAGGCGGATGGCAGCGCCGACCTGAAACACGTGTTTGCCGTGGTCGACAGCATCCTCGAACATGCTGACGGGCCCAAGGTAATCGTCAACAAGTCCACAGTGCCGGTGGGTACGGTACACCGCATCAAGGCGCGCATCGCCCAGGCCGTGGCCGATAGCAGCCGCTTTCAGGTCATCAGCAACCCGGAGTTCCTCAAGGAAGGCTCTGCCGTGGACGATTGCATGCGCCCGGAGCGCATCATCATCGGTGGCGCCGAGCCGGCCGAAGTGGAGCTGCTGCGTGAACTCTACCTGCCATTCAGCCGCAACCGCGAAAAACTCATGGTCATGGATGCGCGCAGCGCCGAACTGACCAAGTACGCCGCCAACTGCATGCTGGCGACCAAGATTTCCTTCATCAACGAAATCGCCAACCTGGCCGAGCACCTGGGCGCCGACATCGAAATGGTGCGCCGCGGCATCGGTTCGGACTCGCGCATCGGGTACGACTTCATTTACGCCGGCTGCGGTTTTGGTGGTTCGTGCTTCCCCAAGGACCTGCAAGCCCTGCGCCGCAGTGCCGAGGCCGAAGGCTTCGAGGCGCAGCTGCTGCGCGCGGTAGAGGCGGTCAACGAGCGGCAGAAAGGCCGGCTGTTCAGCAAGATCCAGCGCCACTATCCCGGTGGCCTGCGGGGCAAGGTATTTGCCCTGTGGGGCTTGTCGTTCAAACCCAATACCAATGACATTCGCGAGGCTGCCAGCCGAGTGTTGCTGGAAGCGCTGTGGGCCGCTGGCGCACGGGTTCAAGCCCATGACCCGCAGGCCATGGCAGAAATCCAGCGCCATTACGGCGCGCGCGCCGACCTGCAATTGGTGCCCTGCAAGGACGATGCACTGGAGGGCGCCGATGCCTTGGTGATCGTTACCGAATGGCAGGACTACCGCGTGCTCAACATGGACAAGGTGCCGCAGCTGCTGGCCGACCGGGTGGTGTTCGACGGGCGCAACCTGTTCGAGCCCAAACATATGGCCGCTGCCGGCCTGACTTACTACGGCATCGGCCGTGGCCAGGCGCAGCCGGCACGCCCGTACTGATCACAGGCGTTGCCTGTTTTATCGGTTTTCACCTCGCGCGCCGGCTGTGCGAGGCCGGCATCGAAGTGGTCGGCATCGACAACCTAAATGCCTACTACAGCGTCGAACTGAAAAGGGCACGCCTGCGAGAACAGTGCGGCTTTGCCGACGTGGTCGTGGTCGACGAAGGCAGCAGCGACCGTACCCCCAGCTGGGGTGATGTTCCCGGCAACCTGCAGGCCGTTGCGGTGCAGACCGGGAAATGACTGTAGGAGATCGCCCAACCCTCCCGGACTGTGCTGTCGCTCAAAGAACTCGCTTTCGGTGTGGGAGCCTGGCTTGCCGGCGATGGGCTGCGCAGCGGCCCCAAAAATCTCAAGTCAATCACAGTCCGTCAAAATGGTGTCGCCTGCATTGGGGCTGCTTCGCAGCCCATCGCCGGCAAGCCAGGCTCCCACAGAGTTTGTGCCAAATCAAACCGTCACGATTTGTCCCATGAGAGCGGCCTGAAATTACGGCGCAGGCGGGTTGAGCTGCAATACCTCGTTGGTATACGCCCACTCCTTCTGCACCTCGTCCGGGTGGTCATTCAGGCGCATGCCATACGATGGAATGATCTGCCTGAACTTCGCCTGCCACTCTGGCGAAGCCACCTTGTCCTTGAACACCCTGTTCAGCACATCGAGCATGATCGGCGGCGCGGTCGAGGCGCCCGGCGAAGCACCCAACAAGCCGGCAATGCTGCGATCCTTGGACACCACCACCTCGGTACCGAGTTTGAGCACGCCGCCCAATGCCTCATCTTTCTTGATGATCTGCACCCGCTGGCCCGCCTGCCACAGCCGCCAGTCCTCCTTCTTCGCCTCGGGGAAGTAGGTGCGCAACGCCTCGAAACGGTCATTGTCGGATTGCAGCACCTGGCCGATCAGGTACTGCACCAAGTCGAACTCGCGCACCCCGACCCGCACCATCGGCCAGGCGTTGTGCACACTGGTGCTGGCCAGCAGATCCAGCAAAGAGCCCTGCTTGAGGAACTTGGTCGAGAAGGTGGCGAACGGGCCGAACAGGATCATGCGTTTGCCATCGAGCACCCGGGTATCCAGGTGCGGCACCGACATAGGCGGTGCGCCAGTGGCGGCGATGCCGTAGGCCTTGGCCATGTGGCGCTGGGCGATGGCCGGGTTGTCGGTGACCAGGAACGAACCACCCACCGGGAAGCCGGCATAATCCTTGGCTTCGTCTATTCCGGACTTCTGCAGCAAGGGTAATGCCGCACCGCCAGCGCCGACGAACAGGAACTTGGCGTCGGTGGCCGCCTTGCTGCCGTCCTTCAGGTTCTTGTACTCGACGTGCCAGGAGCCGTCACCGTTACGGGTAATGTCCTGCACCTCGGTTGATAGCTTGAGATCAAAATTCGGCCGGGTCTGCAGGTACCCTACGTATTGCCGGGTGATCTCGCCAAAGTTGACGTCCGTGCCGATCGGCGTCCAGGTCACGGCCAGTTTCTGATTGGGGTCGCGGCCCTCCATCATCAGCGGTACCCACTTGCTGATCTGCGCGTGGTCTTCGGAGTACTGCATGGGCTTGAACAATGGGCTGGCCTGCAGCGCCTCGTAGCGTTTTTTCAGGAAGCGGATGTTGTCATCGCCCCAGACAAAACTCATGTGCGGGGTGGTGTTGATGAACGAGTGCGGGTTCTTCAGCACGCCCTGCTTGACCTGCCAGGCCAGGAACTGGCGGGTTACCTGGAACGACTCGTTGATCTCCACCGCCTTGCTGATGTCGATCTTGCCGTCCTTTTCCGGCGTGTAGTTCAGCTCTGCCAAGGCCGAGTGACCGGTGCCCGCGTTGTTCCAGCCGTTGGAGCTTTCCTCGGCCACCTTGTCCAGTCGTTCGACCATTTCCATCGACCAGCCCGGCTCCAGTTCGTTGAGCCACACCGCCAGGGTGGAACTCATGATGCCGCCACCCACCAGCAGTACATCGACCTTCCTGGTTTCCGCTGCCTGGGCGTTGAGCGTGCCGATGGCCAACGCCAGCCCGGCCAATGCCAGTTTGGGCTTGATGGTGATCTTCATAACCTCTCCCGCGCCTCGTGCCAGCGTAAGTTAAGCCACAAGCTTAGCTGACGGATTTAGTCAGGTATGACGGGCACATAAACACTTGCATTCAGGCACTTCTCAAAATACTGTATGAATATTCAGTATCGCAGGTCAGCCCCATGCAACTCATCGCCAAACTCGGCATCCTCGCCGACGCCGCCAAGTACGACGCTTCCTGCGCCAGCAGCGGCGCGCCCAAGCGCAATTCGCGTGGCGCCGAGGGCCTGGGTGCCACCAATGGCATGGGGATCTGTCACAGCTATACGCCCGACGGCCGCTGCGTATCGCTGCTGAAAGTGCTGCTCACCAACTTCTGCCTGTACGACTGCCAGTACTGCGTGAACCGCCGCTCCAGCAACGTGCCGCGTGCGCGCTTCAGCCCCGAGGAAGTGGTGCGCCTGACCCTGGACTTCTACCGGCGCAATTGCATCAGCGGCCTGTTCCTCAGCTCTGGCATCATCCGTTCGGCGGACTACACCATGGAGCAGCTTATTCGCGTGGCCCGGCTGTTGCGCGAGGAACACAACTTCCGCGGCTATATCCACCTCAAGACCATCCCCGATGCCGACCCGCTGCTGATCGAAGAGGCCGGGCGCCTGGCTGACCGGCTCAGCGTCAACATCGAACTGCCGACTGACGCCAGCCTCAAGCGCCTGGCACCCGAGAAACAGGCGCACACCATTCGCCAGGCCATGGGCGTGATTCACCAGGGCCAGCAGGCCGTGGCCAACGAGCCCAGGGCGCCGCGGTTTACCCCGGCCGGGCAAAGCACACAGGTCATCGTCGGTGCCGACAGCACCGACGACAGCACGTTGCTGCGCAATGCCGAATCGCTGTATCAAGGCTTTGGCCTCAAGCGCGTGTACTACTCCGCCTTCAGCCCGATCCCCGACAGCCCCGGCAGCGTGCCGCTGGCCGCGCCACCGCTGCTGCGCGAGCACCGCCTGTACCAGGCCGACTTCCTGTTGCGTGGTTATGGCTACAAAGCCGGCGAGCTGCTGGGCCAGAGCGGCAACCTGGCACTGGACATCGACCCCAAGCTGGCCTGGGCGCTGGCCAACCGCGACGTCTTCCCGCTGGACGTGAACCGCGCGGAACCTGCGCTGCTGGCGCGCATCCCCGGCATTGGCCTGCGCAGCGTGCAGCGCCTGGTGGCCCTGCGGCGGGAGCGGCGCATCCGCTATGACGATCTGATTCAGCTGCGCTGCGTGCTGGACAAGGCGCGCCCGTTCATCGTCACCAGCGACTACCGCCCGGCCCAGGCTGAATTGCGTAGCGGCCTGCTGCGTGCGCGTTTGCGTGAACCGCAAGCGCCGGTGCAAATGGGGTTGTGGGGGTGATTGCGCTCGATTGCGACGACCTGTTCACCACCTGGCGCGATCAGGCCCGGGTGTTGTTGGGGCATGGCATCGACCCCTCGCACGTCACCTGGTCGCAAGGCCCGATGGCAGACCTGCTGGCGGTGCCGACAGCGCTGCCTGATGGCCCCGGTCCTTTCCGGGCCAAGGTCCCGGCAGCCTTGTTGAGCCAGTTGGAACAGGCCTCGTGCTACCGTGGCGAGCAACGCTGGAACCTGCTGTACGAGGTGCTATGGCGCGTGGCCCACGGCGACCGCACGGCGATGCTGGCGGGGGACCGTTTGGGCAGTGAGCTGCAGCGGCGCATCAAGCAAGTGACCCGCGAAGCCCATCACCTGCATGCTTTTGTGCGTTTCGTGCCGCTGCCTGAACAACTGGTTGAACATCTGCAGCTTGATCTGGTGGCTTATCACGAACCGGCGCATGACATTCTGCAGAGCGCCAGCCCGCACTTCGCCGACCGCCTGGGGCGGTTGCGCTGGTTGATCGCCACGCCCCAGGACGGCATTCGCTTCGACGGCCAGGCTTTCGATTACCAGCGACAGTGCCCCGAGCCCTGGCGCCAGTGGTCGCGCAACGCCGAAGACCCGGGTGCGGAGCTATGGCGCACCTACTACCGCCACACCTTCAACCCTGCCCGCCTCAACCCCGACGCCCTGCGCCTGCACATGCCCGGGCGGTTCTGGCGGCACTTGCCGGAAGGCATGTTGATCCCCCAGCTTGAAGGCCTGGCACGCCAAGGCAAGCAACGGGATGGCCAAGCCCAGGAAGTGGCCTCGCAGATCGGCAAGCAAATCAGCAAGCCTGCGCGGTCGGTGTAGGAGATCGCCCAACCCTCGGGGCTGCGCTGTCGCGCACAGAACTGAGTTCGCAAGCGGTCCGCACCCTGTGAGCGGCTTTAGCCGCGAAGAATCCAACGCGGTGCATGGCACCGGCTGCGCGGTGTTCGCGGCTAAAGCCGCTCCCACAGTGTCCCTGCTAATTCAATGAGTTATGTGCAGTTCTATGAAAGCAGCTTAAGGCATCCGTTCGTTCATCAATCCAGCAACCACCCGGCATCGCCCTCGTCCAGCACGCCACCGTGATCAGTCTGGTCACCCTTTCGCGCCACCGCCGCCCCCTCGATCAGGAAATGCTCTGCGCCACTTTCGATTACAGCACCACAGGTAGTATGGTCACCCACCCTGGCAACCGCTCTGCCATTGAACGTGTACGCAGCACTGCCGCTCTCGACCTGGTTGACGCCATGCAACGGGCATACATGTCGATGGCCTACCAGTACAACAGGGTTCATTGAGCTTCTCCTTCAGATGGCGCTGTGCGGGATTCTCGATCCATCGCCTCTGGCCAATGAACCTTCGGCGCCAGGCGGTGCATATGGCTGAGGCCATCGTCATCGTTCCAGTCACGGGGCGGGTGCACGAACTTCGGCAGGGCTTCGGGGCCTTGCTGCATGAATAGCCGGGCGATGGCCCAGTAGGCCTCGCCGTGGTAGAGGTCGTGGGTGAAGAACACACGGTCGATGACCTCGTTGGTGTCCGGGTTGCGCACCGATAGCATGACGTTCTCGATCCGTCCGCCGTGGCCGGGGGCGTAGACTCGGTATACTTCGGCGGTGACGTCGTCCCAGTTGTAGGCGACCGGTTTGACGCCCCAGTGTTTGCGGCTGAACAGGTAGATGTAGTGGAATCTGAATTGATAGAGGTAAATTTTTCGGCGTAGGCGATTGAAACGGATGGGTTCGTCTCTGGGGAGCATCAAGTCCATTTTTACAAAGGATGCAACAGCCCACAAACCAACCAGCGGCATTACAACCGCTACAAAAGCAATATGCCAATCACGCGACCAATTGTCATCCAGCATGCTCCAGTACAATGGAATAAGCACCCAAAGGGCCAACACCAGACCTGGAACCCCAAGCAATACTGCAAGCCCGCGCAAGCTAACAGTAGACCGCGGAATCTCTAGGCACACCTCATCCAAATAATTTGGCGATGGATCTATATCCTCAACACTAAAGCGCGGGACTGCCTGTGAGCTTACATCAGGAAGGTCATAGCTCCAACTTAAAGCCCGCTCCCAAAGGACCTTGGATTTGTTTTTCACTCATTGAACTCCTTGACACCAATCTCTACATAAGCTTCTGGCATACTTCTATCTGGCCAATACATCACTACCAAGGTCGCAGCGTTAATGGTATGTTGTCCAATCGTCGCCATGAGGTCTACAGCACCCGTAATTTCCAATCGAATAGTAGATAAACCATCTGTACCTGATGACTTACGATTTCTATTCACTAAAAAATCACTTTTGTAGTCAGGCACCCTGGGCGGAGAGAAGCCAGAGAAATTGGAGGTCTTGGTGAGAGCCTTGACTGGATAGGCTTGATGCTCATCAACAATCAGGGTCTCTCCGCCCACGAAATCGGGGAAAACACCGTCGCCACTACGATGTACTACCAAGGTCCAACGAAAAGCTGATCGTCCATCAGTGTACCCAGTCAAACAAACTAAGAACTTAAGTTTATGCTCTAACCCCAAGCTGACCAGTCCACCAATCTTGGAAGCAGTCGGTTCGCTTGAGCGATTGGTCTCAAAATTAATCGCCGCACGTACACCGAGCGTGGCCGCATTAAGCTCTGCAAACGCAATATCTGCATATTCAGGAACACGCCAAACCATTGCCAGCTTTTCATCAGCCTTACCAAAACAGCATCGACTCGCCCAACGCTCAAGGGCGGTAGACTCGCTTTCTTCGGCCCACTTGCTAAGTGTATATGCACTAAGCGCCAGCAATACAGCCAAGCCCAAAGGTCCTAAAACGAAAGAGTTAAAAACCGCATAGGCAAATACCCCGGTTGAAACCCCATAAGCGAAGCTCGCAATGGAATATAGCTTTCCCGCTCTAGTATCCCCCTTTGCTGATGCGCGCTTTCCGGCAGAATGCGCTTGCACCGTGTCAAATAGTCCTGCTACCGCACTGATTATGGCACCGAGCCTTATTAGCGTCACTGCAACGCCTGATGTGCGCTTAGCCCACGGCTTACCAATTTTTTCTGCACTTGATCTTAACAGAAGCCCAACGAATTCGATCTGCCCTCCTAACAATCCCATTTGAGCTCCCTGCAGCGCCAACTTGGCCTCATGCGCTCCCGGCCCAATCTCGGCCTCTGCCCTCTCCAGATTCCGGGCCAAACTGTCCTGCTGCAAATACAACCCACCAATCGCCAGCAACACCTCCCAGCTCCCAGCCACTCCCCGTAAACCCGAGAAACCGGTCCGCACCAACTTACCTGCCTGCTCCGAGGTGATCCTCATCCCCTCAAGCAATTTGCGCGCATTGCTATCGAGCGTTCCTGCCGCCACCGAAATGTCTACCAAGGCAATCTGCGCCGCACTGCTTGCCTGGGTCACCTTCATGTTGGCCTTTTCAAACAACCGGCCACGCACATCCTCTGCCTTTCCCTCGACCCATACCGTCACACTGATCATCGTGTGGGTGAACCGCGGGTCGAGCACTGCCAGGCTCATCAGCCCGTGCTGGATGATCGGCCGCACCTTCTGCAGCGACTTCATCGAGCCGAACTCGAAGTCATCAATACTGCGATGCATCCGGTCGCGCGCCTCGGCGATCGTGGCGTTGGCCTTGTGCTGTAATTCGCGCAGATGGGCGCTCTGCAGGGCGTAGTACTCGCCCAGCTTCATCTTCACTTCCATTTCGATCAGGTGAACGCCGTTGTACAGAAACTGCGTCGCGCCGTTCAGGTGCCGCACAGCATTCTGAATGCCAGGCGCAAGGTTTGGCGCCAGTCGCTGGCTGGCGGCATTGAGCGCGCTCTGCGTCTCGGCAATGGCCTGCTTGAGGGTATTGCGCATACGCAAACCGGCGTCGTCGCTAGCGATGATCTTGCTCAGCACGCTGTAGAGCCTGTCGCTGTCGTTCCAGTTGACGGCTTCGCTGGCGGAGAAACTGGGCAGCAGCGCGGCCAGCAGTGCGCGGTCACGCATCAGCAAGGCGCGGTAGGGAGGACTGTCAGGGGCCTGCAACCATTTCAACCAGAGTAGTTCGCTGGAACCGGCAGCGGGGCTGCGTGGTTCCAGGCTGGGTACAACCGCGTCCGTGACACCACCGCCCAGGCACAGGGCCATGGTCTTCGCGTAGGCCACACCGGATTCGCGATTGTGACCGTCATAGTCGTATTGCTCGGCCACCTTGAACATGGGGGTGTCGAACAACGCAACGTAGGCTTGCGCATCTTTGTCGATATAGCGTTGAAATTCGATTTCCTGACGGTCGTAATCGGCCTGGAACGCGGCCCGCTGCGGCTCGTGGTAGCGCTCTTCGAGCCTCTCGTCGCTTTCCAACTGCGCACGCTCGACCAGGCGCTGACGCTCCACTGCCGGGTCCACGAACACAGGTGGCCCGTCCCCCGTCGTTGGCGCCATCGACGGCACCTTCTGCCCCGCCCATTCCCTGTGCGTGGCACGGATGATCTGCAAAATCTGCGAGGTCTGCAGCTGATAGGCGCGCATGGGCTCTTCGCGCCAGACCTGGCGCTTCACTACCCAGTTCAGCCGTTGGTGGTTGTACTCCTGAATCAGGCCCACCGTATCGTCGAGCACCACTGCTAGCACGCCGTTTTCCAGCTTGTGCCGATTCATCGCATTGATCACATGACCACGCAGGGCGAACCGGCGCAGCCAGCGGCTGTGGAAACCATGCGCGCTGTCGAAGGGTGAGCAAGCCTGCTGGGTGTATTCGAACACCTGCGTGTCGACCTGCAAGCTGTCGGGCGTCATGGCCATGCCCAGCAGTTCAGGGTTGTTGCGCGCCTGGGTCAGGTCCAGGCCTTCAAAACGGTGCGCTGGCGCCACGCCTTTCTTGTAGGCATTCAGCACACTGACCGGCCAGGCATCGCTGGAAAAGGCCAACCAGGCGCTGTTGTATTTAGCGGTATCGATGTTGAGGAAGGACGAAGGAATGTCGTGGTTTTCATGCACGCACTTTTCCGGCAACGGCCTGGGCAGGCCGTCGGGTGGCTCGTAAGGGTTGAAGCGACGCAGATGCCCCTGTTCGCTGACTTCGTAGGCATGCCAGACCTGCTGGTCGAGCAGCACATACAGGTAGCCCATGCGCAGGGTGCGCAGGCCGATCCGGGTCGAAATGTGCAGGCTACCTGCGACGGTAGTGATGCACTCCGGCCGGGTATCCGGCACCAGAGCGCGGCGCAGGGGTAAAATCGGCAGCCCCTGGCGTTCGCAAGACATGCACTGGTCATGCGGGAGCCCGGCTTCAGCGACGGCAAGGGCAATACGTTGGCTGATGGTCACAAGCGGCTCTCCGACTTTGGCAAGGATTCGCTCAGGCAGCGCCAATGCGCCTCGGAGTAACGGGCGAGCAATGGCGCGAGCGCAAGCTGGCCCCTGACGACCGCGTCGATCATGCTGCGCACTTCGGCAAGCGTGTGCATCCGGGGATGGATGCACAGTTGATGCAGGGCGAGAACGGCGATGTCTTCCGTGTCATTCAATCCAAGGCTGCGCGCATCATCGATGTGGTTGGACACACGGACGGCTGCAAACGGCGGAATCTGGCACTGGCGGGCCTCGGTCGAGCCTGCCCGCAACACTCTCCAGCTGGCCAGCACGCGCTCGATCAAAGGCACATCTTGCTGAATGCGCAGCGCCGCCACCGGTAACGGGTACTGTCGACCACTCTGGCCTTTCAGGTTGGCCAGCCTCCCTCCGCTACTCAAAAACAGCCAGTTGCCGATCGGCCACCATGGGCCTTGTTCCACCTGCTTGAACGTCGCCGCAAGCAGCTCCAGCCGTACGGGTTCATAGACCGGATAGAAACTGGATTCCCGTTTCGTATCGGGCACCCGGCACAGCCCCTTGAGGTGCGAAGCAACGGCTGCCGATGGCGCCTCACTGAACAGCCAGCCGCACACGTGGCGCCGGCGCTGATACAGCCCGCGCTGCGCGGCCCGGGCCGCCAGTTCCAGCAATGAACGGCATGGCGAGGTTCCCGGGGAGGACAGACAAACCAGCACGGGGTGCAAGTGGGGTGCATGGAGCAGGTCGGCCCGGGGCACACGCGTCAATGCGTGTTCACCCAAGGCCTCGCGCAGCCGGGCCAGCAAGGCATGGTCACCCTTGCCGGCGCTCGCAAGCGGGTCGATCAGCACATGGCAGTACACGTTTACTGCGTGGTGTTTTTCAATTTGGCTTACCAGGCTTTCAGTGCCCATCAGACCTTGACCTCACACTGGGTACTGGCATTCGCCGTCAGTGCCAGCGACTGGTTGCTGCCTGCCCCTTGCGCAGCTGCCCGGGTCTGCCCCTGCAGGTCAAGTGTCAACCCGTTGATGGTGATGCCCCGCTGATCCAGCACGATGCTGCCACCTGGGGTTTGCAGCTCGATGCGCTCACTGGCCCGTAACTGATAGACCGTCGTGAGTTGCTCCATGCCGTTTCCGACGCTGACCCTTTGCGCACCTTTGACGACCAGCCCGCTGTCGTTGCCGACGAAGACATGCTGATTGCCGGCGGTAGATTCGCTGCGATTGTTGCCGACTTTCTCTGTCAGGTCCTGTCTGATCTCCACCTGGCAGTGTTGCCCGATGACCTGAGTATGATTGCCGCCTGTGTCATGGCTGTAGTGGTTACCGACGCTCAGTTGCTCGTCATTGCCAACCTGCTCGACCCGGTTGCGCCCGACCCGCGTGGTCTCATCATGGCCGACCACATTGTTTTGGTCCCGTTGGGCATGAATGAATACTTCCTCCTTGCCAAGCTCGTCCTCGAAACGCAGCTCGTTGAAACCATCCCCCTTGTGGGTCTGGCTCTTGATGGTCATGCGTGTCTTGTGCTCCGGCAGGTCATACGGCGGAAGCTGATCGCCGCAGTAGGTGCGCCCGGTAATCATCGGCTGGTCCGGGTCGGCGTTGACATACTGGATGATCACGTCCTGGCCAATCCGTGGAATTGCCATCGTGCCCCAGCTGCCGCCCGCCCAACCTTGGGATACCCGCACCCAGCAGGAACTGAATTCGTTGTTGTTGCTTTCCCGGTCCCAGGGGAAGCTGACCTTTACCCGGCCCCACTCATCGCAATAGATCTCCTCGCCGGGCGGGCCAACGACAGTCGCCATGTGCGGGCCATCGATACGCGGTTTGGCCAACGGTGCCGGGCGCCATTCACCCCGGCCGGGCACCAGCACGGCTTTCTGCGTGTAACGGGTACCCTGATCGGCACCGGCGGCCTCTTCCAGCAGGCTGGTGAACTGGATGCCTTCGTGGTGCAAGCTGATCGTGCGCCAATGCACGTTGAGGTCTTCACGCGGGTGTTGGATGAGGGTGAAGCTCAGCCCCGGTTGCAGGCGTACATCATCGCCTTCTACCTCGGCAATGCACGCATCGTGGCGCAAGCCCGTGAGGCGGGTGGCGGTGAACGGGACGCCGACCGCATCACGCTTGTAGCGCCCGGGGTAGTCGAAGCGCTCATAGTGCTGCGACTGGTGAGTGATGTTGCCATCAATCGCGCGGTGTTCCTGGCGGTATTGCGGGTTGGTGAAGGTGTAGTCCCGCTGCACCTGCCTGGCGGTGCGCACCTGCTCGCTGTAACGCAAGCGGCGCAGGCAAGGCCTGGCCTGATCGCCACCGCTGTTGGCGCGGTAAAGCACCTGGTCGGGCCCGACGTCGTCCTCGTCGAATAAGCCTTCATCATTGTCATCGGCCTTGATCGCACCCCGGCTGATCGGCCCCAGCGCCAGCAGGCGGTCGGTAATGATCAGTTGGTGGTGTTTGGGCGTGTGTTCGAAGCGGTAGACAAAACCCTCCTCGCCAGCCAAACGGGCGATGAAGTCGAGGTCGGTTTCGCCGGCCTGCACGCAGAATTCGCGCACTTGGTGCTCGCCGAGGCTCTTGATTTCGAATCGGTTGATGCCTTGGCGCTGCAGCATCAGTTCGATGATTTGCGGCACGGTCTTGTGCTGGAAAATGCGCCAGTTGGAACGCAACGCGGCCCGGGCCAGCTGCGGTTCGACCAGCGCACGGTAGCGGGTGCGATGATGGCCGGTTTCGCCCTGGCTGAAACTGCTGACCAGGCCGTGTACGTGACGCAGTATTCGCATACCGCGCCAGAGGGTGAACAGCACCGGCTTGTCGAGCAACTGGCCGAAGTCGACATCGCCTTCGAAACTGACCAACTCCAGCTTCAGCTGGAACGGTGAGCTGATCGCTTCGTCAAGTGTGAACGACACCACTTCGAACTCAAGCTGGCCGACCAGAGGCTCAAAGGTAAAGCGCAAATCGGATTGAGTAGGCATGCGGATTTCCCTGCTACGGCCTTGACATGATGCTGTCGAGCGACTGAAGAACTTCGGCGGTGGTCAGGCTAAGGCGATAGCTGTAGTAGCAGTAGGCACAGGCCATGGCGATGGCCGAAATCACCAGCGGGCTCCACCCGGGCCAATACCGGCGTGGCCTGCGGTAGGGGCGATCGGCAACATTGATAGCGGGGTCGCACAGCTGTCCCGGCGTGGGGCCGCGCAGCTCGCGAATGGCCTTGTGCATCCGCGTGATCAGGGCGTTGATGATTACGTCGCCCTTGGGGTCGAGGGCGTACTTGCCCCGCAGCCCCAGACAAAGGCAGAAGTACAGGAGCTCCAGTACATCCTGGAATTCCTTGGGCGACAGCATTATCCGTTCCAGCAACAGGAAGATCTTTTCGCCACCGTGGGTTTCGTCGTGGAAGATGCTGAGCAATGGTTCCTGGCTCCAGCACGAATTGTTGCCCCAAGGGCGACTCATCACGGCTTCGTCGATGTACAGGCACAGGGCGTAGGAATAGGCTTCCAGATGCATGGGCGGATAACCGTGCTGCTGCATCTCTTTACGGATGGCGTGGACCTGGGTTTGTACGCGCTGGTGCACGAACGCGATGTTGGGCAACTCGTCCAGGGTGCGCAGGCGAATGACCAGGCCGAACAGTTGCGCGGCCGCGTCCAGCATCAGGTTGTCGTAACCGCCGCGCAGTCGGAATTCGGGATCCGCCAGGTAGCCCGCCTCGTCGGTGTGCACGCCTTGACCGGCCGGATAAGGCGAGTCGCCCTCTGCCTGGACTTCGAGCATGGCGAGCATGCTGTTGTCCGAGGCGTCATGGCTATCATTGCCGCCCCCGTTTTTCTTGGGGAAAGTAGAGGGTGGGCGAGGCATGAACAGGTCCTTGTCTTCCAACAAACTGAAGACACGAACGCTACCGGGGAAGCCATTCTGTGGGGAGTCTGGCACTTCCTGATGCGCTGTAGGAAAAGTCGACTGATCTACTGATCTTGAAACAGAAGAACACCCTCCCACGTGCTGCCAAAAGTTTCTGCATCACGCTGTACTTGTAGGAGCGGGCGCGCCCGCTCCTACAGGGACTGCGCTCGCTTTCAGGTCTTGAATAAGCTGTAGAAGGTCAACTGAACAACCTGCCCAGGCAACCAAGCTTCTTCTTATACGAACGCCGCGCTTCCAGCGCCTGCTCCATGCTCACCTTCAGGAACCGCGCCTGCTGGTTCGGCTGCATCTGCCCGACCAGGTCGAGGTCGGCGCTGATCACCGTGCCAATCATGGCGTAGCCACCACCCGACACGGCATCGCGATGCAGGATGATCGGCTCCAGCCCCGCCGGCACCTGGATCGAACCGATCGGGTAGCAGCTGTCGACGATGTTCGAAGGGTCCGAACCGGCACCGAATGGCTGCTCCCTCGGCTGGAAACCCAGGGCGCTGCCGCCCTTGTAGCGGTAGCCGATCCGGTCCGCTTCAGAACCGACAGTCCAGGCTTCGGTAAAAAAGCGCTGCGCCGCCGCTTCGCTCAGGCGGTGAAAATACAACCCCGGCACCACCCGCAGCACGACTTCGCCGCCCAAGGCCTGGCGCAAGGCCATCGGCAGGCTGGCACCGGCGCGGCTCTTGCCACTGGGTACACCAACCGGTAACAGGTCGCCAGCCATCAACTTGCGGCCCTGAAAGCCGCCCAAGGCCCCCAGCGCGTAAGTCGAACGGCTACCCAGCACCTCAGGCACATCCATGCCGCCAGCCACGGCCAGATAGGCCCGGGCGCCTGCCGTGGGGAAGCCAAAGCGCAGCACTTGCCCGGCACGCACGGCAAACGCCGTGTCCGGGCGCTGTTCGCGGCCATCGAGCAGCGCCGGCATCTGCGCACCGCACACGGCCACCAGCGCATCCTGCTGGAACTCCAGCTCCGGCCCTACCAATGCGCATTCCAGCCCGGCAGCCCCCGCCGGGTTGCCCACCAGGTGGTTGGCCGCGCTCAGGGCATACTGGTCGAGTGCGCCAGACGGCGGAATGCCCAAGTGGTAATAGCCTTCACGGCCAAGGTCCTGCACAGAAGTCGCCAGGCCCGGTTTAAGTACCTTGATCATGCCAGCACCTCCTGCAGCGATTTCGGGTAGCCGACCGGGTCTGCGAGGAAGGCGTTCAGGGAAAACTCCACCGGGCGAATACGCAGGTCGAAGCGGCCCTCCTCCACATCCGCCACCGCCTGGTCATAGGTGCGGCGATCAATGGGCTTGAACTGCACGATGTCGCCGGGGCGGAAGAACACCATGTGCTCCTTGAGGTAGTTCAAGGTCTGCTGCGGGTCGTAAATCGGCGCCGGGGTAACGCCGAACATCTGGTAGCCGCCAGCCCCTCGCACCGAGTAGATGCAACCGAAGCAACCGCCATGGCCGAGGGTGAGCTTGGGCGTGTCGGTGCGCGGGCGCAGGTACTTGGGCACCTGCAACTGCCGCTCGCGCTCGACCATCTGGAACATGAACGGCAGGCCGGCGACGAAGCCGACCATGGACACGAACCACGGCGCACCGCTGTGCGCGGCAATGAACGCCTCGACATCGGCCAGGCCATTGATGCGTGCCGCGTACTCCAGGTCAGTGCTGGTCGGGTCCTGGTGGCGATCGCGAAAGCGCATCAGCGTTTCGTGGGTCCAGGGGTCGTTGTACAGCACCGGAATTTCGATGATCCGCGTGTGCAACGAACGCTCGGCCACCGCCTGCGCTTCGGCGCCGCGCACGGCGTTTAGCAGGGCTTCGGGGGCAATGCGGTCAGGGTCGAAGCGGATCTGGAACGAGGCGTTGGCCAGGCACACATCCAGCACGCCGTCCAGGGCCAACCGCTCCACCGCACGGGTGACGGCCATGCCCTTGAAGAACGCTTCCAGCGACATGCTCTCGCTGACTTCGGCAAACAGGTGTTCGTCTGCGCCGAAACTGTAGCGGATGGGGGTTGTAGCAAGCGATTCGGCCATGACTGTTCCTTTTCTTGGAATCTTTATAGAAAGACAGGCAAAAACAAAATACAGGTGCTGCGCCGACTGCATTGAATACAGGCCGTGCGCGGAATCTGTGGGAGCTGGCTTGCCGGCGATGGGCTGCGCAGCAGCCCCAATGGCTACCTGCCAGAAGCCTCACTCAACGCGGCGAACGCACCAGGATGCCGGCCCCATCCAGCGCCTTGCGCGTGGCCTCGACCAGGTCAAGCGCGCCCGGGGTGTCACTGTGCAAGCAGACGGAATCGAACGCGATGGCCAGGTCCTGGCCTTCGACCGTGCGCACCACACCTTGCTGACAAGCGCGCAACACACGCTCGGCGACCGCCTGTGGCTGGTAGCCTCGCACATTGCGAGTGAACACGATCGAGCCGCTCAAGTCGTACTCGCGGTCGGCATAGAACTCGCGAACCACCGGCTGGCCCAGTTCCTGGGCAATCCGGCAGATCACCGACCCAGGCATGCAGAACAGCAGCAACTCAGGCTCGATGACGCGCAAGTTTCCCACCAGCAAACGCGCGGCCTCCTCATCGCGCGCCAGGTGCATGTACAGCGCACCGTGCGGCTTTATATGTTGCAGGCGCACGCCTTGGGCGCGGGCAATTTCACGCAGGGCACCCAGTTGGTAAAGCATGTCGTCGACCAGCTCCTGAGCCGGGGCATTGATGTGCCGGCGGCCGAAGCCGACCAGGTCACGGAAGCCCGGGTGTGCACCCACGGCAACCCCCAAGGCCTTGGCCCGCTCGACGGTACGGCGCATGGTGCCGGGGTCGCCGGCATGGAAGCCGGTGGCAATGTTGGCGCTGCTGATGTAGCCCATCAGTTCGTTGTCGACACCGTCGCCAATCGTCCATGGGCCAAAGCCCTCACCCATGTCCGAGTTGAAATCCACTGCTTGCATTGCGGCATCTCCTGGCACTTGTGGCTGCATGCAAGCCACGTTAGATTCTCCGCACCCCCTCGGGAAGATCTATAAACAGATAGGGTGTCTTCGGAAAAACAGATACCTTGGGAGCCTACCGTGTCACTGACCCTGCGCCAGGTCCGCTACTTCGTCGCGACTGCCGAAATCGGCCAGATTTCCCAGGCAGCGATCCACCTGAACATTTCCCAGTCGGCGGTTACCACCGCAATCAAGGAACTGGAGGCTATGCTCGGCGTGCTGCTGTTCCAGCGCTCGGCCCAGGGCATGAGCCTGACCGAGGCTGGCCGGCACTTTCTGAACCGTGCTTACGTCATCCTGCGCAGCGTCGACGATGCCCTGAACAGCCCGCTGCCGGACCTGCGCGCCAGTGGCTTGCTGCGCCTGGCAGCCAGCTATACGGTGATCGGCTACTTTCTGCCGCACCATTTGCAGCGCCTGGAACACTGGCATCCCGACGTGACCCTGGAGCTGTACGAGCAGGAGCGCAGCGCCATTGAACAGGGCCTGCTGGAGGGGCGCTTCGACATGGCGGTGGTGCTCACCGCCAACCTCACCCACCCGGACATTGTTTCGGAAACCCTGTTCAACTCCGAGCGCCGGCTGTGGTTGCCCGGGCATCACCCCCTGTGCGAGCGCTCGGCGGTGAGCCTGGCCGATGTGGCGTGTGAGCCGTTCATCCTGTTGACCGTCGATGAGGCCGAGCAGAGTGCCATGCGGTACTGGGAACAGGCCGGGCAACGGCCAAGCGTGCGGGTGCGGACCAGTTCGGTGGAGGCCGTGCGCAGTATGGTCGCCAATGGCAGTGGTGTGGCGATCCTGTCGGACCTGGTACACCGGCCGTGGTCGCTGGAAGGCAAGCGCATCGAGACGGTAACCATCAGCGACCCGGTGACGCCGATGAGTGTGGGGTTGGCCTGGCACCGGGAACGGGTGTTCAGCCCGGCGATGCAGGCGGTGCGCAATTATTTCCATGATGCGTTTCTGGCGCCGCAGCAGTTGTCGGCGCGGCGCTGAGGGGTGGGTTTGCAGGTCAGGCCTCTTCGCGGGTTCACCCGCGAAGAGGCCCTTACAGTTCTCCACCGAACGATCAGACCGCAATACCGTCATAACCTGAGCCGGTGCCGACACGCAAAGAGGACGCGAAATGACCCAGCCCGACCCGTCATACGTCAAATGGCTCGAAGACCGCGCCATGCTCAAGGCCTCCCAGGACCGTACCAGCCTATATTCAGGCCAGTCACGGCTGTGGCAACAACCCTACGCCGAAGCGCAGCCTCGCCGGGCCACGGAAATCGCCTCGGTCTGGCTGACCGTCTACCCCGATGCCATCATCGCCCCCGAGGGTTGCTCTGTACTCGGCGCCCTGGCCCATGAAGCGCTGTGGAAGCGCCTGTCGGACATCGGCATCCAGGGCCTGCACACCGGCCCGATCAAGCGCTCTGGCGGTATTCTTGGCCGCGAGCTTACCCCCAGCATCGACGGCAACTTCGACCGCATCAGCTTCGACATCGACCCGCTGTACGGCAGCGAGCCGGAGCTGATCCAGATGAGCCGCATGGCCGCCGCGCACAATGCGGTGACCATCGACGACCTGATCCCGTCGCACACCGGCAAGGGCGCCGACTTCCGCCTGGCCGAGATGGCCTACGGGCCCTACCCGGGGCTGTACCACATGGTCGAGATTCGCGAGGAAGACTGGCCATTGCTGCCCGAAGTGCCGCCCGGCCGCGATGCGGTCAATTTGCTACCGGCCCAGTGCGACGAGCTCAAGGCCCGCCACTACATCGTCGGCCAATTGCAGCGGGTGATCTTCTTCGAGCCGGGGGTCAAGGAAACCGACTGGAGCGCCACGCCACCGATCACGGGGGTCGACGGCAAGACCCGGCGCTGGGTCTACCTGCACTATTTCAAGGAAGGTCAGCCATCGCTGAACTGGCTGGATCCGACCTTCGCCGCCCAGCAGATGATCATCGGCGACGCGCTGCACGCCCTGGATTGCCTGGGTGCGCGCGGCCTGCGCCTGGACGCCAACGGCTTTCTCGGCGTGGAAACCCGCGCCAGCGGCACTGCCTGGTCGGAAAGCCACCCGCTGTCGATCGTCGGCAACCAACTGATCGGCGGCATGATTCGCAAGGCCGGCGGTTTCAGCTTCCAGGAGCTGAACCTGACCCTCGACGACATCGCGCAGATGTCCAAGGGCGGCGCCGACCTGTCCTACGATTTCATCACCCGCCCTGCCTACCAGCATGCGCTACTGACCGGCGATACCGAATTCCTGCGCTTGATGCTGAAGGAAATGCATGCCTTCGGTATCGACCCGGCTTCGTTGATCCACGCCCTGCAGAACCACGACGAGCTGACCGTGGAGCTGGTGCATTTCTGGACCCTGCACGCCCATGACATGTACCTGTACAAGGGGCAGACGCTACCTGGCGGGATCTTGCGCGAACATATCCGCGAAGAAATCTACGAGCGCCTGTCGGGCGAGCATGCGCCGTACAACCTGCGTTTCGTCACCAACGGCATCGCCTGCACCACTGCCAGCCTCATCGCTGCCGCACTGGGTATTCGTGACCTCGAACAGATTGCTGCGGCTGATATCGAACTGATCCAGAAGGTGCACCTGCTGCTGGTCATGTTCAACGCCATGCAGCCCGGGGTGGTCGCGTTGTCCGGTTGGGACCTGGTCGGCGCCCTGCCCTTGCCCGCCGAGGCGGTGGCCGAACGCATGCTGGACGGCGATACCCGCTGGATTCACCGTGGCGGCTATGACCTGGCCGGGCTTGATCCGCACGCCGATATGTCGGTGCGCGGCATGCCGCGTGCCCGGGCGCTGTATGGCAGCCTCGACAGCCAGCTGGAGAACGGCGACTCGTTCGCCTGCAAGGTGAAGAAGCTGCTTGCCGTGCGCCAGGCCTATGGCATTGCCACCAGTCGTCAGGTGCTGGTGCCCGAGGTCAACAGCCCGGGGTTGCTGGTGATGGTGCATGAACTGCCGGCCGGGCGCGGGATCCAGATCAGTGCGCTGAACTTTGGCCAGGAAGTGATTGCCGAGGAGCTGCTGTTGAGCGGATTCACGCCGGGGCCAGTAGTGGACATGATCAATGAAACCGTCGAAGGCGACCTGACCGAGGACGGCCGCTTGCTGGTCAACCTGGACCCTTATGAGGCGCTGTGCCTGCGGATTGTCAACAGCAGTGGGCATGTATGAAACAGTAACGGCCCTATCGCCGGCAAGCCAGCTCCCACAGGGAATGCAGGATGCTCATCCCGTCGCTATTCCTGTGGGAGCTGGCTTGCCGGCGATAGGGCCCGAGAATTAAAAGCACCTTCTTTAAATCAAATCGTAATATCGAATAGCCATATTGAGCGCCCCTGACAATAACCCATGGTCGCCCAATGCATTTCACGCCCAACCGCCTGGCCCTGTGCATCGCCCTGGCCTGTGCCGCCTTCGCCCCCACTGCCTTCGCCAAGGACTACCTGATCGACAGCGCCAGCACCGACACCCTGGAGCTGAAGAAGTCCGACACCTTGAAGGTGACATCCAGCGGCAGCATCGTGGCCAGTGACGACGACAGCGTGATCCTGCCCAAGCACACCAGCGGCGCCACCGTGAGCGTCGACAATGCCGGTATCATCCGCTCGACCGATGGCCGCGGCATCGACACCAAGGACGACGGCGAAGACCTCAGCCACTACGTGATCAACAACCAGGCCGGGGCGCTGATCCAGGGCACCAACGACGGCTTGCGTTTCCAGACCAACCCCACGGCGGGCGGCAGCCTGAGCATCGTCAACGCCGGCACCATCGCGTCCACTGTTGAAGGCCAGGCCATCGACCTGGAAACCCTGAACAACCCGGCTTTTACCACCACCGTGGTAAACCAGGCCACGGGGGTGATCCATGCCGTGGGCAACGACGCGATCAAGACCGGTTCCAACGCCACCATCACCAACTACGGGCTGATCTACACCGACACCGCGCCGCAAGACAAGAACGGCCTGGACCAGAAGTGGGATGGCATCAAGATCGGCACGTCTACCGGCGTGACCGTATACAACCACGGCACCATCAGCGCCGACCGCCACGGCATCGACCTGAAGAGCGACGCCACCTTGTACAACTACGAGGGCGCCAGCGTGACCGGGCGTAACGGCTCGGGCTTCGGCTCCGACGGTAGCGGCACGGTGTACAACTGGGGCACCATCACCGGCGCCATCGCCGACGGCAAGATCAATGGCGACGGCGATGGCGTGGATATCGACAACATCGGCCACGTGTACAACGCCGGCACCATCCAGGGCCTGGGCGCCAAGGGCGTCGACAGCGGTGGCCGGCCGAACGGCAGTGAAGGCATTGCAATGGGTGGCGGCAGCATCGTCAACACCGCCAGCGGGGTGATCCGCAGCGTCGACAACGGCATCCTGGTCGATGACGGCGCCGAAGGGGCCGGGGTGGCCGCCACCACCATCAGTAACGCCGGGCACATCGAAGGCGAAACCGGCTTCGGCATCAAGCTGATCGGCGACTACAACGACAGCGTGACAAACAGTGGCACCATCAGCGGCGGCAACGGCCTGGCACTGAGCCTGGGCGCCGGCAACGACAGCCTGACCGTGCTGACCGGCGGGGTGTTCAACGGCCTGGTCGATGGCGGTGACGGCATCGACAGCCTGACCCTGGATGGCACGGGCAGCTTCGGCAACAGCGCCAACTTCGAAACCCTCACGGTCAGCGGCGGCAGTTGGACCCTGAGCAGCATCGGCGACTTCAGCCAGGGTGGCGTGGTGACGTCGGGCGCCACGCTGATCAACCAGGGCAGCATCCTTGGCGAGATGCTGATCGAGCAAGGCGCCGCCTATGCCGGTGGTGGCTCGGTGGGCGGCCTGCAGGTAAACGGCACCTTGCTGACCAACACCGGCCTCGGGGTAGCCACGGTCGCCGGCGACCTGAATTTCGGCCAGGGTTCGAGCCTGGTGTATGGCGTGAATGCCGATGGCAGCAGCGCGCCGATCAATGTCAGCGGTAGCGCCAACCTTGATGGCGCCACCCTGCGCGTACAGCCAAGCGCGGGTGAATACCCGTGGCAGAGCCATTACACCGTGCTGACTGCCGGCGCAGTAAACGGCCAGTTTGCCCAGGTGACCAGTGACTATGCCTTCCTAACGCCGACCCTGAGCTACAGCAGCACGGCGGTGGGCCTGGACTACACCCGCAACGACGTGGCTTTCGAGCACTACGCACAGTCTGGTAATGGTGCCGGCGCCGCACGCAGCCTGGCCACCCTCGGGCAGAACAGTAACCTGTACAACGCCGTGCTTGGCACCACCACGGCGGGTGCCGGTAACGCCATCGAGCAGCTGTCGGCCAGCAACACGGCCAACCTGGCGGCCGCTACCCTGGCGGGCACCTCGCAGGTCGGTAGCAGCATGCTCGGCGCCATGCAGGCGATGGGCAGTACTGGCAACCTGCTGGTGGGCCTGAACGACAGCGACGGGCCTGCCCTCGCGGCCACCGGCGTGCCACGTGAAGCGCGCAACCTCAACGACCCGAACGCACAAGGGCGGGTCTGGGCGCAGGCGCTGGGCAGCTATGGCAAGGTCGACGGCAGCCATGGCGCCAGCACCCTGGAGCAACGCACCGGGGGCGGCGTGCTGGGCGTTGATTGGGCACTGGGCGGCGACTGGCGCCTGGGCCTGCTGGGTGGCTACTCGCGTACCCGGCTGGATGCCACGAGCCTGGACGGCACCGTGCGCAGCTGGCACGCCGGTGTCTACGCCCAGCACCAGAGCGGCCCGCTGGCCGTGCGCCTGGGCGCGGCGTACAGCAGCCATGATGGCGACAGCAAACGTGATGTGGCGTTCGCCGGCTTCAACGAGCGCCTCAAGGGCGACTACGACGCCGATAGCCAGCAGGCCTTCGTGGAACTGGGCTACGCCCTGGGCAGCGGCCGCCTGAGCGCCGAACCGTTTGCCAACCTCGGCTACCAGCGTTATCACCGTGACAGCTACCGCGAGCAAGGTGGTGATGCTGCACTGGCGGTGGATGCCGATACCCAGGACAACTTCAGCAGCACCTTTGGCTTGCGCCTGGCGCACCTGGGCCACCTGGACAACGGCATGAGCCTGACCCCACGGGCGACCCTGGGCTGGCGCCACACCTATGGCAGCATCGATACCCGTACGCGGCAGGCGTTTATTGCGGGCGGTGATGCGTTCAGTGTCGAGGGCAGTGCCATTGACCGCGACAGTTTGCTGGTCGAGGCCGGCCTGGACCTGGGGCTGAGTGCGAGGCAGAGCATTGGCCTGGGGTATAGCGGTGAACTGGGCAGCAACAGCCGCAACCATGCCGTTGTTGGGCAGTGGCAGTTGAAGTTCTGACCAGCACCCACGCGCCCCTGAGCGGCCTTGCCGGGGCGCCGGACCGGTCGGAAAGGACCGCAGAGCGGTCCCGGCAATGTCGGCGGCGAAGCTGCGATCGAGGGGCCGCTGCGCGCCCCTTTCCGACCGGTCCGGCGCCCCGGCAAGGCCGCTCCTACAGGGATCGCGTGGGCTTGAAAAGAAGCGGCTCTTGCTTTTACTGCTCTACGGGCATAGCGTTCGCTAGCTTTCTTTTCTGTGCCCAGGAGCAACACCATGTACACCGGCATCGTCCAGGCCGTCCGCCCTCTGCTTGATGTGACCCGCTACCCGGGCCACAACCAGTTCACCATCGACCTCACCCCGGAACTGCTCGACGAGCTGAAGATCGGCGCCAGCGTCAGTGTCGAAGGCACCTGCCTGTCGGTCACCGAAATCAACGGCTCCGAGGTCAGGTTCGACGCCATGAACGCCACCCTCGAACGCACCAACCTGCGCAATTTCAAGGCTGGCCAGGGCGTCAACATCGAACGCTCGGCGAAGATGAACGCCGAAGTCGGTGGCCACCTGATGGCGGGTCACATCGCCACCACCGCCGAAATCGTCGAGCTGTCATTCAAGGAAACCGGCGCTTTCATTACCTTCCGCATGCCCGCGCAATGGGGCAAGTACGTGTTCCCGCGTGGCTTCATCGGGGTCAACGGCTGCAGCCTGACCGTCGCCGATGTCGAAGATAACGTGGTTACTATCAACCTGATCCCGGAAACCCTGCGCCAAACCACCTTTGCCAGCTACAAGGCCGGCGAGCTGCTAAACATCGAGGTCGATCACCAGACCATGGTGCTGGTCGATGTGGTGGAGCGGACCATCAAGGGCACCCTGGCTCGCGAAAAACTGCTGCCCTGAGGCCTGCTCATGCTGCCTGACGCCCTCCCTGCACGTTCGGCCAGGCGGTTGCGCCTGCAAGTGCTGCGTGGCCGCGTTGGTCTCGGCCTGGTGGCTGCCCTGTCGGTGCTGGCGGGCATGACCGATGCCATTGGGCTGCTGGCGCTGGGCGATTTCGTGTCGTTCATGAGCGGCAACACCACGCGCCTGGCGGTGGCCATCAGTGAAGCAGACCTGGCCTTGGTGCTACGCCTGAGCGGTGCGCTGCTGGGGTTTGTTGCCGGGAATATGCTAGGCATACTGCTCGCACGCGGCTTCCAGCGCCGGGCCTGGCCCGTGTTGCTGGTGGTGGCCGCACTGCTGGCGTTCGCTGCGGCATGGCCGCTGGGGGTCACCTTCCCTGCATTGCTGGCCGCTACCCTGGCCATGGGCATGATCAACGCCGTGGTCGAGCAGGTGAATGGCCTGCCCATCGGCCTGACGTATGTTACCGGTGCCCTGTCGCGTTTCGGCCGTGGTCTGGGGCGCTGGTTGCTGGGCGAACGGCGCAATGGCTGGCGTGTACAGCTGGTGCCCTGGGCCGGCATGCTGCTGGGCGCCGCACTGGGCGCCTGGCTGCAACAACACCTGGGCCTGCAGGCGCTGGCCGCCAGCTGCGCGCTGGCTTGCGTGCTGGCCCTGGTGTCGCGGTTCATTCCGCGCGCCTGGCAGCGTGGCTACATGCCACGCTGATCAATCGATGCGCGGGTGCTGCTGCGCCAGCAGCTTGCGCTTGGCCTCCAGTTCCGCGATCTGCTCATCGATGTCCTCGATCTTCTGCTCGATGTTGTCGTGGTGCTCCTGCAGCAGTTCGCGCGCTTCTTCGATATCCGATGCCGCCGGGGCAGCACCGCGCAACGGCTTGTTGGCGGTTTCCTTCATGGTCAGGCCGGTGACCAGGCCAACCGCGGCGATCACCATCAAGTAATAGGCCGGCATGTACAGGTTGCCGCTGCTCTCCACCAGCCAGGCGGCGATGGTCGGGGTCAGGCCGGCGATCAGGACCGAAATGTTGAAGGCACTGGCCAGTGCGCTGTAGCGGATGTGAGTGGGGAACATCGCTGGCAGGGTCGATGCCATCACGCCAATGAAGAAATTCAGCAGCACGGCGATGATCAGCAGCCCCGAGAAAATCAGCCCAAGCGCCCCGCTGTTGATCAGCATGAACGCCGGGATCGCCAGCGCAAACAGCCCGACACTGCCGACCACGATGAAGGGGCGACGGCCATACTTGTCGCTCATCAGGCCGATGATCGGCTGCACGAACAGCATGCCGACCATGATCGCGATGATGATCAGCACGCCATGGTCTTCGCTGTAGTGCAGGTTGTGCGACAGGTAGCTGGGCATGTAGGTCAGCAGCATGTAGTAGGTGACGTTGGTTGCGATCACCACGCCAATGCAGGTCACCAGGCTGCGCCAATGCTGGGTGGCCACCTCCTTGAATGACACCTTCGGCCCCGAGGCCAGGCCTTCGCGGTCGCCCTGCTCCATCTTGTCGACATGCTGCTGGAACGCGGGGGTTTCCTCCAGTGCGTGGCGCAGGTAGAGGCCGATGATGCCTAATGGCAAGGCCAGAAAGAACGGCAGGCGCCAGCCCCATTCAAGAAACTTCTCCTCACCAAGGAGGGTGGAAATCATCACCACTACCCCGGCGCCCAGCACAAAGCCGGCGATCGAGCCGAAGTCCAGCCAGCTGCCGAGAAAACCGCGCTTGCGGTCGGGGGCGTATTCGGCGACGAATATCGACGCGCCGGTGTACTCGCCACCCACCGAGAAGCCCTGGGCCATTTTCGCCAGCAGCAACAGGATCGGCGCCCAGATGCCGATGCTGGCATAGGACGGTATCAGGCCGATGGCGAAGGTGCTGAGCGACATGATGACAATGGTGGCAGCGAGAATCTTCTGCCGCCCAAACTTGTCGCCCAACGCGCCGAAGAACAGCCCGCCCAAAGGCCGGATCAGGAACGGCACCGAGAACGTGGCCAATGCCGCGATCATTTGCACGCTGGGGTCGGCATTGGGGAAGAACACCTTGCCCAAGGCGTAGGCGACGAAGCCATACACGCCGAAGTCGAACCACTCCATGGCGTTACCCAAGGCGGCGGCGGTGATCGCCTTTTTCATCTTGGCGTCATCGACGATGGTGATGTCTTTGAGGCCGATTGGTTTGACGCTTTTCTTGCGAGATTTCATGCCCGTGTCCTTGTCGCTGAATGCTCTAAGGGATCAGATACAACGGGACACTAAATAATTCAGCGCTTACGAAATTTTTGTGTATTGGACGAGCTTCGAGGTGCCCTGTAGGCGCGGCTCTAGCCGCGAACACCGGCGTAGCCGGTGCCATGCACCGCGTTGGATTCTTCGCGGCTAAAGCTGCTCCTACAGGGATGCGCCGCGACAGCGGCGCTCTTCGCATCAGATACCTTCGCGGGCGAGGTCCATGGCGAAGTAGGTCAGGATCAGGTCGGCACCGGCACGCTTGATCGCGCCAATGCTTTCGCGCACCACGCGGCCTTCATCGATGGCACCGGCCAGGCCACCGAACTTGATCATCGCGTACTCCCCACTTACCTGGTACGCCGCCAGCGGCAGGCGCGAGGCAGCGCGAATGTCGGCGATCACGTCCAGGTAGGCACCGGCCGGCTTGACCATCAACACGTCCGCCCCTTCCTGCTCGTCGAGCAGCGACTCGCGCACGGCTTCGCGGCGGTTCATCGGGTTCATCTGGTAGCTCTTGCGGTCGCCCTTCAGGGCAGTGCCGCCAGCTTCACGAAACGGGCCATACAGCGACGAGGCAAACTTGGTGGAATAGGCCATGATGGCGGTGTCGTGGAAGCCAGCGCCATCCAGCGCGCTGCGGATCGCCTGCACCTGGCCGTCCATCGCTGCCGACGGGGCAATGAAATCGGCACCGGCAGCAGCGGCAATCACCGCCTGCTTGCCCAGGTTGGCCAGGGTCGCGTCGTTGTCCACACCGTGGTCATGCAGCACGCCGCAGTGGCCATGGCTGGTGTATTCGCAGAAACAGGTGTCGGACATCACCACCATTTCCGGCACGGTGTCCTTGCAGATACGCGACATGCGCGCCACCAGGCCATTTTCGTTCCAGGTGTCGCTGCCCACGGCGTCCAGGTTGTGCGATACGCCAAAGGTCATCACCGACTTGATACCGGCGCGGGCATAGCGCTCGATCTCCTGGGCCAGCAACTTCTCGGGAATACGGTTGACACCCGGCATGCTGGTGATCGGCACGAAGTCATCGATACCTTCTTCGACGAAGATCGGCAGGATCAGGTCTTCAAGGCGGAACTCGGTTTCCTGGAAGATCGTGCGCAGGGACTCGTTCTGGCGCAGGCGGCGAGGACGAACGGACGGGAATTGGTTGGACATGACTGCTCCAGGGAATTTGAACGGCGTATACCTTATGCCTGTCGGGCGCCAGTGAAAAGGCTAATTGGCGAGATATTGTCTTGCATCAATAGCAATAAGCCTGTGCTGGCCCTATCGCCGGCAAGCCAGCTCCCACAGGACTCCACAAGCCCTGAGAGCAGCACAGTACCTGTGGGAGTTGGCTTGCCGGCGATAGGGCCAGCATAGGCGGCGCATTATTGTAGCCAGGGCGGCGTAGGCTCCTCTGCCTTGGCCGGGCCATGCTCGGCTTCGGCCTTGGCCGCACGGCGGCGGGCGTCATCCAGCCGGGCGGCATCGATCTCGCGCATCACCCCACCCACATCAGCCTCATGCTCGTCTTCCTCGAACACCCCAGTCAACGCGGTATCCGGCAGCAACTTGCCGGCCTCATACAACGCCCACATTTCCTGCGCAAACCGCGTGCTTTTCAGCTCGGGGGCAAAACGCCCGAAATAATGGGCCATGTTGTCCACGTCGCGCTGCAGCATGCTGAAGGCATGGTTGTTGGCTGCGGCATCCACCGCCTGTGGCAAGTCGATGATCACCGGCCCGTCCGGGCCGAGTAGCACGTTGAACTCGGACAGGTCGCCATGCACCAGCCCGGCACACAGCATCAGCACGATCTGGCGAATGACAAAGGCGTGGAACGTGCGGGCCTCCTCGGCTTCGAGGTGCACGTCGTTCAGGCGCGGGGCCGCATCGCCGTCGGCGTCGGTCACCAGCTCCATCAGCAATACGCCGTCCTGGAAATCGTAGGGTTTGGGTACCCGTACACCAGCACCGGCCAAGCGGAACAGTGCCGCCACTTCGGCGTTTTGCCAGGCATCTTCGGCTTCTTTGCGGCCGTACTTGCTGCCCTTGGCCATGGCTCGGGCCTGGCGGCTGTTACGTACCTTGCGGCCTTCCTGGTATTCGGCGGCCTGGCGGAAACTGCGCTTGTTGGCTTCTTTATAGACCTTGGCGCAGCGCACCTGGCTGCCGCAGCGCACCACATACACGGCGGCTTCCTTGCCACTCATCAACGGTCGCAGTACTTCGTCGACCAGGCCGTCCTCGATCAGGGGTTCGATTCTTTTGGGTGTCTTCATCAGGCTGCGTTCAGGGTCCTGGCTGTGATGGTGGACATCCTCTCACAGCCTGATGCGACTTGCTCGTCTGTCTTCAGGCGCCCTGCCCTACACTGCCAATCGCGGCCCCGCGCGACCGGCGGCGGGTGACCAGCAGGCCGGAACACACCACCAGCACCGCCAGCACCATGGTCGACACCACTTCAATGCGGTGATCCGGGCGGAACAGCATCAGCACCAGCACACTACTGATGAACAGGATCACCGCCCAGGTCAGCCACGGGAACAGCCACATGCGGTAACTCAAGGTCTTGCCCTGTGCGGTCAGACGCTGACGCAGACGCAGCTGGCTAATGGCAATCACCAGGTACACCAGCAGGGCAATGGCGCCCGAACTGGCCATGAGGAAGCCGAACACCTGGGCCGGCACCAGGTAATTGGCGATCACCGCCAAAAATGCTGCACCGGTAGACAGCAACACTGCCACCACCGGCGTACCACTGCGGCTGGTGACCTGGGCACAGGCAGGGGCATCACCACGCCGGCTCAGCGAATAGACCATGCGCGAGGCGGTGTATAGCGACGAGTTGAGGCAGCTGGTGACCGAGGTCAACACCACGAAATCGATGATCGCCTTGGCGTTGGCCACGCCGAGAGTGTCCAGCACCGTGACATAGGAGCCTTCGGTAGCCAGGCGCGGGTCGGTCCATGGCACCAGCGCAATGACGATGAAGATCGACAGGATATAGAACAGCGCAATCCGCCAGATCACCGAATTGGTGGCCTTGGAAATATGCTTGCCGGCCTCGTCCGACTCTGCCGCCGCAATGGTTACCACTTCGGCCCCAAGGAACGAGAACATGGTGATCAGCATGGCGCTAAGGACCGCACCAAAACCGTTGGGCATGAAACCGCCGGTATCCCACAGCCGCGAAACGCCGCTGACGCCAGAGCCCGGCAACAGGCCGAAAATGGCACAGGCGCCCAGGGCGATGAAGCTGGCGATAGCCACCACCTTGACCAGGGCCAGCCAGAACTCGAATTCGCCGTAGTTCTTCACGCTGAACAGGTTGGTGGCGGTCAGCAGCAAAGTGATCACCAGCGACAAGACCCAGATCTCCAACTGCGGCACCCAGGAATTGATGATGGTTGCGGCAATATTGGCCTCGATCGGAATGATCAAGACCCAGAACCACCAGTACAGCCAGCCGATGGTGTAGCCGGCCCACTTGCCGATGGCGAGGTCGGCGTAGGTGGAAAACGAACCGGTATCCGGTGAGGCGACGGCCATTTCCGCCAGCATGCGCATCACCAGCACCACCAGGCCCCCCGCGAGGATATAGGCCAGGATGGTGGCCGGCCCGGCTTCGGCGATGGCGCGACCAGAGCCAACAAACAGGCCGGCGCCGATCACGCCGGCAATGGACAGCATGGTTACATGCCGTGATTTCAATCCATGACTCAAATTGTTCTTGTGGGTTTGCATGGCACTACCTTGTTGTTTTTGTCATGCCCGCGGGCTGCACGTCACCGACGCAGGCGCGAAAAAGCCCGCCCTGCCCTAAATGGTGAGTAGGGCAGTTCGGGTTGAGTAAAGCGAAACCGCAGAAGGTGTTACGAGGGTGTCAGCTGGCCACCCGCTGGTTGGCCGCCAGGTCTGCCTTGGGGAAGCTACCGCCCTGCAGGCTGACTTGCTCACGCACCTTGTCGACGATGTAGGCGCCAATCGGAATGGCCGAGGTGGCGGCCGGCGACGGTGCGTTGCACACGTTGACGCTGCGCGCGGTGTTGACGAACAGGAAGTCGTCGATCAGCTTGCCGTCGCGCGACACCGCCTGGGCACGCACGCCGGCCGGGTAAGGCGTGAGGTCCGCCTTGGTGATGCTCGGGCAGTATTTCTGCACTTGCTTGAGGTAGCCGCCCTTGAACAGCGAGTTCTTCATCTCGATCAGGCCCGGGCGGAAGTTTTTCGCCAGCACCTTGAGAATACCGGGGGTGGTCAGGGTCTGCAGCAGGTCGCCGGGGCTGACGTCGGTCTTGCGGTAGCCTTCGCGTTTCATCGCCAGTACCGCGTTCGGGCCAACGGTGACGGTGCCGTCTATCATGCGGGTCAGGTGCACCCCCAGGAACGGCATCGAAGGGTCGGGGATCGGGTAGATCAGGTGGTTGACGATCTGGTTGTGCTGCTTGGGCAGCAGGTAGTACTCGCCACGGAACGGGCAGATGACGAACTCGGTGCGCAGGCCCAGCATACTGACCACGCGGTCAGCCATCAGCCCCGAGCAAGTCACCAGGAAACGGCTGCGGAACTCGTCACGTTGCGTACGGACGATCACTTCGCTGGCCTGCTCCTGAAGGCCGACCACCTCGGCACCATAGCGGATTTCGCCACCGGCACGCTGGAATTCGGCGCCCATGGCCGCCGTCACCTGCGCGTAATTGACGATGCCGCTGGACGGCACAAAAATGCCACCCATGCCAACGATATTGGGTTCGCGCTCGCGCAGCTCGTCAGCCGACAGCCAGTAGCGTTCCAGGCCATTGGCCTCGGTGCGCTCCCACAGCGCTTTCATGCGCTGCATTTCCAGGTCATTGGTGGCGACCAGCAGTTTGCCGCACTCATCGAAGCGAATGCCCTGCTCGGTGCAAAAAGCCTTGGTGGCCTTGTTGCCTTCGAGGCAGAAGCGCGCCTTGAGGCTGCCGGGGGTGTAATACACGCCGGCGTGGATCACGCCGCTGTTGTGGCCGGTCTGGTGGCGGGCCGGGCCGGACTCTTTTTCCAGCAAGAGAATCTTCGCGTCCGGGTAGACCTTGACCAGGTGCATGGCCGTGGACATACCCACAATGCCACCGCCAATAATGATGAAATCGTACACAGCGTTACCTCACACGCAGGCATTGCCTGGCTGGCTCACCAAGGCCCGCGCGGGCCTTGGTGGCATCGTTTTGTGCATAGACGCGTGGGCGGGCGCCCGCCCCGTGTCCTGTCATTATTGCCCGCGCTGGTACAGCGGTTTGGGGAAGGCGACGTAACCGCGCTGGCGCATCAGCTCGCGGCGCAGGCCGTCGTGCGGCGTGAAACGGTCGCGGCCATGCAGCCAGAACAGGTTGTTGATCAGCAAGAAGCTGCCGACACCCACCGGTACCGAAACCTTCTTATCGCTGCCTTCCAGCGAATCGGACAGCGCATTCAGCCAGATGCCTTCCTCGTAGTTTTCCGGCTGCACGAACTGGTCAATGTAGCGCATGGTCGGGCGCCCTTCGCCATCGGTATCGAACACCGAGTGGAACACATCTTCGGCCACTTTCTTGCTTGGCGGCGCGGTCCAGCGCATTTCACGGCGCGCCATCGGGTGACGGAAGAACGCATCGCACTGCTCCCAGTCATCCAGGTGCAGCAGCAGCGAGTTGCCGCCTTCCATGTTCTTTTCGTCGATTTTCAGCATCAGCACGTAGTCGGTGATCTGGTTGACGAAGGTGCCGTCGTTGTGCAGCTCCATGACCCGGTGCGGCTGGCGCAGGTAGCTGTCGGAGTTGTCGCTGTTGACCACCACGAAGCGCGCATAGAACTGGCCGCTCATGGCGTCGTAGTTGGAGCGGCCGATCAGGTGCGCACAGGCCGTGGTGAACTTGACCATGTCCTCGGCTTGGCTCACGTCGTCCAGGCCGACCGGGGTGATCAGCATACCGCCGGTGGCGCGGTCGAGGATGGTGTTGAGCAGCACCGGGCGCAGGGTGCCCTGGCACAGCTCGTCAAGGATTTCACCTACGCGAAAACGCAAGAACGACTTGTATTCCAGCGCCTGCACCGGCCACTCGGCAACGGCCTGGACGAACGCCTCGACGGTTTCCCGGGCGAAGGTCAGTTCCAGCAGGCGCGGCGACTGCTTCGAAGGGGCGATGGTGTAACCACGCGGCTCGAGCGGCAGCGGCATGACAAGTTCGTCGATCTGCGTAAAGGCGTTCATGGCAGTTTCCCTGGCTAGAAAGTTGGGTGGCGCCGTCCGGTAGTGACCTGGATCAGTGCGGGCGAGGTAAAAATATCGCCACTGACTCAGAATGTCTACATTTTTATATTTCGGCGATAATTTACCGAATTGTCCATTGTTTTTCGTCAGCGGGTGGTTTCGGTATGATCGGCAAAACGTTTTGAGGAACAGGATCTTGGACGCGCTCGCCCCCCGACAAAATTCAGCATTCAGCGGGTATGAGAGGCTCAAGAAGGACATCATCCGCGGCGTGTTCAAGCCCGGCGAAAAGCTGCTGATGAGTGCCCTGAAGGAACGCTACGACCTGGGCGTTGGCCCGCTGCGCGAGGCCCTGTCGCAACTGGTGGCCGAGCACCTGGTGAACGCCATCAGCCAGAAAGGCTACCGGGTGGCACCCATGTCGCTGGACGAGATGAACGACATCTACGACGCCCGCGCCCACCTGGAGGCGATGATCATCGCCCTGGCCATCGAGCGCGGCGACGACGCCTGGGAAGCGTCGGTGCTGGCCCACTCGCACACGCTGGCCAAGGTGGTGGAAGTCAAAACCCGCGAGCAGCGCCTGGATGTGTGGGATGAGCGGCACAAGGCCTTTCATACCGCCATTGCTTCGGGCTGCGGCTCCAAGCATCTGCTGCAGGCGCGCACCTACCTGTTTGACCAGGCCGAACGCTATCGCCACCTGTGGCTGACGCAGACGGTGTTTTCGGAACAGGCGCTTGAACTGAAGCGCCAGGAACATGCGGCACTGGTCGAGGTGATTCTGGCCCGCGACGCCAAGCGCGCCAGCGCGATGATGCGTTCGCACCTGATGACGCCAGTGCCGATCATTGCGCAGATCATGCATGCCGAGGGGATTGGGGCCCGCTAAGCCGCTTGCGCGGTCCCTTGTAGGAGCGGCCTTGTGTCGCGATAGGGCTGCGCAGCAGCCCCAGGATTTCAGCACAGATGCACAAATTGCTGGGGCTGCTGCGCAGCCCTATCGCGACACAAGGCCGCTCCTACAGCGGACGAGTCTACCGGCCAGGTGCTAGATGAATTTTTCTTAAATCGCCGGTTGTCTATTCTTTGGCACAATCAAATCTCTATTAGATGCCCAGGAACCAGCATGCCTCGCGTACTGACCATCGAAGACGACGCCGTCACCGGCCAGGAAATCGTCGCCGAACTTACCAGCCACGGCCTTGAGGTGGATTGGGCCGACAATGGCCGCGAAGGCCTGGCAAAGGCCATTGCCGGCGGTTACGACCTGATTACCCTGGACCGCATGCTGCCCGAGGTCGATGGCCTGACCATCGTCACTACCCTGCGCAGTCTCAAGATCGCCACGCCGATCCTGATGATCAGCGCCCTCTCCGACGTCGACGAACGGGTACGCGGCCTGCGGGCCGGCGGTGACGACTACCTGACCAAGCCGTTCGCCTCCGACGAGATGGCCGCGCGTGTCGAAGTGCTGCTGCGCCGCAACAGCGTGCCCATGACCCAGACCCGCCTGCAGGTCGCCGACCTGCAACTGGACCTGATCAGCCACGAAGCACGCCGCGGTGACAACACCCTCAACCTACTGCCCACCGAATACAAACTGCTGGAGTACCTGATGCGCCATAGCGGCCAGGTGATCACGCGGATGATGATCTTCGAAGAAGTCTGGGGCTACCACTTCGACCCGGGCACCAACCTGATCGACGTGCACATCGGCCGCCTGCGCAAGAAAATCGACTCCCCCGGCCAGTCGCCGCTGATCCGTACGGTACGGGGTTCGGGCTATGCCATTGCTGAACCCGTCTAAAGGCTGGAGTTCATCGACCAGCCGCCTGCTGGCGCTGTACAGCTTTCTGTTCGTGGCCTGGAGCAGCATCCTCATGGGGGTGCTGTACTTCGAGGTGTCCAGCTACCTGAACAAGCTCACCCGCCACTCCATGCTGCAGCGCCAGCACCTGTTCGCACACATGAGCGGCAAACAGCTGGACGACGCCCTGATCGCCAGCCAGGCCTTCGAAGAACGCAGCTTCGACGCCTATGGTTTGTTCGACGCCCAGCTCAACCCGCTTGGCGGCAGCGTGCGCGCCCTGCCCCCGGAGCTGCGGCTGGACGGCAAGATCCATGAATTGAAGCACTGCCTGGATGCCGACGACCCGCACATGCCGCGTGACAGCTGCGATGCCGTGGCGATCAAGGTGCAGGACGGCCGCTGGCTGGTGCTGTTCCGCGATAACGGCTCGCTGTTCGTGGTAACCCGGATCATTCTCGATGCCCTGCTCTGGGGTATTTCCTTGACGTTGATCCCGGGTTTTGCTGGCTGGTACCTGTTGCGCCGTCGGCCACTCAAGCGTATCCGCGCCATTCAGGCCCAGGCCGAGCTGATCGTCGCCGGCGACCTTACCCACCGCCTGCCGTTGTCGGCCCGCCGCGACGAACTGGACATGCTGGCCGCCATCGTCAACGCCATGCTCGACCGCATCGAGCGGCTGATGCACGAGGTCAAGGGCGTGTGCGACAACATTGCCCATGACCTGCGCACCCCGCTGACCCGCCTGCGTGCACAGCTGTACCGCATTCGCCAGCAAAGTGATGTGGATTCTGCGCAAGCCGAGGCGCTGGACCAGGCCATTGGTGAAACCGACACGCTGATGGCGCGTTTTCGTGGCTTGTTGCGCATCAGCGAACTGGAAGACCGTCAGCGACGGGCCGGGTTTGTGCAGCTCGACCCGCATGGGCTGCTGGTGGAACTGCACGATTTCTACCTGCCGTTGGCCGAAGACGTCGGCATCCATCTGGAATTGCACCAACCCGCTCAGTTACCGGCGCTGCACGGCGACCGCGAGCTGCTGTTCGAAGCACTGGCCAACCTGGTGGGCAACGCCATCAAGTTCACGCCCGAAGACGGGCAGGTGCAGGTAACCGCCACGCAGGACGAAAACGGCGTGCATGTAGCGATCGAGGACAGTGGGCCGGGTATCCCGGAAGAAGAACGAACCGCAGTGTTGAAGCGCTTTTATCGCAGCGATGAAGGTCACCGCCATGCCGGGTTCGGGCTGGGGTTGTCGATCGTTGCGGCGATCGTCGACTTGCATGGGTTTGGGCTGGAGATTGGCGAGAGCCCGTTGGGTGGGGCGAAGCTGGTTTTGCACTGTCCCTTGGCCGGGTTAGCCAAATAACTATTGGGGCTGCTTTGCAGCCCATCGCGACACAAGGCCGCTCCTACAAGGACTACGCAGGCATCGAATGCGGCGTAATTCCTGTAGGAGCGGCCTTGTGTCGCGATGGGCCGCAAAGCGGCCCCAATTGCACCAATCAGTCAGCCAGACGCCAGGTAGTCGCACCCTTGCTGTCTTCCAGCACCACGCCCATGGCGGTCAGCTGGTCGCGAATGCGGTCCGACTCGGCCCAGTTCTTGTCCGCACGCGCCTGCAAGCGCGCCTGGATCAAGCCCTCGACCTCTGCCGCATCAACCTTGCCTTCGGCACCGGCACGCAGGAAGTCGTCGGCTTCCAGCTGCAGCACTCCCAGCACATCACCCAGCTCACGCAGGCGCCCGGCCAGGCCGGCAGCCGCCTCCACGTCACTGTCGCGCAGGCGGTTGATCTCGCGCACCAGGTCGAACAGTACGGCGCAGGCTTCGGGGGTACCGAAGTCGTCGTTCATCGCAACGCTGAAACGCTCGACAAACGCCTCGCCGCCCTTGGCCGCCACCCGTGGCAAGCCGCGCAGGGCGTGGTAGAAGCGCTCCAGTGCACCCTTGGCGTCGCGCAGGCTGTCTTCCGAGTAGTTGATCGCACTGCGGTAGTGGCTAGCCACCAGCAGGTAGCGCACCACTTCCGGGTGGTACTTTTCCAGCACGTCGCGGATGGTGAAGAAGTTGTTCAACGACTTGGACATCTTCTCGCCATTGATACGGATCATGCCGCAGTGCATCCAGGCGTTGGCGTACTGCTTGCCGGTGGCCGCCTCGCTCTGGGCAATCTCGTTCTCGTGGTGCGGGAACTCCAGGTCGCTGCCGCCACCGTGGATGTCGAAGCTGTCACCCAGGCAGCAGGTGGACATCACCGAGCACTCGATGTGCCAGCCCGGACGGCCCGGGCCCCATGGCGACGCCCAGCTTGGCTCGCCTGGCTTGACGCCTTTCCACAGCACGAAGTCCAGCGGGTCTTGCTTGGCTTCGTCGACCTCGATACGGGCACCGATGCGCAGGTCTTCGATCTTCTTGCGCGACAGCTTGCCGTAGCCGACGAACTTGCCGACACGGTAGTAAACGTCACCGTTGCCCGGGGCGTAGGCGTAGCCCTTGTCGATCAGGGTCTGGATCATCGCGTGCATGCCGGCGATATGGTCGGTGGCACGCGGTTCCTGGTCCGGCGGCAGGATGTTCAGGCGGCGCTCGTCTTCGTGCATCGCGTCGATCATGCGGGCCGTGAGTGCGTCGAAGGTTTCGCCGTTCTCGTTGGCCCGGTTGATGATCTTGTCATCGATGTCGGTGATGTTGCGCACATAGGTCAGCTCGTAGCCGCTTTTACGCAGCCAGCGGGTGACCAGGTCGAACGCCACCATGCTGCGGCCATGGCCAAGGTGGCAGTAGTCGTACACGGTCATGCCGCACACGTACATGCGCACCTTGTTGCCATCCAGCGGCTTGAAGGCTTCCTTGGTTTTGCTCAGCGTGTTGTAAATGTTAAGCACGGCGGTTCCTTAGCTGCCCCAGGAGTCACGCAGGGTGACAGTGCGGTTGAACACCGGGCGACCCGGCTGGCTGTCTTTCAGGTCGGCGCAGAAGTAGCCTTCGCGCTCGAACTGGAAGCGGTCTTCAGGCTGCGCCTGGGCCAGCGACGGCTCGGCGCGGCAACCGGTCAGCACTTGCAGCGAATCGGGGTTGATGTTGTCGAGGAAGCTGCCGCCGTCTTCGGTTTTTTCCGGGTTGGCGGAGCGGAACAGGCGGTCGTACAGGCGCACTTCACACTCGACGCTGCCTTCGGCCGGTACCCAGTGGATCACGCCCTTGACCTTGCGGCCTTCCGGGTTCTTGCCGAGGGTGTCCGGGTCGTACGAGCAACGCAGTTCGACGATGTTGCCGTCGGCGTCCTTGATGGCCTCGTCGGCGCGGATCACGTAGCTGCCACGCAGGCGCACTTCACCGGCCGGTTCCAGGCGCTTGTAGCCCTTTGGCGGCTCTTCCATGAAGTCGTCACGGTCGATATACAGCTCGCGGGAGAACGGCAGCACGCGCACGCCCATGTCTTCCTTCGGGTGGCGCGGCAGTTCAAGCTGCTCGACCTGGCCTTCCGGGTAGTTGGTAATGACCACTTTCAGCGGCCGCAGCACGCACATGGCACGCGGTGCGGTACGGTCGAGATCGTCACGGATGCTGAACTCGAGCATCGACATGTCGACCACGCCGTCGGAGCGGTTGGTGCCGATCATTTCGCAGAAATTGCGGATCGAAGCCGGGGTGTAACCGCGACGACGGAAGCCGGACAGGGTCGACATGCGCGGGTCATCCCAGGCGTCGACATGCTGCTCGTCCACCAACTGCTTGAGCTTGCGCTTGGAGGTAATGGTGTAGTTCAGGTTCAGGCGGCTGAACTCGTACTGGCGCGGGTGAGCCGGCACCGGCAGGTTGTCGAGGAACCAGTCGTACAGCGGACGATGCCCTTCGAACTCCAGGGTGCAGATCGAGTGGGTAATGCCCTCGATGGCATCCGACTGGCCGTGGGTAAAGTCATAGTTGGGGTAGATGCACCACTTGTCACCGGTCTGGTGGTGGTGGGCATGACGAATGCGATACAGGATAGGGTCGCGCAGGTTCATGTTCGGCGAGGCCATGTCGATCTTGGCCCGCAGCACGCGCTCACCGTCCTGGAACTCGCCGGCCTTCATGCGGGCGAACAGGTCGAGGTTTTCTTCCACGCTGCGCTCGCGGAACGGGCTGTTCTTGCCCGGCTCCTTGAGGTTGCCACGGTACTCCTTGGCCTGCTCAGGGGTAAGGTCACAGACATAGGCCTTGCCGCGCTTGATCAGCTCGACTGCCCAGTCGTGCAACTGGTCGAAATAGTCGGAGGCGTAGCGCACATCGCCGGCCCAGTCGAAGCCCAGCCACTTGACATCGCTCTGGATGGCATCGATGTACTCCTGGTCTTCCTTGGCCGGGTTGGTGTCGTCGAAACGCAGGTGACAGACACCACCGAATTCCTTGGCCAGGCCGAAGTTGACGCAGATCGACTTGGCGTGGCCAATGTGCAGGTAACCATTGGGCTCCGGCGGGAAACGGGTGACGATGCTGCTGTGCTTGCCCGAGTCCAGGTCGGCCTGGATGATCGGCCGCAGGAAGTTCGCAGGGACAGCGGGGGCGCCTTTGGCAGCGGCGTTGGGCGCGTTGTCGGCAGTGGGCTTGCTCATAGGATCCTTGAATGCATGTGTCCAGCCTGGGTAGGCCGATTGAATCAAAGGGCCTATCATAGCCGAAGCAGTCAAGCTGCTGACAGTCGGGCCCGGACAAACTGGCGTGATTTATCACGGCTTTTTGCCGCAGCCTGGCAAAATGGCCGGTGCGCGCCATGTGTCGCGATCGCCTGATCCTGCGTCAGGGGATAACACGCGCCCAGCGCACCCTAATTTCCGTATGCCTTGAAAGAGCGAATTTCAGCATGTCCAAAGTCAAACTGAGCACCAACCACGGCGACATCGTCATTCAACTGAACGCTGAAAAAGCCCCTATTACCGTGGCCAACTTCATCGAATACGTCAACGCAGGCCATTACACCAACACCGTGTTCCACCGTGTGATCAAGGGCTTCATGATTCAGGGCGGCGGTTTCGAGCCAGGCATGAACGAAAAGCGTGACAAGCGTGCCAGCATCCAGAACGAAGCTGACAACGGCCTGAAGAATACCAAATACAGCATCGCCATGGCCCGCACCATGGAGCCGCACTCTGCCTCGGCACAGTTCTTCATCAACGCCTCCGACAACGACTTCCTCAACCACAGCGGCAAGAACGTGCAGGGCTGGGGTTACGCGGTATTCGGCGAAGTGATCGAAGGCCGTGAAGTGGTCGATGCCATCGAAAAGGTTGCCACCGGTTCCAAGGCTGGCCACCAGGACGTACCGAAAGACGACGTGATCATCGAGAAAGCCGAGATCATTGAGTGATTCTGCTGATCTCTGATCTGCACCTGCAAGAAGAACGCCCGGATATTGCCCGGGCGTTTCTTGATCTGCTCGATGGCCGGGCACGCCACGCCAAGGCGCTGTACATTCTTGGCGACTTTTTCGAGGCGTGGATTGGCGACGACGCCATGACGCCCTTCCAGCAGTCGATCTGCCAGGCCCTGCGCCGGCTGAGCAACAGCGGCACGGCCATCTACCTGATGCATGGCAACCGTGACTTCCTGATAGGCCAGGCGTTTTGCGACGCTGCCGGTTGCACGCTGTTGAACGACCCCTGTGTGATCGAGCTGGGCGGTGAACAGGTGCTGCTGATGCATGGCGACACCCTGTGCACCCGCGACGTCGGCTACATGAAGATGCGCCGCCTGCTGCGCAACCCGCTGAGCTTGTGGATTTTGCGCCACCTGCCGCTGTCGGCCCGCCACAAGCTGGCACGCAAGCTGCGCAGCGAAAGCCGCACGCAAACGCGGATGAAGTCCACCGAAATTGTCGACGTCACGCCGGAGGAAGTACCGAAGGTGATGGCGGCGCATGGCGTGCGCACACTGGTGCACGGCCATACTCATCGGCCGGCGATTCACAAGCTGGTGGTTGACGGGCAGCCGGCACGGCGCATCGTGCTGGGTGACTGGGACCGCCGGGGTTGGGCCTTGCAGGTTGACGAGCAAGGGTTTCAATTGGCGCCGTTCGAGTTTTCCTGAAGCCAATGTGGTTGGCTGCACTGGCCCTATCGCCGGCAAGCCAGCTCCCACAGGTTCTCCACAGGCCTCGAGCGTTGTGCGGTACTTGTGGGAGCTGGCTTGCCGGCGATAGGGCCAGAATGCCCTACTGCTGCGCCACTACCCCCTTGTCCCCTTCACTGATCACCACCTCCCGGTACTCCGGGTCAGCCTTGATCTGTGCCTCGGTAAACGGAATCACCGCCAGCTGCTTGGCCGCAAAGGCCTTGGTCTGGTCACTGGCATGCGCCGATGCCGCTTCGCTCGACTGCGAGAACGCCAGCAACCCACGCGCTTGCGGCCCTTTGTCGGTAAAACTGACCAGTTGCAGGTAGCTGGTACCACTGACCACCAGCCGCTTGCCCCGCCCGTGCGGCACGCTGTAGATCGCGTTGTACACGCCCAATGCCTGCGGGCCGCCCGGGACCGGTGTGCCATCAAGCGCCTGCTGCACTTGCCCCCACTTCACCTCCCCCGCTACACCGCTGCCAGCAACCTGCTTGAGCGAGGCGAGCGCCGCCGCGTGTACAAGCTTGCTTACCGACGCTTGCTCGACCGCCAGGCCGCGCGGGGTGTGTTGCGGGTCGGCCGGGTCGAACGCTACCCGCCAGCTTTGCGGGTGCTCGGCCAGGGCATTGAACAGGTTCTGGAAATGCACCAGGCCAATCCCGCTGTCGAGGTCGGCCTTGCCATTCCAGGCGGCCAGGCTGACGCACACATCTTGTACATCGGCCCCAGCGCCCTTACACCACTGCAGCAGGTCCGGCAGCACCAGGCTGGCCAGGTACACCTCGTCATCGGTAACCATACGCTGCAGGTCATCGACACCCAACCGCGCCGAACCCTGCAGGCGCTGCAGGGCAAAACGGCCGCGCATACCCAATGGCTGGTCGTTGCGGCTGACCAGGGGCGAGTAACCGGTCAGCGGCTGTGCCGGGTTGGCCATCCAGGCCGGGTCGTTGGAGTTCTGCACGAAGTCCTCGCGCTCAAGGCTTGGCAGCAACCGTGCCGGGAAGATACCCGCTTGCGCCGCCTGCGCATCGACCTTCCACTGGCAGGCGCTGCGCGAGCCATCCAGCACCACCAGGCGCCCTCGCGCCTCTGGGTTACTGCAGCTGTCGAGCAGTTGCTGGTCGACATAAGGCACGACCGACTGGTTCAGGTACAAGGCCTTGCCAGCCTGGTCGACCGCCAGCGTGTTGACCCAGGGAATACCCTGCAACTGCTCCACCGAGCCCTTCAATGCCGCCAGGCTGTCGGCCCTGTTGATCTGGTACCACTGCTGCAACACCCGGGTGTTGTCCAGGTTGGCGTCACGCAGGCTGTAGGCTGCACGCGTGTCCCAGTCCAGGCGGCCCGGCCATTGCACCACCGGGCCGAACGGCGAACTGTAGACCTGGCGCTGCACCTGGCTCAGGCTGCCATCCTCGGCCTTGACCGTGACGCTGACGGTTTGCCGGGCCAGCGGCAGCGACTTGCCATCGAGCAGGTAACGCGTCGGGTCCTTGGGGTCGAGTTGCAGGCGGTAGAGGGTGAAGTGGTTCGAGGTGTCGACGGTGTGGGTCCAGGCCAAGTGCTGGTTGAATCCGATGTTGACCATCGGCAGGCCCGGTAACGCCGCGCCCATCACATTGAGCTGGCCGGGTATCGTCAACTGCATCTGGTAAAAGCGCATGCCGCCCATCCAGGGGAAGTGCGGGTTGGCCAGCAACAGGCCGCGGCCATTGGCCGAGCGTTGCGCGCCCACGGCCACGGCATTGCTGCCACGCTCCGAAGCGAAGCGCTCCTGCCGGGCCAGCGCGGTGGCAAAGCCAGCCGTCGAGCGCTGGCCAGTCAGCGCTGGCGGTCGCGCGCCTGCCAGCGCCTCGACGAACTGCCCGACACCGCCTTCAGCCAGCAAACGGCGCGTCAGCTTGACCAGGTCCTGGCTGCTGATGGGCCGCACCCACTCACCGTTGCCGCACTCCGCGGGCAACCCTTGGCTGCGACGCTCGGCCAACGCCCGATTGTAGCCGCTGGCGTAACCGGCCAGCAGCGCCTGCACCGGCGCCGGCTGCGCCTGCAGGAACGCATCGACCGCCGCGGGGCTGTTGAGCCAGGTGAAGAACAGGTCGCTGGCCAGGTTGTCGCGCTGCTCCAGGGTCTTGCCCTTGGCACCGAAGTGGCGTGAGCGCTCACCGCTTACGGTCAGCACTTCATTGGCCAGCAGGCACAGGTTGTCTTGCGCGTAGGCGTAGCCGATGCCATAGCCCAGGCCGCGCTCATCCTTGGCGACGATATGCGGCACCCCGTAACTGGTGCGGCGAATCTGTGCGCTGGCATCGCCATCGGCGGGCTGCGCCTGTACGCCGGCGCTGAAGGCCACCAGGGCGGCGGCCAGACCGGCGCAAGACATGGGACGGGAAAGTGGAAACACGGGCACTCCTCGGCTTCGGGGGTTATCCCGATCAGACGAATGGCCAGATGAAAATTTTACGGTTTACACGGCGATGGAACGTCTTGAAGTGAAACAGGCATATTTTTTACGAGTGGGTTGCAGTTTTTGCGTTCTCATTCGTCCTAGTAAGTGAGGCACCCACATTTCGGGTTCGTCCACGAAAAGGAGCATTCACATGTACAACCCGCAACCCTCAACCCAGGCTGGGCGTGCCCCAGGCAAAGCGCCCAAGGGACAGGACGTTTTTGCTGACGAACGCATCGGCAACGAGCAGATCCGCGAACTGCTGCGCACCTTCGGCCTGCGCACCAGCCTGATCCGCCTCAAGGTGATCGACGCCTTGCACGCCGCCGACCGCAAGGGTCGCAGCATTGGCGTGCGCGGCGTGCATGCTCAGCTGGAACAGCTGGACATTCCGCTGTCCTTCCTCAGCGTGCGCGAAGTACTCAAACGCCTGTGCACCGAAGGCGTTATCCAGCTGGGTAGCGACAAGTGCTACAGCCTCGACCCACAGGCGCGCGCGATACTGGACCAGGCCCCTTCGCGCTGAGCGCATGGCCGGCCATGCCTGGCCGGCCCGCACAGGTCAGGGCTTGACCTTGCGCCGCAGAATGCCGTTGATCACCACGACAACCACTGCGATGGCAATGGCCAGCATCTGGAACGTCTGCTCACTGATCGTGCCCTGCTTCTGCAGGTGGGACAGGCCAAGCATCAGGCCCAGTACGACCAGGATGATCAGAAGTGAATATTTGAGGCGCTGCACGTGTGTCATCGAATGTTCCTTGCAACATCAGGGGCAAATGGCTCGCAACGAGCCGCGGCAATGATACAACGGCCACTGGCCCTGGCGCTGCATTTCCTGCTGGGTGAGGCGACATCAGCCTGAAAGCATGGGGCTTCCAAGCACCCATGCCGGAGGCACCATGTACAAACCCCTGCTATTCGCATCGCTGATCCTGTCCCCCTTCACCGCCCATGCACTGGATACCCATCAGACACCTGCCGAGCACTTGCTCGAACTGGGCGGCGAGCTGGCGACCCATGCCGGCAGCAGCCAGTGGCAACAATTGTGGCAGCGCGTACGCCAGGCCGGCTACCTGCAAGCCAGTGGAGCCCCAGTGAGCTTCACCGTGTCTGCGGCCCGGTTACCTGACCTGGCCAAACAAACCCTGGCCCAGGCTGACCAGGTAGACGCATTGCGCCAGACCCAGGCCCTGTACCGGCGCAGCTTCGCCGGCCAAGTCATCGGCCAGCGTAACGGGCAACCCCTGCATACCCTGTGCCTGCTGGTCGATTGGCGCACATTGCCGCAAGGCATGCGCACCTCACCCCAAGCCTACCTGCATAGCGCCAGCCTGCTGAGCAGTTATCCGTGCGATTAAGGGTTCCAGGACCCTGACCGCAAAATGGGCGTGAACAGATGAGAAATCACCCGGTGCAGCCAGTTGTCGACGCCGTTTCCTACACGCCCGGATATCGTTGCCTGCAAAACCTGTTCACCGAAGCTACAGCTCCCAACCCATATGCCGCCTAGCGACAGGCCTTGGCTGTCGCACAGAATTTGCTCACACCTTCGACATAACGCCGCGGGTGATCGGGTCGCACATCCCACCCATCCCGAAGGAGCGCCATATGCAACTGCCAGATTTGAGCCAGATCGATATCAGCCAACTGCCCCACTCGCTGCAGGCACTGATCGACTGCATCGGCATCGACAACGCCTACCAGTTGACCTGCGCTTTCGGCGGCAGGCCCAAGTACATCCCCAAGCACCGCGAGCGTACCAAGCTCGCCGACGTGCTACCGGCCGAAGCACTCGATGCACTGATCAAGCGCTATGCCGGCGTCGCCCTTGAGATCCCCAAGGCTGACCACTTCATGCGCCAGCTGCGCAACCAGCAGATCCAGAAAGAAAGCGCCAACGGCTTGTCCCGCAGCCTGTTGGCCAACAAGTACGGCCTGAGCCTGCGCCAGATCGGCAACATCCGGCGCCAGGAGCCTTGCGCTCGCTGACACCCGGGCACCTTGGCCGCCATTGGCGGCCCCTTATCCACTTAGAGAGAACATCCAGATATGTCGATAGACAACAGCCTTATTGGCTCCGTCATCAATGCCCTGCCAATGGACCGCATGATCGCCGGCCCGTTGCAGGCCATGGTCCAGGCGCAGGTTACTGCCAGTAAATCGTATGCCGACTTCCTGATGCAGGTGTGCGTGCAGGATGGCAAAGCAGTCGCCATCCAGTTCGACTACGACGAGACCATCGTCGACGAACAAGGCGAGTACAAGGGCGTGGTCAGCAAGACCATGAAAGTGCCGCTGCTGGCGGCCATCACCCACCCGAACATCTCCATCGACGAAGGCAATGTCGAGTTCGAACTGGTCATCAACCAGATGTCGGAAGATGTATCCAGCAAGGACATGAGCGCAGAAGCCACCGGGTCGCTGGGTTGGGGCCCCTTCAGGCTGAACGTGAAAGGCAGCGTCAGCCACAAGTCCACGCAAACCCGCAAGAGCGATACCCGCGCGCGTTACGCCTTCAATACGACCCTACGGCGCCAGGAGCCACCTGAGGCAATCATGCGCGTGATTGAGTTCCTGACCGACGCTGCGACCAAACCAACCGTCGTCAGCTCCGCCACACTCGAGAGCCCGGACGAAATTTCGCAGAAAGACACCTTGAAAGACCCGGCAGCCGACGCGCCGCCTGCCGGGCCTTGAGCTGATTCGCCCTTCTCGAAACAGCCCTTCAGGCCAGTACCCTGAGGGGCCCCGCCGGACTGAGGAATCAAATCAATGGACAAGTCCCCCGCGCCCATGACTTCCATCGACCTGCGTGAAATCACCCGCGGCCTGCAAGAGGCCGCGAGTGCCACCAACAGCCTGATTGCGCAGCAGTACATCAACCTGTTCGACCAGTTCTTCGAGTGTGACGCCGAAGCCTTGGGCGCGCCCATGAAAGCCAAGATGGTCGAGGTGGCCATGGACGGCCAGCACATCATGCGTGTACCCCTGTTCGCCCTGGTGTCGCCCAAGGGCCTGGCCTTGGAGCGCATGCAGGTCGACCTGTCGGTACGGGTCAAAGGCACCGAAGCGAAGCAGGCGCTGCTGACGGCCAGCGAGAACAAGACCGCCAGCTTCAAGGTCACCATCGGAGGCCAGGGCCGCCAGGGTGACAGCCGTGACCCTGACGAAGTCCAGATCCGCATGCAGTTCCAGGCCAGTGAACCACCCGAAGCACTTAACCGGCTGATCGAGGAGTACACCAACCTGATCGTCCCCGTACGTGCCCCCGCCACGCCACCCTCGCCCAGTACCAATGAGTTCATCGAGGCGGCTACCGTCCGTTGACCGCCACCCCGCTGGCGATCTAGAAGTCGCGTTTGTAGAAGATATCCAGTGAGCTGGCCAGCCCGCTGGCCGCCTCCAGGTAAACCTTCTTGCTCAGCTTGTAGCGCAACGCGATGGTGTTTGCCGGTTCGAACACCCCTACCCCGTAACGCAGGCTCAACTTCTCCGTGAGGTTGCCGCTGGCGACCACACTGGTGGTATTGCCCGAGCCTTCGGTATCCAGTTGGAAGTCGTCGATGCCCAGGCTCGACGCCAGGCTGCCGGTAATACCGGCACTACCGGCCAGGCCCAGGCCCAGTGCCGCTTCGGCAAGCATGTTGTTGTCCTCCCCAGAGGTGCTCAAAGGCCGCCCCAATACCAGGTACGACAACGCCTGCTCCTGGCTCATGGCCGGCTCCGAAAACACTTTGGTGGTCGGCTGTTCGGCGCTGCCGCTCAGGCGAATACCGGCAATCACGTCATCCACCTGGCGGATCGCTTCGATGTCCAGGTAGGGCTGGTCGATCGGCCCGGCAAACAGCAGCCGCGCCCGGCGGATGGTCAGGCGCTGGCCGTAGGCACGGTAGCGGCCATCGGCCAGGCTCAGTTCACCGCGGGTGTCGAGATTATCGCCAATGTGCACATGGCCAAGCAGGTTGGCGGTAAGGCCAAAGCCACTGAACGACAGCTTGTCGCGGCCCACTTCGACGTCGATATCCATGGCCATCGCCATGGGTGGCTTGCCCTCTTCGGTCTGGTGACCAACGATTACCGTGTCATCCGACACCTTGACGGTGGATGGCGGCAGCTCGCGCACCGTGATCTTGCCTTTGGGCACCTGTACCTTGCCGGTGACCGCCAGTTTGTCGTCGATCAGGCGCAAGGTCAGGTCCGGGGCAACTTCCAGCGTGGCATAGGGTTCGACCGTGACCGGCAGTTGCTGGCCTTGCACGCGCACGTCCATGCCCAGCGCCTGGCCCCAGGTGAGGTTGCCACTCAACTGGCCACGCCCGGCCTCGCCACTGCGCCAGTTACCATTAAGTTGCACTTGCTCGCCGGCAATCTGCGCCTGCAATGACAAATCCTGCAGGCTGGCAGGCAATTCGGCGCCGCTGACTTCGCCACCGCTGAGCATCAGGTTGCCGTTGACCTGCGGCGCCAGCAACGTGCCCGACAGCTGACCACTGCCATTGAGCTGCCCGGCCAGGCGCTCGACCATCGGCACAAATGGCCTGGCCACCGACAGGTCCAGCCCGGCCAGGCGGAAATCACCCGACAGCGGTTTGTTCTTGCCCAGTGGGTCTAGCCGGGTGTTGACGTTCAACTCGCCCAGGCGCTCACCCCGAAACGCCAGGCGCGTATCGATGCGCCGCGGGGCCAGCGTACTGTCCAGGCGCAGGGCCTGGTACGGGAAGTCGACCCAACGGCCTTTGTCGCGCACACGCAGGGTGCCACCACTGGCATCGACCACCACAGTACCCTTGGGGCCACTGGCCGTGATGTCGAGGTTGATGTCGGCATTGAGCAGGCCTTGCCAGGCAAAGTCCTTCGGCAACCATTGCGCCAGGCTTTCCAGCGGAAACTGCTTGAGGTGGTAGCGCAGGCGCGGCTCGGGTGCCAGGCGCTGGTCGTCCCCACACAGGCTGGCCTGGCCCGAGCGCCAGCAGTGGGCACCGAAGTCGAGCTGCCCGCTGGCCAGCCGCTGCAGCCGCGCCGGCGCCTGCAACTGCCAGTCCTGGCCGCCGGCCTGGATTCGCCCACTGGCCAGGCGCCCGCGCCAGTCGCCCTTGTTCAACTGGCCGTCCAGGCCGAGGTCGAGCTTGAGTTGCGGGCCATCCAGCGCCAGGTTCAGTGCCTGTTGGCGGATGTCGCCTTTGCCATTGGCCTGCAACGTGCCCAGCGCCGTGTCACCCAGGTGGATACCGGTAGCCTTGAGGTCGATCACGCCGCGTTGGGCGCTGTCCAGGCGGGCATCCAGGTCCAGCTGCTGCAGGCGGTTTTCCGCCTGGGCCAGGCGCTGGCCCTGCAACGTGAGCGTGCCTTGTGGCGCGTGCAAGGTGCCGGCAACATCCAGCCGGCCTTTGACCTGGCCTTGCAGGCGCGGCCACAGCTGGCCCAGGCGGGGCAGGTCGAGGTCGATTCGCCCGGCCAGGCGCTGCTGCAGGCTGCCACTGCCGTTGATGCGATTGTCACCCAGCTGAATCGCCAGTGCGCCCAAGGTCCAGCTCTGCCCTGCCCCTTGGGCCTCGGCCTTGAGTACGGCCGGCTGGCCGCGCAGGCGCCCCTTGAGGTCAAGCTGGGCTTCAAGAGAGAGCACATCCCCCTTCATTTCGCCTTTGCTGCGCAGCGGCCCTGCCAGCGTGCCTGGCAATTCGGCCAGCCAGTAGGCCGGGTCGAGTGCAGAGAGCTGCAGGTCGACATCCCAGGCCAGGTTGTCAGCAAAACGTACGGCAACACTGCCGGCGGCCTTGCCCTGGCCTGCCGTCAGCGCCAGTTGCGGCAGTTTCACCTGGCTCAGGTCGCCTTCGAACGGGCTGGCCAGGCTGAACGCCCCGGCCGGGCCGTCCAGGTCACCGTTGAAGGTGCCCGTGTATTTGCCATCTCGATAATGCACCTGGGTATTGAAGCGTTTAAGGGTGACCTCGGGCGGGGTTTCCAGAGGGTACAGGCGCAGCCACGGAAAGTCTTGCCAGTCCAGTTGCGCATCAGCAGCCAGGCCTTGCTGCCAGTCGGCCGTGGCTTGCAGCTTGACGCGCTGGGTGTCGCTGGCAGTGAGATCCAGAGCATCAAGCTTTGCGCCCTTGCTGTCGACCAGGCCGGACAACGCCAAGGCGATCGGCGATTGTTCTGCCGGCAGGCTGGCCGTGCCTGACAGCTGGTAACCTTTGAGCAGGTCGCCTTTGGCGTCGAGCTTGAGCTGGTTCAGCTGCAAAGTATCAGGCAAGGAGCCGGCCGGTTTGAAGGCTTCCGAACGGATCTGCAAAGTCGCTGGCAGGTGCTCGGCCAACGCCTGCAATTGCCCGCTCAGTGTGGCGTCAAGGTAACCGCTGCTGGTACCGGCAAGTGTCAGGGTCTTTTGCAACTCGCCTTCGGCATTCAACGCCAGCTGCCAGGGTTTGCCCTCTACCGCAGGCAGTTGCAGCTGGGCCTGGAGCTTTACCGGCCAGTCACCTTCAGGTTGGATATCGCCCTGAAGGTTCAGCTGCAGGTCATCGCGTTGCAGGTGCAGGCTGTCGATGCGCATGCCGCTGTTGGTCCAGTGCGCCGCAAGCTGCACGTCGCCCAGCAGGTCGCTGCCATCCAGGCGCAGCTGGCCAATCTGTACCTCGCCCAGTTCGATGGCCAATGGCAAGCGCAGACTCGGCAATTGCAGCGGGCTATTGTCGGCCGGCTCGGTACTCGGGGCATACGCCATGTCGATGCGTTGTGCCTGCAAGCGGTCGATGCACAAGGTGGCGCGCAGCAGGCAGGCAGGCGACCAGGCCAACAGCGGTGCCTGTACCTCGACCTTGCTGCCAGCATCGGCCCAGCTCAGCCGGCTGGCTTGCCAACTGCCCGCCAGACGCCCCTGGAAGTCGGTTACCTCAAGCCCGGGCACCTTGCCCAGTGCCCAGCGGCTGCCGGCCTCTGTGCCCAGCAGCAGGCCGAGTGCCAGGCCCAGGCTCGCGACAACCCCAAGCAGGCCCAGCAAAATGTATTTGATCACGCGTTTCACAGCTCAGGCCCCATGGAAAAGTGCAGGCGAATGCCCCCGTCGTCGTCCAGTGCCTTGGCCAGGTCGAGGCGTAGCGGCCCGACCGGCGACACCCAGCGCACACCAAAACCGACGCCGGTCTTGAGGGTGGGCAGTTCCAGGTCGTTGAACGAGTTGCCTTGGTCAACGAACGTTGCAACCCGCCACTTTTCGGTCAGCGAATACTGGTACTCGACACTCCCGGCCACCAGGTAGCGCCCGCCAATGCGGTCGCCGTCGCTGTTCTTCGGCGACAGGGTCTGGTAGTCGTAACCGCGCACGCTCTGGTCGCCACCGGCGAAGAAACGCAGCGACGGCGGAATGTTGTTCTTGAAGCCATTGGTCGCGCTGCCACCCAACTGCACGCGGCCAAGCAAGCGGTGGTTGTGGCCGAGCGTGGTCAGGCCCTTGAGCAATACGTTGCCGTGCAACAGGTTGGTATCGGAGACGAGCCCTTCCTTGGCCACCTGTGCGTCGAACTGCAGGCGGTAGCCGTTGTGCGGGTCGATACGGTTGTCACTGCGCAGGAACGAGTAACTGATGCCGGGCATCAGCAGGTTGCTCAACCCGGCGTCATCACCCAGCCGATATTCTTCGCGCTGGTACTTGAGCGAAATGACCCGCTGCCAGCCGCTGGGCAGCTTGCTGTGCCACTCGGGGCCAACCGTCAGCAGCTTGCTCAGGGTGTCGGTACCGGCAAGCTCCTCATTCTGGTAGCCGCCGGCAAAGCGCAGCTTGTCGGTCAGCGGCGGGTCGAGGGGGATGTCATACCACAGGCCGACGTTTTGCCGCGGCGCCGACAGTTCGGTCTCCCAGCCATAGCTGTGGCCTTGCGGGTTGACCCAGTGGCGGGTCCAGTTGGCCTTGCCGCGCGGCCCAACGTCGGTCGAGAAACCCAGGCCAAGGCCCATGGTACGGGGTTTGCGGGTTTCCAGGTGGACATCCACCGGTACTTCTTCACCGACAGCGGCAGTGGGTGCTGCATCGACGCGCACACCTTCGAAATAGCCGCTCGACTGCAGGTCATTGTTCAGTTCAGCGATCAGTTCCGAGTCGTAGGGGGTACCCGGCTTGAACGACACCATGCGCTGCAGCAGGTCGTCATCCAGCGGCGTGTCGCCACCGAAAGTGACAGCGCCCAGGCGATAGCGTGGGCCGCTTTGGTAAACCAGTTCGATATCGGCCACGCCCGCCTGAGGGTCGACCGCCAAGCGCTGGCTGCTGAAGCGGCCACTGAAGAAGCCGTAGCGCGATGCCTGGTTCTGGATCAGCCGCTTGGCATCTTCGTACAGGCCGTGGTTGAGTTGCTCGCCGGCACGCAGCGCCTTGCTGTCGGGGAGGCGAAAGGCCTTCATTTCGCTGGCCGGGCCATCGATGCGCACGGCCACATTGCGCAGGCGAATGGGCTCGCCCGGGTTGATGTTGATGATCAGTTGGGGGGAATGGTCGGCGTCCTTGGCAGGCTTGACCTCGGTATCGATCTGCGCCTGATAGTAGCCAAGTGCCTGCGCGGCTTTGCGCGCCTGCTCCTCTGCCCCGCGACTGAAGCGCAGCAGCGCTTCTTCATCGCGGTCCCCCAAAGTGCCTATATAGCCTTCGACATTGGCCTTGAGCGCCTTGTTGGCCGGTTTAACCTTCACCAGCAACTCGCTCTGGCCCCATGCTGCAAAACTGGCGGCCCAGAAAACCAGGCCCCAGGTCAATCTTCCTGAATACGTCATGCGGCAAATGCTACCAGACCCGAACGCTCAAGGGAGCCGCCTTGCGGCCTGTTCAGGCAAAAGCGGAATTCGAAGAGACCGGGTTGGGATGAAAGAACACCCGCTCCCGGATTGGTCCTACAGCGACCTCGCCAATTTCCTCATAGCCTTGACGTTGGTAAAACGCCAGATAGTGCTCATTGCCAGTGTCCAGCACCACCCCTTGGGTACCTGGGTCTTCCGCGCACGAGTCGTGCACAGCTTGTAACAATTGCTCGCCGTAGTGCTTGCCCTGAAACTGCGGATGCACACCTAGTAACGGCAGAACGTGTACCTGATCGGTAGGCAGGCAGGTGGCGAGGGCAGCCTGGTAGTCCATGTAACGCCGGGTACAGCGCGGGCCGGTACCGAGGACCATGCGCAGGCGCCAGGCCCAGCTGTCAGCCACACCCAAACGGCGCAGCGGCGGCACGATCAGGGCCACAGCGATCAGGCGATCGTCCAGCAACAGGCCGATGGCAGGCAATTGCAGGTAGAAGTGCTGCCGCACCCATTCGCGCACCATTACCCGCAAGCGCCGCTCGTAGCCAGGGCGCTGGGCCTCGAAGATATAGGCAAAGGTAGGCTCGTGGCGGTAGGCGTTGTACAGCAGCGAACGCGCCTCGCGGCTGTAGCCGTCATCGAGCAGGCAGACACGGGCCGGGGCGGCTGTGGTTTCGGGCATTGCGGGCAGACCTCCTGGAATGGGCGTACTGTGCCTTGGAGGTTCCCCACCGCGCTTCGTTCCCCCCCACACCACAGCACGTTAGCAGCCGGCTCGCAAACCCGCCACGCTGGTGATGCAGGGCAATGTCGGCTAGCATCGCGCCTTTTACCGGGATTGTCTTTCCATGAAGATCGTCTGTTTCAACATCAACGGCCTGCGTGCCCGCCCGCACCAGTTGGCGGCGCTGATCGAAAAGCACCAGCCAGACGTTATCGGCCTGCAGGAAACCAAGGTCAGCGACGATCAGTTCCCACTGGCCGATGTGCAGGCACTGGGTTACCACGTGCACTATCACGGCCAGAAAGGCCATTACGGCGTCGCCCTGCTCTCGCGCCAGGCGCCGTTGAGCTTGCACAAAGGTTTTGCCAGTGATGAAGAAGACGCCCAGCGCCGCTTCATCTGGGGCACCTTCGCCGATGCCCAGGGCAACCCGATCACTATCATGAACGGCTATTTCCCCCAAGGTGAAAGCCGCGACCACCCCACCAAGTTCCCGGCCAAGCAACGCTTCTACAGCGACCTGCAAGCGCTGCTGGAGGGCCAGTTCCGCAATGATCAGCCGGTGCTGGTGATGGGCGACATGAACATCTCGCCGCAGGACTGCGACATCGGCATCGGCCCGGACAATGCCAAGCGCTGGCTGAAGACCGGCAAGTGCAGCTTCCTGCCCGAAGAGCGTGAGTGGATGGAACGCTTGAAAGGCTGGGGTTTGGTGGACAGCTTCCGCCACCTGTACCCGGACGTGAGCGACCGTTTCAGCTGGTTCGATTACCGCAGCCGCGGCTTTGAAGACGACCCCAAACGCGGCCTGCGCATCGACCTGATCATGGCCTCGCAGGCGCTGGTGCCGCGGATCAAGGCGGCGGGTGTGGACTATGAACTGCGCGGGATGGAAAAGCCTTCGGACCATGCGCCGATCTGGTTGGAGTTGAGCTGAGTTTGGTGGTGAAGCCCCAGGGTGCATGCCTCGGGTGCATGCCTCGGGTGCATGCCTCGGATGCATGCCTTGGAGGTTGTGGTGCCTATCAGATCGAGCGCCGCCCGCGCGGCGCTTCGCGGGGCAAGCCCGCTCCCACATCTGTTTCGGGCCAATTATTCCTGTGCCTTGGCGCGCGCACCCTGGGTGCATGGCTTGAGATTGACGAAGAGCAGTGGTGCAGCCGATATCGAATGGAACAAACAAGGCGGGCAGAGGAGACCTCACAGGAGTGATTGGCCCGAAACAGATGTGGGAGCGGGCTTGCCCCGCGAAGCGCCGCGCGGGCGGCGCTCGATCTCCCAGACACCAAAAAACCCGAGGCAGGCACCCTTACCCCCTCTCACTCACAACCCCAACCGCAACGCCTCCCCCAGCCCTGCCCCGCGCACATCGTCCGCTGCGCTGACCAACGCAAAATTGTAGGCCCCATGCGACCAATAGCGCGCCTCCAGCTGGCCATCAACTCGCTGCCCGTTCGGCATGCGCTGGTACTGCTCGCTGGGTGAGCGCATGAACAGGCTGATCCGCTGGCCCTTGCCATCTTCAAAAACCAGCAACGCCGCCGGCCCTTGTTCGTTGCTGAGTAAACGCGCACCCACCGGTTTGAACCCATAGCCCGCCAGGTCCGGCAACTGGCCCACACGGCTGAAATGCCGCCCCAACCAGTCGCGCAACGGCCCCGGGTCGCTGGCCTGGATGTCCAGCGCCTGGCTGGCGGCGAACAACCGGTGCGCCTGCACGGCATCGGCCATCGGCAGATCGACCCGCGCCAGCGTCGCACCGCGCATTTGCCAGCCGCCCAGGCCACCGATGCCTACCGCCAGCAGCAACACCGCAGCGGTTGCCCAGCGCCGCTGACGGCGCTGGCGCAACTGCCGGCGCAACGGGCCCAGCTCCAGTGGCGTGGCGCCGGGCTGTTCGCCAAACCCGGCCAATGCCGCACGCAGCCGGCGGGCATCGGCGCGCCAGCCCTCCACCCGCGCCGCTGCCTGCGGGTTGGCGGCCAGCCAGGCCTGCACCTCGGCACGGCGCACAGGCTCCAGACGCTCATCGACGTAAGCGTGCAATTCGTCTTCGCTGGGGATCAGGCGCGTCATTTCAGTCTCCGCAAGGCCGGTGGCTGGGGGTTGCCCTCGGTCAGTTCGCGCAAGGCATTGCGGGCGCGCGACAGGCGCGACATCACAGTGCCGATGGGAATACCCAGGGCCTGGGCGGCCTCCTTGTAGCTCAAACCTTCGATGCTGACCAGCAGCAGCAAGGCACGCTGCTCGGCCGTCAATCGGGCAAACGCCTGCAGGTCGGCCTGGGCCAGGACGATGGCTTCGAGGTTGTCACCAACCGGCTCGTCGTCGCGCTCTGCACGGCCGAACCACGACAACCAGCGGGCATGCAGGCGCTCGCGGCGCTTACCGTCGAGAAACAACCGATAAAGAATGGTGAACAGCCAGGCGCGCAGTGCATCGACGTCGCGCTGCTGGTCGCGCCGGCTGAGCGCCCGCTCGACGGTGGCCTGCACCAGGTCGTCGGCGCTGCCTGGCTCGCGGGTCAACCACACGGCAAAGCGGCGCAGGCGCGCGAGCAGTTCGCGCCATTGGTGGTCGTCCAGGTCGTGCATGGCTAGGTCCCGGCTTCTGGGTTGTCAGTGTAAGGGGCAGACGCCTGTGAACACATTCTATTCCCGCCGAGGGAATAAATTTTTCCCTGCTGCGTCGTACAGGCACCTTCACTGAACCGGACCATAACCATGAACCCACCTCTGCACGGCCCGGCCAAGGCCTTGCGCCTGGCCGCCATCGGCGCCGTGATGCTGGCCGCAGGCGCCGGCTTTGCCTATGCCGCCGGCTGGCTCGGCGAACCGCGGCTGACGCCACAGCGCATCATCGATACCTTCGAGGCCCAGGCCGGGCACTACCCGGGCTACCGCAAGAACCACGCCAAGGGCCTGTGTGTCAGCGGTTACTTCCAACCCAGCGGCCAGGCCGCCAACCTGTCCACGGCACGCGCTTTCAGCCAGCAACGGGTGCCCGTTATCGGCCGTTTCGCCATCGGTGGCGCCAACCCGTTCGCCCCGGACACCGGCATACCGGTACGTAGCCTGGCCATTGAACTGAGCACCGACGATGGCCAGGTCTGGCGCACCGGCATGAACAACCCGCCAGTGCTTGCGGTCAGCACGCCGCAAGGGTTCTACGAGCAGGTGCTGGCCGGCGCCCCGGTGCCGGCCACCGGCAAGCCGGACCCGGCCAAGATGCAGGCATTTTTCGCCGCCCACCCGGAAAGCGCGGCGTTCCGCCAGTGGGCAGCGAGCTACAAGCCCAGCGACAGCTTCGCCAGCACGCAGTACCACAGCATCAATGCGTTTCGCCTGATCGATGCCAGCGGCGCAGCCCACCCGGTGCGCTGGCAGCTTGAGCCACAAGCCGCGTTTGCCGCGCTGCCTGGCCAAGTGGATGACAAGCAGTTCCTGCAACACGACCTGCAGCAACGCCTGGCCCAAGGCCCGTTGCGCTGGACCCTGCGCCTGGTACTGGCCGAGCCGGGGGATGCCGTGGATGACCCTGCCCGCCCCTGGGCTGCCGAGCGGCGCAGCGTCGACGCCGGCACCTTGGTGCTGGAGCAGGTCGACGCCCCTGAGCAAGGGGCCTGCCGCGACATCAATTTCGACCCGCTGATCCTGCCAAAAGGCATCGAAGCCTCCGGCGACCCCATCCTTGCCGCCCGTTCCGCCGCCTATTCGGAATCCTTCAACCGCCGCAGCCGTGAATCGCTCAGCACCGGAGCCCGCCCATGAAACCCGAAGCCTTCCACCCCTTCGCCCGCCTGCTGCACTGGCTGATGGCAGTATTGATTCTGGCCATGCTTTTCATTGGCGTGAGCATGGTGGCCGACCTGTCAACGCGCCACCCCTTGCTGATCAGCCTGCACAAGGCCACCGGCCTGGCCCTGCTGGTGCTGGTGGTGCTGCGCATTGGCGTGCGCCTGGCGGTGCCCCACCCACCCCTGCCGCAAGACCTGCCAGCGCTGCAACGCTGGGCCGCCGGCGCCTCGCACCTGGTGCTCTACGGCCTGATGCTGGCCATGCCGCTGCTGGGCTGGGCCATGCTGTCGGCCGGCGATTACCCACGCCCGCTGGGCTTGCCCGCCATCGCCCCGCACAACCTGCAGCTGTATGCGGTGTTGCGCCAGGCGCATGGCTGGGCCGGTTACCTGTTGTTCGCTACGGTGCTGGTGCATGTGGGCGCGGCATTGATGCACGCGTGGGTGCGCCGGGACGGCGTGTTGCGTAGCATGTGGCCTGGCCCCTTGCACCGCAGTAAATGAGCTGCAGCAGCCCAGGGGTTCGACAATCGATAATAATGCTTAATAAGATCGGTTTTCTATTTGCCGAACTGCCCTGGACTACCCAATGAACGTCGCAAAGGACCCTGCAACCCTTCTACCCGCCAGCACCCTGGACTTGCGTCCACTGCTGCTGGCCAACATGGCCTGTACCATGTCGATGATGGCCTTCGTCGCCCTCATCGGCCCGATCGCCCGCCTGCTTGGCATGGCCACCTGGCAAGCGGGCGCTGCCGTTACCGTGGCCGGCGTGGTCTGGGTGTTGCTCGCCCGCCCCTGGGGCCGTGCGGCAGACCGCCTGGGCCGACGGCGCATCCTGCTGCTGGGCAGCGCCGGTTTCACCCTGGCCTACTGGCTGCTGTGCCTGTTCATCGAGGGGGCGTTGCGCTGGATGCCTGGAGCGACCCTGGCGTTTATCGGCTTGATGGTCGCACGCGGTTGCATCGGCGCCTTCTACGCCGCCATCCCGGTCGGCTGCAACGCGCTGATCGCCGACCATGTCGAACCGCAACGCCGCGCGCGGGCCATGGCCTCGCTCGGGGCAGCCAACGCCATCGGCCTGGTGGTCGGCCCTGCCCTGGCTGCGCTGTTGGCGCGGCATAGCCTGAGCCTGCCGTTCCATATCATGTCGCTGCTGCCGGCTTGCGCCTTCGTTGTGCTGCTGTTCACCCTGAAACCCCAGGCGCTCCCCCACAGCCATGCGCCGAGCCCGGTACGGCTGAGCGACCCACGCCTGCGCCGGCCATTGCTGGTGGCATTCAGCGCCATGCTCAGCGTGACCGTGTCGCAGATCATCGTCGGCTTCTTCGCCCTTGACCGCCTGCACCTGGGGCCGGCCGAGGCCGCTCAGACTGCCGGCATTGCCCTGACCACGGTGGGCGTGGCGCTGATAATGGCGCAGGTGATATTGCGCCAGCTGGAATGGCCACCGCTGAAGATGATACGGGTTGGCGCGACGGTCTCGGCGCTGGGCTTTGCTTGCGGCTCGCTGGTCACCACGGCGCCTTGGCTATGGGCGTGCTACTTTGTGGCAGCTGCTGGCATGGGGTTTGTGTTTCCGGCCTTCTCGGCACTGGCGGCCAATGCCATGCAGGCTTCCGAGCAAGGCGCCACCGCCGGCTCCATTGGGGCAGCCCAGGGCATGGGCGCGGTGATCGGCCCACTGGCCGGCACCCTGGTGTACGCCGTTGATCCGCGCCTGCCATTCCTGGCCGTAGCGGCACTGTTGCTGCTGGTCGGGCTGTGGCCAATGCCGCGTGAACACAGGGTTTGAGATGCACAGCGCGCAACCGCGCAGAGTGTGTTTTAATGCGCATCGCTCATTATTTTAAACACCTCTGATTACAAGGCGGCTATGGACACGGGGACGCGACTCAAACTGGTGCGTGAACGCAACAACCTCTCCCAACGGGAACTGGCCCGCCGCAGCGGGCTGACCAATTCGACGATTTCGCAGATCGAACAGAATCGCGTCAGCCCTTCGGTCAGCTCCCTGAAAAAACTGCTCGAAGGCATTCCCATGAGCCTGGCGGAGTTTTTCAGCTTCGACGAGCCGGTGCGCGAAGAGCGCTACGTGTTCCGTGGCGGCGAGCAGCCGGACCTGGGCCGCAACGGCCTGCGCATGTTGCTGGTAGGTGCCAGCGTCGAAGGCAGGCAGATGCGGATGCTGCGTGAACTGTATGCACCGGGTGCCGACTCGGGCGAGCCGATCGTGCATGCCGAAGGTGAAGAATGCGGCCTGGTCACCCGTGGCACAGTCGAGTTGTGGGTCGATGGCCAGGTCAGCGTGCTCAACTCGGGCGATGGTTACTATATCCCCACTACCCTGCCGCACAGTTTCAAGAATATCGGCCCGGATGAGGCCGAGATCATCAGCGCCAATACACCGGCGAATTTCTGATTGAATGGGGCTGCTTTGCAGCCCTTCGCGGGCACGCCCGCTCCCACAGGTTGATCGCAGATCTCGTGGATTGCCACGATCCCCGTGAGAGCGGGCGCGCCCGCGAGGGGCCGCACAGCACAGCCTGTGGGAACGCACTCAGCTGGAAACGCTGCTGGCGCCCTGACGCAGTGCTGCCTCGACAAAGTCCAGGCGGTCCTGGCCAAAGAACATCTCATCGCCCACAAAACAGGTGGGTGCGCCAAATACTCCGCGCGACACGGCCGCCTCGGTCGCCTGCCTGAGTGCTGCTTTTACTTCGTCATCCGCCGCGAAGGCGTGAAATAGCTGTGGGTCGAAGCCGCCTTCAGCAAGCGTCTGGTCAAGCACGGCGCTATCGCTCAAGTTGCGGCGCTGCGCGAACAGGCCATTGAACAACACTGCCAGCAACGCCTCGAAGCGCTCCGGCGAGCGCAGCTGGGTACCCACCACACCGCGCATCAGGGTCAAGGTATTGATCGGGAAGCCCGGCGGCAAACCGTACGGCACACCATAGCGCGCCGCAAAGCGCGCCAAGTCGGTAAACAGGTAGCGCCCCTTGGCCGGGATCATTGCCGGTGAGGCATTGCCGGTTGCCTGGAACACACCACCCAGCAACATGGGATGGTAACGCAGCGTGGCACCCTCTCGGGCACACAGCGCAGGCAGTTGGGTCCAGGCCAGGTAACTGGCCGGGCTGCCCAGGTCAAAATGGAAGTCGACAGTCTTGTGCATGCTCGTAGGTCCTTGCGTGGTGATGAGGGTTCACCAGCGTTCCATCCAGGGGCGCAGGTCCAGCTCGAACGTCCAGGCGTCGCGGGGCTGGGTGTGCAGATACCAGTAGCTGTCGGCAATGTGCGCCGGATCGAGGATGCCATCCTGCTCCTTGAGGGCATAGCGCTCGGCGAAGCTGTCACGAATGAAAGCAGTGTCGATGGCGCCGTCCACTACCACATGGGCTACGTGGATGTTGCGTGGCCCCAACTCTCGCGCCATGCTCTGGGCCAAAGCGCGCAGGCCGTGCTTGGCCCCGGCGAAGGCGGCAAAACCGGCTGCGCCACGGGTGCCGGCAGTCGCCCCGGTGAACAAAAGCGTGCCGCGCTCACGCTGGACCATGCGCCGGGCCACCGCCTGAGCAGTGAGAAAGCCGGCAAAGCAAGCCATTTCCCAGATCTTGAAGTATTTGCGCGGGGTTTCATCAAGGATGCTGCAGGGCGCATTGGCGCCGATATTGAAGACAAACGCTTCGATCGGGCCGATATCGCGCTCGATGGTTTCCACCAGCTCGGCCACCTCGTCTTCCTTGCGTGCATCAGAGCCAAAACCATGGGTCTGGCCGCCAGCGGCGCGTATCTCCTCCAGCAACGGCTGCAGCTTGTCCGCCTGGCGCCGGGTTACACAGGCGATGTAGCCCTCGCGGGCAAAGCGCTTGGCTATCTCGCCGCCGGTTGCATCCCCTGCACCAATCACCAGCACCACTTTTTGTTGTTCTGTCATGCCTGCCTCCATTGGTGAATGATCGTTTAGTAAACGAACGCTATGTTATGATCGCGGTCATCGTCAAGCCCGTCTGCAGAGGCATGTGAATGCGCTACTCGAACGAACACAAGCAGCAAACCCGCGAACGATTACTGGCCAGCAGCGGCGCGCTGGCCAAGCGTGGGGGCTTTGCCAGCACCGGGGTGGCCGGGCTGATGAAGGCGATCGGCCTGACCGGCGGTGCTTTCTACAACCACTTCCCGTCCAAGGACGACCTGTTTACCGAAGTGGTGCGCCAGGAGCTCTGCAACAGCCCGCTGGCGCGCCTGGCCAGCCAGGGTGCCAGCCGCGAGCGCTTGGCCCGCTGCCTGCAGCAGTACCTGAGCCTGGCGCATCTGCACAATGCCGAGCATGGCTGCCCGCTGCCGCCCCTTGGGGTGGAAATCGCCCGCGCCGAAGCGCCGGTGCGCGAAGTAGCCGAACACTGGTTATTGCAACTGCATCACGCCTGGAGCACCACCCTGGAGGATGAGCAACTGGCCTGGGTGCTGATCAGCCAGTGCGTAGGGGCATTGCTGGTGGGGCGCATGCTCGCCAGCGAAAGCGTGCAAGCACAGGTGCTGGGTGCTAGCCGCGCGTTTGTCGAACAGGCGCTGCATGAAGCGGATTAGTGCCTTGCTGGGGTTACTGTTGGCTGTACCGGCATTTGCCCAGCAAGCCTGCCCGCCCGGGCAATACCAGGTGTGCCTGATGGGCTGTTTTTGCGCCCCGATCGACCCCGGCCAGGCCGGGCAGATCCTCAAGGATGTCGAGGTCATGGCCTCTTCCAGCCTGACCTACGCCTTGCGTCAGGCCCGTGACGAAGCGACGGCCAGCGGTGTGCAGCCGATCCCGTTGCATATCCGCGCGCAGCTCGAACCCTGGTATGACTTTGCCGTGCTGGATGCGGCTCGCTTTAGGGTGGGTGACGAACAGCAGATGAGCGCAGCCAATGCGCTGCTGCAGAACCCTGACGTGAACGCCGTGACGCTGATCGACACGATCATCTTCCGCCGCAGCAGTGATGCCGAGGACAACGTGGCCTTGTGGGCGCATGAGCTCAAGCATGTGCAGCAGTATCAGCAGTTGGGCGTAGAGGAATTCGCCCGGCGCTATACGCGCAACTACGACGACCTGGAGGGGCCGGCCTACAAGATCGAGGCCGAAGTGGGCAAGGCGTTGCGCGAGCGGGGTTCTGGGCAGGCCCGCTAATCCCAGCCATTGCGCAATCCCGTGTAGGAGCGGCCTTGTGTCGCGATAGGGCTGCACAGCAGCCCCAGAGTTTCCGCACAGATGCAAAAATTGCCGGGGCTGCTCCGCAGCCCATCGCGACGCAAGGCCGCTCCTACACAGGGACCGCGCCAGTGGCCACTGGCGTTATCAGGACGCCGGGCGAGCCTCTTCTGTCACCTGCTCACGGCTGGCATAACGCTGCGCCAGCACCGCACAAACCATCAGCTGAATCTGATGGAACAGCATCAGCGGCAGGATCATTGCGCCAATGCCACTGCCCACGAACAACACCTGGGCCATCGGCACCCCCGTCGCCAGGCTTTTCTTGGAGCCGGCAAACAGGATGGTGATGCGGTCCTCAAGGTCGAAGCCCAGCGCCTTGCTCAGCCAACGAGTGCCAAACAGCACCACCGCCAGCAGGACGCCGCACACCACGAACAGCCCGGCCAGGTGCTGTGGCGACACCGTGTGCCACAGCCCGGTCACCACCGCCTCGCTGAAAGCGGTATACACCACCAGCAGGATCGAGCCTTGGTCCACCACCTTGAGCCAGCGGGCGTTGCGCTTGACCCAGGCGCCAATCCAGCGCCGCGCAATCTGCCCGGCCACGAACGGCACCAGCAGTTGCAGGGTGATCTTCAGTACCGCATCCAGACCAGAGCCGGTGTCGCCACTGGCGCCCAGCAACATCATCACCAGCAACGGGGTGAGGAAGATCCCCAGCAGGCTGGAGGCCGCCGCACTGCAGATAGCTGCCGGAACGTTACCGCGGGCCAGCGAGGTAAAGGCAATGGCCGATTGCACTGTAGCCGGCAAGGCGCACAGATAGAGCACCCCCAGGTACAGCTCATTGCCCACCAGCGGCACGAACAACGGCTTGAACGCCAGGCCCAGCAGCGGGAACAGCACAAAGGTGCAAGAGAACACCAGCAGGTGCAGGCGCCAGTGCCCGGCACCGGCGATGATCGCTTCGCGCGACAGCTTGGCGCCGTGCAGGAAGAACAGCAGGCCGATGGCCAGGTTGGTCAGCCAGCCGAAATACACCGCGCCGTCGCCCGAGCAAGGCAGCACGGTGGCGATAAAGACCACCCCGAGCAAGGCCAGGGTGAAGTTGTCGAATAACATGCGCAAATACTTCATCAGAGTTTCCGTCTTGTCATTGTGCAAGGGCAGACGATAAGGTTTTCGGCTTTACGCCGCTAACGCCGGAAGCCCCGGCGGTATCGCCCAACGGACACGCTCCATACAAGGACTCGCCCATGCCCCTTCTTCGCCTGGCCGCAGTTGCAGCCGCCATCACCCTCACCTTGGGCCATGCCAGCGCGCAGGCCGATGACCAGTTGCAGGCCAAGGTCGACCAGATCATCCGCCCGTTGATGCAGGAACAAGGCATCACCGGCATGGCCGTGGCCATCTATGCCCGCGATCACGCCCACTACTTCAGTTATGGCGTGGCCAGCAAGGCCGACCAGGTGCCGGTAAGCCGTGACACGCTGTTCGAGATCGGTTCGCTGAGCAAGACCTACACCGCCACCTTGGCCGCGCTGGCCAGTGCAGAAGGCAAGCTGGACCTTGAAGCCCCGGCAAAGCGCTATCACCCGGCACTGGCCGGGACGCCGATCGGCGATGCGACCGTTCTGGAACTGGGCGCCTACAGCGCCGACTGCCTGCCGTTGCAGTTCCCGGATGCGGTGCAGACACCGCAACAGGTGGTCGATTTTTTCCGCCACTGGCAACCTCGCGCCAAACCCGGCACCCAGCGTTGCTACTCGAACCCCAGCCTGGGCCTGTTCGGTGACTTGGCAGCCCGCGCGCAGCACCAACCGTTTGCCACGCTGATGACCGACGGGCTGCTGGCGCAAATGGGCCTGGAAAACACTTACCTGCAGGTTCCAGCCAGCGCCCAAGGGCTTTATGCCCAGGGCTACGACGCCGCCGACAAGCCAGTGCGCGTAGGCCCCGGCCCTTACGCCGACGAGGCCTACGGCATCAAGACCAGCGCCAGCGACCTGCTGCGCTACGTGCGCCTGCACATGCAGCCGCAGGGCCTGCCAGCGGCGCTGGTGAAAGCCACGGCCATTACCCGGCAAGGCTACTTCCAGATCGGCGCCATGGCTCAAGGCCTGGGCTGGGAGCGCTACCCCTACCCGGTCACGCTGAGCACGCTGGTCGATGGCAACAGCCCACGGCTGATCCGTGAGCCGCAGGCAACCACACGCCTGCAACCTGCCCTGCCAGCGCTGGCGGCGGCCTGGTACAACAAGACCGGCTCAACCAACGGCTTCGGCGCCTATGCCGCCTTTGTGCCCAATGAACAACTGGCCGTGGTACTGCTGGCCAATCGAAACTACCCCAACGAAGCACGCGTACGCGCGGCCTTCGACATCCTCTCGGGCTTGTAGTGCGCAGGCGGATTGTCGAACAAAACAACACTTTGTAGTGCCAAAAAATATTCACTACAAAATGGTTGACGCCGTTCATCGCCCTTGTGCATGATGAAGCCGTCTCCCTGATCGGGAGCGGTGGCAAGGGTGTTCCAGACGGCCTGCGCGGTAACGCAGGCCGTCCGTGGAGAGGGAACTGTCCAAAAGGCAGCGTGAGAAAGCCCCTGTTGCGATGCTGCTGTAGCAGCCTTGGTAGTGCGCTACACCGTGGTAGCGCCAACTGTGAAAATCACCTACGAATGGGTAATGGGGGCTTTATGATGAACTTGAACAACAATCCGACTCTCGACCAATTGGCCCAGCTGTTCGCCGTACGCAAGGACAGCCTTGACGACCATTTGCTGTGGGTTAGCCAAACCGGTGAAGTGCGCCTCGACCGCCTGCCACCGAATACCATCGAAGATGAATTTGAAGAGCACCTGCCCAGCATGCGTGCCCGCTTCAAGGTCTACCGCCGTGGCCAGGGCTACGTCGGCAAGAAAGCCGCCGCCGACACCGAGTTCGTTGGCCGCGTGCTGCAGACCCTGCAACAAGAATGGCCCGCTGCCCGTGAGCAGCAGGCAGTCAAGGTGATCGAGCCGCTGAACTGAGGGTTCGCACCCTTACCAGAGCCCGGCCTGTATAGGCCGGGCTTTTTCATACCTGGCGCCGCCGCAGGCGGCTTTCCGGCAAGGGCAAGGCACCCGTCGCCATGGCCCGGGCGCGGTCGACGCCCCACACCAGCGCACGTGTCATGGTCTCGCCTGGCCGTGCGGGGTAATACTCCTCCAGCAATGCCCGCCCATCCCCGCCATACAGCCCCAGGAACAACTGCGTTGCACCCAGCCGCGACAAGCGCACCTGTACATCCAGTGTGGTGCCGTCGCTGAGGGCTTCGTCGTGGCTGCGGCTGTGCAAATGGGCGTCAGCCCATTGCCAATAGGTCTCTTCCCTGACTCGCATGCGCATTCAATCCTCCGTTGCAGGAATGCCGCGCCAGAAAACCACAGCCTCGACCATTCGGCGAGTGCTACCCGGCATTACCATGAGGCGGATCAACGAATGGCAATAAAAACCCCGCCATTGGGCGGGGCGATGCGGGGGCGGGATCACTTCTTCAGCGGTACCCGCGGCATGAAGCGGCCCTTTTTGCTGCGCTGCAGGTGTGCAGGCTGGAGCTGTTCGGAATCATCCAGCGTCATGTGGGCGAACCCAAGGCGGAATGCCGCCTGGCCGCAACGCACCTGGCTGTTGATCGGGAACGCATCGTTCAGGTCTTCGAAAAAGGATTCGCTCATGCCCTGTGTCCCTCCAGTGGCGGTCGCGCCGGCAACCAGAAGAGTTGCCCAACAAACGCGGCCCCTGAGACTGAGACTAGCCGGTCATTTGCAGACCACCCGGACAAGAACCAGATAGCCGACCAGTGGCAAAGTGCCCTACTTCAGGCGCACAGCTGTGCCAGTGGCAAATACCACAACCATGCCGCCCTGAACGGACGGCATGCTGATCTCGAAATCCACGCCCACTACGGCATCGGCTTGCAACTGGCGTGCCCGCGCCTTGAGCTCTTCGGTGGCTTGCTCGCGGGCCTCGCGCAGCGCGCTTTCCAGGGTTTGCGAACGGCCACCGAAGACATCGCGAACACGTGTGAAGAAATCGCGCACGAAGTTGATGCCCTGCACCGATTCGGAGCTGACTACGCCCAGGTATTCGGCAATCGGGCGGCCTTCGAGCTGGCTGGTGGTGGAAATGATCATGGGGTGCTCCGTTGGCCTGGTGACAAAAGAGGCCGATTCTAACAAATCACATTGGCCAGGCAGGTATGCACTGCGTTTGTAGGAGCGGGTTCACCCGCGAAGCTGACGACGCGGTGGATGGCACCGGCTTCGCCGGTGTTCGCGGCTAAAGCCGCTCCTACATGGGACTGCGTCAGCGTCTGAATGCGCGTTTACTCAGGCGCTGGCTGCCCGCAAACGCTGGCCGATACGTGCGCCAAACACGTTCACCAGCAAACCGGCCATCACCAGCAAGGCGCCCCAGCCCTGGGTTGCTGTTAGCCGTTCGCCCAACAGCAGTGCCGACGAGCTCAAGCCGATCACGGGCACCAGTAACGAAAACGGTGCCACTTTGCCTGCCGGGTGGCGTGACAGCAGCTTGCTCCACAGGCTGTAGCCCAGCATGGTGGCAACAAAAGCCAGGTAGGCCAGCGCCAGCACCGAGCTCCAACTGATATTGGCCAGGGCATGGCCTATCCGCTCCGGCCCTTCCAGCCCCCAGGACAACGCCAGGAACGGCAGTGGCGGGATCAACCCGCCCCAGATCACCAGTGCCACCAGGTCAACCGAGCCAAAGCGCCGGGTAATGATGTTGCCCATTCCCCACATGGCGCCGCCACACAACGTCAACACCAGCGCCAGCATCGGCACATGGCCGCCGTCTTCGCTGCCGATCAGGGCCAGGCCACTGGCCGCGACCAGCAACCCCAGTACGCTGGCCAGGCGCAACCGCTCACCCAGGAACAATGCAGCAAAACCGAGGGTGAAAAATGCTTGTGATTGCAGAATCAGCGAGGCCAGCCCAGGCGGCATGCCGCTATACATGGCCTGGAACAAGAAAGCGAACTGACCCAGCGAGATAGTCGCGCCATAGGCGATCAGCCAGCGCCACGGCAGTTTCGGCCGTTTGACCAGCAAAATCGCCGGGAACGCCACCAGCAAGAAGCGCAATGCCCCCAGCAACATCGGCGGCAAACCGTCGAGGCCAACCTTGATGACCACGAAGTTGACTCCCCAGGCGACAATCACCACCAGGGCGATGAGCAGGTCCTTGAGCGGCATTGCGACTTCCTTCTGCAGGCTTTTGTAGACATATTTCGTTACAGCATAAGGCTATTCCTTTCGTGGGGACCAGCACAGTTCTCGCCAAGGGTTGCATGTAGGAGCGGCCTTGTGTCGCGAAAGGGTTGCGCAGCGGCCCCAGAATCTCAGCTTCGCCGCATAAAGAGCCGGGGCCGCTGCGCGGCCCTTTCGCGACACAAGGCCGCTCCTACAACGGACCGCGCCAGCATGGTGGAACGGGTCAGTCCCTGTAACCAGGCGCCACCCGCTCCAACAGCCGCAACAACGCCGCCCAAGCCAACTGCAACGCGTCCGGATCGGCCAGCTCACCCTGCTTCAACCCCCTCCCCGGCGCGTTGAACTGCTGCTCGGTATGCGCGCATACCTCAACAGCGGGGAGTACCATCTGCCCGGCACTCTGCGCCGCCAGCTGAATCTCGCACGCCTTCTCCAGGTAAAACATACGCAGGAACGCTTCGGCAACGCTGCGCCCGGTGGTCAGCAGGCCGTGGTTACGCAGGATCATCACCGGCTTGTCCCCCAGGTCGGCCGCCAGTCGCTGCTGTTCATCCATGTCCAGCGCGATGCCTTCGTAGGTGTGGTAAGCCACCTTGCCGTAAAACTCCATGGACATCTGATTGACCGGCAACAACCCACACTCCAGCGCCGCCACCGCACAACCCGCGCGGGTATGCGTGTGCAGCACACACTGGGCATCTTCACGGGCGGCGTGGATTGCGCTGTGAATGACGAACCCGGCCGGGTTGACCGGGTGCGGCGTGGGTTCGACCGGCCTCCCCTGCAGGTCGATCTTCACCAGGCTCGAGGCGGTGATCTCGTCGAACAGCAGGCCATACGGGTTGATCAGGAAGTGATGCTCCGGCCCCGGCAGGCGCAGGGAGATGTGGGTGAAGATCAGATCACTCATGCGGAAATGGGCAATCAGCCGGTAGCAGGCCGCCAGTTCCTGGCGCAGGCTTTGTTCGCTTGCAGTCATTGTCGATGTCCCTGTGCTGAAGGCTACTTGGTGGCCCAGGCATTGAAGCGTTGCTCCAGTTCTTCGCCATGATCGACCCAGAACTCTACATTCATCGCCAAGGCCCCCTGCAGGTTTTGCGGCGATGTGGGCACCCAGCTGGCCAGCGCAGGGTCAAGCTTTGCCGCTGCCTGTGTGTTGGTTGGCCCATAGGGAATCTGCTGCACATAACGCACCTGGGTGTCCGGCTGGTTGGCATAGGCGATCAGCCGCTTGGCCTGGTCGACATGCTTCGAGCCCTTGATGATGGCCCAGTAGTCCATGCCATACAGGCTACCCGGCCAAACCACTGCCAACGGGCTGCCCTGCTGCGCAGCCACGGCGATCCGCCCGCTGTAGGTCGAAGTCATCACCACGTCGCCAGCGGTCAGCCATTGTGCGGGCTGCGCGCCGGCATCCCACCACTGGATGTAGGGCTTGAGTTCCGTGAGTTTGGCAAAGGCCCGCTCGACGCCGGCCGGCGTCGACAGCACCTGGTAAACGTCCTCGACCTTGACCCCGTCAGCCAGCAGGGCGAACTCCAGGTTGTACACCGCACGCTTGCGCAGGCCACGCTTGCCCGGGTACTTGCTGACGTCCCAGAAGTCGGCCCACGAAGCCGGCGCCTGGGCCAGCTTGTTGCGGTCATAGGCAATGGCCACGCTCCACACCAGCGCCGCCGACCCACAATCCTGTGCGGCATCAGGCACCAGTTCGCCTACATGGCCCAGGCGCTGCCAATCCAAATGCTCGTAGATACCTTCGTCACAGCCACGCATCAGGTCGGGGCCTTCGATCTGCACGACGTCCCAGTCGACATTGCCGGTATCGGCCATGACCTGGATCCGCGCCATTTCTCCGTTGTACTCGCTCTGGATCAGCTTGCTGCCGTCCTGGGCACTGAAGGGTGTGAAGATCGCCTCGTCCTGGGCCTTCTGGCCGGCGCCGCCGTAACCGACCACGACCATCTGCGGCGCAGCTTGCGCATTGCCCAGGCCAAGGGCCAGCAAGGCGGCAAAAAGGCCGGTCACACGTGGAAATAACTGCATGCGGGTTTCCTCCTGACGGTGCCGCGTAGGCCCGTTTTCTTGTTGTTGTGAGGTCACGCCCTCGCGGTGAGGGTGAAGAAAACCTAGTCGGGCACCAGTAAAAAAACAAGTTGATTTTTTACTGAAGCTACACTTTCATAAACAAAACAAGAACAACAGCGCACCGGAGCTGCCTGTATGCAGAACGCCTTCCCCCACCTGTTTGAACACCTGCAAATCCGCGGCAAGCGCTTGAAGAACCGCATCATGTCCACCGGCCATGACACCTGCCTGCCCACCGACAACCTGGTCAACGACAAGTTGATCGCCTACCAGCGCGATCGCGCAGCGGGTGGCGTTGGCCTGATCGTGCTGCAGGTTGCCGGGGTACACGACAGCGCCCGCTACACCTCGCATGTGCTGATGGCCACCGACGATGCCTGCATCGAAGGCTATCGCCAGCTTGCCGAGGCCTGCCATGAACACGGCACCGTGGTGCTGTCGCAATTGTTTCACCCCGGGCGGGAGATCATGGAATCGGCTGACGGCCTGCTAGCAGTGGCTTACTCGGCCTCTGCGGTACCCAACGAACGCTTCCGGGTCATGCCACGCGCCCTCGACCAGGCCATGATTGACGAGATCGTTCAGGGCTATGCCAGTGCGGCCCGCCGCCTGCACCAGGCCGGGCTGGACGGCGTCGAAGTAGTCGCCAGCCATGGCTACCTGCCGGCGCAGTTCCTCAACCCACGGGTCAACCTGCGCACCGATGGCTACAACGGCAACCTCGAACAACGCCTGCGGTTCTTGCGCGAAGTGCTGGCCGCTGTGCGCGCCGCCACCGACGAGCAGTTCATCATCGGCCTGCGCATCAGCGCCGACGAGCGCGATAGCCAGGGCCTGAGCGAAGACGAGTCGCTGGCTGCCGCCGTTGCCTTGCAGGGCCAGCTCGACTACCTGCACATCGTCGCCGGCACCTCGGCTTCGCTCGGCGGCGCCGTGCATATCGTCCCGCCCATGGCCATCGAGCCCGCCTACCTGGCCCGCGAGGCGGGTACCTTCAAGCAGCAACTGGATATCCCGCTGTTCGTTACCGGGCGCATCAACCAGCCCCAGGAAGCCGAACTGATCCTGGCGCGCGGCCAGGCCGATGTATGCGGCATGACCCGGGCGCTGATCTGCGACCCGTCAATGCCGAACAAGACCGAGCGGGGCCAGGTCGAGGACGTACGGGCCTGCATCGCCTGCAACCAGGCGTGTATCGGTCACTTCCATCGTGGCCTGGCCATTTCCTGCATCCAGCGCCCGGAAACCGGGCGGGAGCTGCAGTACGGGCAGCTCAAGCGCACTGAATCGCCCAAGCGCATCCTGATCGCCGGCGGCGGGCCGGCCGGCATGAAGGCCGCCGCCGTGGCTGCCGCACGCGGGCACCAGGTGACACTGTACGAGGCCGGCCCGCAGCTGGGTGGCCAGGTGTTGCTGGCGCAGTTGCTGCCACGGCGCAGCGAGTTCGGCGGGGCCAGCACCAACCTGCAGCGGGAAATGGCCCTGGCCGGTGTGGAAGTTGTGCGCAACACCCGCGTCGACCGCGCCCTGGTCGAACGCGAGCGCCCTGACCTGGTCATTGCCGCGACGGGCGCCACACCCTACTGGCCAGCATTCGAGCGCACCGGTGAGCTGCAGGTAGTGGATGCCTGGCAAGTGCTACGCAATGAAGTGAAGCTGGGCCGCTCGGTACTGGTGGTCGACTGGCGCTGCGACTGGATCGGCCCCGGTATCGCCGAGCGACTGGTTCGCGAGGGCCATCAGGTGCAGTTGGCGGTCAACGGTACGCATTGCGGCGAAAGCCTGCCGCTGTATGTGCGCGACCAACTGGCCGGTGAACTGCATCGCCTGGGCATCCCCTTCACCCCCTATGCCCGCCTGTATGGCAGCGACGACAACACGGTGTACCTGCAGCACACCGCCAGCGGCGAACCGATGATCTTCGAAGGCATCGACACCTTGGTGCTGTGCCTGGGCCATCAGCCGGAAGACCGCCTGGCCAGCGAACTGGCAGGCCTGGTAGAGGTACGGCGGATTGGCGACTGCCTGGCACCGCGTACCGCCGAAGAAGCGATTCACGATGGCCTGACGGTTGCCTGGGCGCTTTGAGGCTGTACATACTGCGGCTTTTACGATGGACCGACGTGCATGAGCCAACTCCCCCTGTCCCCCGCCCCTGAAACCGGGGCCGCCGCGCCGCAGTTTCTCGGCACCCGCATCCGCGGCCTGCGCAAGCGCCGCGGCATGACCCTGGCGGAGCTGGCCGCACACAGTGAACTGACCGCTGGCTACATCAGCCAGCTGGAGCGCAACCTCTCCTACCCGTCGATTCCGGCGCTCTTCAACATTGCCCGCAGCCTGGGCGTGACCATCCAGTGGTTCTTCGCCAGCGAAGCCACCACGGCACCCGAAGACCAAGGCTACGTGGTGCGGCGCAACAGCCGCCTGAGCGTGCATTACGAAGACGGCATTGTCGATCAGTTGCTGACCCCGCAGCCCAATCGACAGCTCGAGATCCTGCACTCACGCTTTCCCCCGGGCACCTATAGTCAGCAAAGCTATAGCCATGACGGTGAAGAGGCCGGTTACATCCTCAGCGGCGTCTTTGAGCTGTGGGTGGGCGAGCGGCACTTCCAGTTGGGCGAAGGCGACAGTTTCAGCTTCTCGAGCCAGGAGCCGCACCGTTATGGCAACCCGGGCGAGGTGGATGCCGTGGTGATCTGGGTGATCACGCCGCCAACATTCTGAAGCACTCCTACAGGCCTGCGTAACACCGTTGCGGTGCCATCAACGTACGGCTGATGCAACTATCCTGGTAGCCTGAAACGGCCTCATCGCCGGCAAGCCAGCTCCCACAGTTACTGCACATGACTTGAAGTCGATGCGGTCGATGTGGGAGCTGGCTTGCCGGCGATGAGGCCGTTTCAGGCTTATCGCTGGGGATCAGGCAGCAACAAACAGCGCGTTGGCAATCTGCGCCTGGGCAGCATCAATCGCCTGGGTGCGCTGCTCTGGTCCATAGGCCAGACCATGGGCGCGGACGATGTCCAGGTCGGTTACACCGATGAAACCAAGGAACACTTTCAGGAAGTCTTCATGCCCGGCGCCAGTCGGTTGGCCAGCGTGCAGGCCGCCGGCAGTCGAAACCAGCACCACCTTCTTGTTGCCGCACAGGCCTTCCGGGCCCGCTTCGGTGTAGCGGAACGTCTTGCCGGCGACGGCCACGCGGTCGATCCAGGCCTTGAGCTGGGTGGGCACGGTGAAGTTGTACATCGGCGCGCCAATCACCACAGCATCGGCAGCCAGGAATTCTTCCAGGGTTTCGGCGCTCAACTTGGCCTCGAAGGCCTGGGCGGCGTCACGCATGTCTTCCGGCGTGCCTGCAGCTACCAAGGTAGCGGCAGAGAAGTGGGCGATGGCGTCGGCGGCCAGGTCGCGGTACACCACCTCTACGGTTGGCTCTGCGGCTTTCCAGGCTTCAACCACTTCGCGGCTCAATTGGCGGGAGGCGGAATTGTCGCCCAGGATGCTCGAATCGATGTGCAACAGTTTCATGGGACTCTCCTGTGATTGAAGACCGCATCTGTGGGCGGTCACGATGGGGAGAATCCTACCGGGATGATTAATGACTGATAAGCCGGTAAAAATGCGTTAGTTTGTCCCACAGGTGGAACAGTGAGACATACCCATGCAAGACCTCAACGACCTTTTCTATTTTACCCGCGTGGTCGAAGCCGGCGGTTTCGCTGCCGCCGGGCGCCAGTTGGGCATCCCCAAGTCACGCCTGTCGCGGCGTATCGCCGAGCTCGAAGAGCGCCTGGGCACCCGCCTGCTGCAACGCACCACACGGCAGCTCAAGCTCACCGCGGTGGGCGAGCGCTACCTGCATCATTGCCAGGCCATGTTGCTGGAGGCTGAAGCCGCCGATGAAACCGTGGCCAGCATGAGCAGCGAACCGCGCGGGCGCTTGCGGGTGTCGTGCCCGGTGGCGTTGGCCCATGCCTTCTTGCCGGATGTGATCAGCCGCTTTCTTGAGCAGTACCCGCTGGTGCAACTGGACATGGTACTGCTCAACCGCCGTGTCGACTTGATTTCCGAAGGGATCGACGTAGCGTTGCGTGTGCGCGACCTGGGGGATGAAGACCCGGCCCTGGTCACCCGCCGCCTGCGCCAGGCACAAATGCAGTTGGTGGCTGCCCCGGGCTTTGCCGACCACATTCGCGAACCGGCCGAGTTGGCGTCGTTGCCTGTGCTGGGCGCCGCCGAGGCGGACCGGCTGGTCCACTTCCGCCTGCTCGGCCCCCATGGCAAGCAGCAGGAAATAGCCCTGGAACCACGCCTGGCCATCGATGATTTCGTAGTACGTAATGCTGCTGTACGGGCCGGCCTGGGCTTTACCGCCTTGCCCAGCATGTTCTGTGAAGAAGAACTGGAACGCGGCGAATTGGTGCGCCTGCTGCCAGACTGGTCACTGCCGGGTGGCTACCTGCAGGCGGTGTATCCGCACCGGCGCGGCTTGCTGCCGGCAGTGCGGGTGTGGATCGATCACCTGGCGGCGTCGTTCGAAGCCTGTGGAGAGCGATATGTCTGAAAGGAAGATGAGCGAAGCCGAAGTGGCGGCGTTTTGCCTGGGCCTGCCGGGGGCGCGGGAAGACTACAAGTGGGGTGGCATCCGGGTGTTCTCGGTGGCAGGCAACAAGATGTTCGCGGTGCTTGACCTGGCGGGTGCGGGGTTGTCGTTCAAAGTGGCCGACGATTTGTTTCTGGGTTATTGCGACCGCCCCGGGGTACGGCCGGCGCCTTATCTGGCAAGGGCGCGGTGGATCAGTATGGCGCTGCCCTACCCCATGGGGCGGGATGAGTTGTGTGACTTGTTGCAGCGCTCGCACCAGTTGGTGGTGCGGCGGTTGCCGAAGCGGATGCAGGTGGGGTTGTTGATTTGAATTAACCTGTGCCGGCCTGTGGGAGCGGGCTTGTCCCGCGAAGCAGACGACGCGTTGCTTGGGCACCGGCTATGCCGGTGTTCGCGGGACAAGCCCGCTCCCACAGGGCCGGCACAGCAACCGATCAACCTACAGGCAGATAAAGCCCATCAAAAAACAGCCAATCCGCCCAGAACACCTGGTGCACCAGCACAATCCCCCAGAACACCAACTGGTACGAAACCTTGCGGGTCTTGTGCCGGAACAGCTGCTGCGCCAGCAGCGCCCCCGGCCACCCACCCAGCAGCTCACTGGCATGCAGCACTTTTTCGGGCGTGCGCCAGGCCTGCGTGCGCGCCTGCTGTTTATCCTGCCAATACAGCAACAGGCTGATCAGGCTCATCGCCGGGTACAGCGCCAACGGCCACCAGGCCTGGTCGTTCCAGGCCATGCGCGCAGCCCCCAGAAGCGGCAGCAGGCACAGCACAGCCAACAGCAGCAGCTTCAGCCGCACATAGCGCACGCCTTCCACCCGTTGCCCGCGCAGCGCCTCAGCCATGGGCGGTCGACCAGTCAACCCAGCCAAACTGCCAAGTTGCCAGAATCAGCAGGCCGAACACGATGCGATACCAGGCAAACGCCGCGTAGCTGTGGTTGGCAATGAACTTGAGCAGCGCCCGCACAGCGATCATGGCAAAGATGAACGAGGTCACGAAGCCAAGCGCAAACACCGGCAGGTCGCTGGGCTGGAACAGGTCGCGGTACTTGTAGCCTGAGTACACCGCTGCGCCGACCATCGTCGGCATCGCCAAGAAGAACGAAAACTCGGTTGCGGCCTTGCGCGACAGGCCAAACAGCAGGCCGCCGATGATGGTCGAGCCGGAACGCGAAGTCCCCGGGATCATCGCCAGGCACTGAACGAAACCGATCTTCAGCGCGTGGCTCCAGCGCATGTCATCCACATGGTCCACCTGCACAGGGTGATCGCGGCGCTCGGCCCAGAGCATGATCACACCGCCCACCACCAGGGCAGCCGCCACGGTGATCGGGTTGAACAGGTATGCATGAATCAGGTCGGCAAACAGCACACCCAGCACCACCGCCGGCATGAACGCCAGCAGCAGGTTGCCGGTGAAACGCCGTGCCTTGGGCTGGCTGGCCAGGCCGAACACCACCTCGAGAATCTTGCTGCGAAACTCCCACACTACCGCCAGGATTGCCGCCAGCTGAATGATGATGTTGAAAGCCATGGCCCGTTCACCACCAAAACCTATCAGGTCGGCGACGATGATCTGGTGGCCGGTACTGGAGATCGGCAAAAACTCCGTCAGCCCTTCCACCACGCCCAAGATGATTGCCTGGAAGGCAGTCCAAAAATCCATCATTCCCCCGATGGAGCGCTGCTCGTGGCAGGCCCCTTGTTCTTGATTTGCTTATGATTGCCGCACGCGGCCCGGCAGTTTTACAGCGACTGTTGGGACCAGCGCCAGTGGAAAAGTTCACGCCGGCTAAAGGTTTCATCTTGCGCGGCCGAAATCCTAGCAGAGCGCCTTTGCAATCGCCTTACACGGCTTGCTGCAGACTGTTACAAACATAGCACTTAGCCATTAGTCGTGTGGGGCGTGCGTGCAAAGCATGCTTGGATGCATCTGAATAAAAAGAACAATGCGGGAGCTCCTGGATGAAGACGCTGAGATCGATGTCGATCAGCCGCCGACTGTGGCTGATCCTTGTGGTGGCAGTGGCCATGCTGGTGGTGCTGGGGCTGCTGATGCTGCGCCAGATCCACGGTGACCTGTACCAGGCCAAGGCGGAAAAGACCCGCCACGTGGTGCAGACCGCAGCCGGAGTACTGGCCTATTACCAAGGCCTGGAAGCGGCCGGCACGCTGAGCCGTGAAGCTGCCCAGCAACAGGCGCTGCAGGTGGTGCGCGCGCTGCGCTACGACCATGACGACTACTTCTGGATCAACGACCTGGGGCCGAAGATGATCATGCATCCGGCCAACCCCAAGCTTGATGGCCAGGACTTGTCAGCCGTGCGCGACCCCGACGGCTTTGCCGTATTCAACGAAATGGTCGCCCTGGCCCGCCAGCAGGACGCTGGCCCGGTCAATTACCGCTGGCCTAAGCCCGGCGCCAGCGAGCCGGTAGCCAAGACCTCCTATATAGAGTTGTTCAAGCCATGGGGCTGGATCATCGGTTCGGGGGTGTACATCGATGACGTGCAGGCCGAATTCGCCCGCCAGCTGCGCGACGCCTCGCTGGTCGGCCTGGCCATCGCGTTGCTGATGGCGCTGGTGGTCATGCTGATTGCCCGCAGCATCGCTCGCCCGTTGCAGGAGGCGGTGCAGGCCATGGGCAACATTGCCAGTGGCGAAAGTGACCTGACCCGGCGCCTGGACACCCATGGTCGCGATGAAATCACCCACTTGGGCGAGCACTTCAACCGCTTCAATGGCAAGCTGCAAGGGGTGGTCGGCCAGCTGCAAGGGGCGGCGCATGCCCTGGCACAGTCGGCCGGGCACGTTGGCGACAATGCCGGCGCCGCGCAACAGCGCAGTGCTCAGCAATCACTGCAGATGGACCAGGTGGCCACCGCCGTCAATGAAGTGACCTATGCCGTACAGGACGTGGCCAAGACCGCCGAACAGGCCGCCGGCGAAATGCGCAGTGCACAGCAGCAGGTAACGCACGGCCAGCAGGCCATTCACGGAAGCCTGGTGCAGATTGACCGGTTGTCGTTGACCATCGACCAGGCCGTGCAGGTGATCCGCGACCTGGCCGGGCATAGCACGCGCATCGGTGGCGTGCTCGATGTCATCCGCTCCATCGCCGAACAGACCAACCTGCTGGCGTTGAACGCAGCCATCGAGGCGGCACGGGCCGGCGAGCAAGGCCGCGGGTTTGCCGTGGTCGCCGACGAGGTACGCCTGCTGGCCCAGCGTACAGCGCAGTCCACGGCCGAGATCCACACCATGATCGAGCACCTCCAGAGCCAGTCGGACGCTGCGGTGCGGGCGATCGACACCAGCAGCGAGGCATCGCGCCAGACCGTCGAGCAAGCTCGCGAGGCCGGCGCCAGCCTGGACGCCATCAACCAGGCGCTGAACAACCTGACCGCCTTGAATGCCTCCATCGCCAGCGCCACCTTGCAGCAGTCGCATGTGGTCGAGGAAATCAACCGCAATGTGCTGGACACCGCCGGGCTGTCCCAGCAGACCGCCGATGCCGCGCGCCAGTCCAGCGATGCCGGGGTGGCGCTGGGGCGGTTGAGCGAGGAGCTGGAGCAACTGCTGCGCCAGTTCCGGGTGTAGATCCAAAAGGTGGCTCCCACTTGGCCTGCATCACCCTCAGGACAGGCACAGAACCTGTAGGAGCGGCCTTGCGTCGCGATGGGCTGCGCAGCAGCCCCGGCAATTTGTGCATCTGTGCAGAAACCCTGGGGCTGCTTTGCAGCCCATCGCGACGCAAGGCCGCTCCTACAAGGGCCAGTGCTGGTCAGTAGAGATATGCATCTGGCCGCTAGCGTGCTACACGTTACCCCACTGAACAGCTACAATCGCGCCCCTCCCCCGCAGCCTCCAAGGATCGCCGATGTCCGGCCTTGAACTCATCGCCGCCGTCCTCGGCGTCACCGCTGTCTGGCTTACGGTCAAGCAGAATGCCTGGTGCTGGCCGATCGGCCTGGTCATGGTGCTGATTTATGGCTGGCTGTTCTACGAGGTAAAGCTGTACTCGGGCATGTTGCTGCAACTGGCCTATGCCGTCCTGCAGCTTTACGGCTGGTGGCAATGGAAGCGCCCCGGCCACGCTGAAGACGCCCGCCAGGTTTCCCGCCTGCAACGCCCGGCACTGCTCACCGGCCTGGCGGCCGGGGGGCTGCTGAGCGTCGCCCTCGGCGCGGCCATGGCCAACTGGACCGATGCCGCCCTGCCCTGGCTGGACGCGACCCTGACCGGCTTCAGCCTGGTCGCGCAACTGTGGATGGCGCAGAAGCGCCTGCAATGCTGGCCGCTGTGGGTGGTGGTCGACATCATCTATGTGGGCCAGTACCTGCAGCAACAACTGTATTTCACGGCGGGCTTCTTCGTCGTACTGACCCTGATTGCCGTGCGCGGCTGGCTGGAATGGCGCCGTGACCCGGCGTTGGTGCAAGCATGAGCGGGCAGCAGGCGATGAAAGTGCTGGTCCTGTGCGGCCCCGAATCCAGCGGCAAAAGCTGGCTCAGCGGGGTAATCCAGGCGCATTTCGGTGGCGTGGTGGTGGGCGAGTACGTGCGTCATTTCATCGACCAGGAATGTCGTGATACTTGCTACGCCGACATCCCGACCATCGCCCGCGGCCAACTGACGTGGGAGGACCACGCCCGCGAGCAGGCACCGCCCCTGCTGATTCTCGACACCCACCTGCTGAGCAACATGCTCTGGAGCCGCGCGCTGTTCAACGATTGCCCCGCGTGGCTGGAGCAGGCACTGCTGGCCCGGCGCTACGACCTGCACCTGCTGCTAAGCCCGCAAGGCGTGGACTGGGTTGCCGATGGCCAGCGCAGCCAACCCGCACTCGAAGACCGCCAGCGCTTTTTCGACGACAGCCTGCGCTGGCTGAAGCAGCATGGCCAAGCGCACAAAATAATTGAGGGAAATTGGCCGCAGCGCCAGTTGCTGGCGCTGCAAACAGTGGCTAAGCTCATTGATAGCGATACGCCATACTGCGCTACCGAGTGTTAAGCCACTGACACACCCCGGTGGGTCAAAGCCCCCGGAATTGCGGGGGTTTCCCCCGTTTATGGCCCAGTGTCAAATGCATGAAACACCCCTGCAAAAACCCTTCCAATCAAGCCCAGTGCTGGCTTGGCCGGCAATGCATGCGCCTGACTGTTTCAGCGCTGAGACAAAAGACGCCGCCATTTGTCAGCCCCCTGCCCTAACCGCTTGATCTGAAAACCCTTCTCAAAAGCGGCACAGCTTCTGCTCTGTCCTTCGCATCGCTGATCAGGGCCAGCGCACAGAGAAGGAATTGCCGTCGTGAGGAAAACAGACAAACGCCTTTATCACGTCTTGCTGCTGGGGTGCGTACTGGGGACGCTGAGCCTCACGGCGCAAGCAGACAACGGGATCATCATCATCACCCGCGACGTACAGGTGCGCAACGCGACCATTCCGCCGCTAAGGCCTGACCCTAACCCCACCACCGTCAATGCCAACCCTTCTGCCCAAGTGCTGAAACAGACCAGCGAGCTCAGTGACGGCGACTTCGCCAGTATCAGCAGCGGTGCTGGCATCAGCAACATGATTACCCAGCAGACCAACAATCTGGGCGGCAACCTCGCCAACCAGAACCAGTTGCCCAACCTGTCGGGCGGGCGTGGCACCGGTGGAGCGGGTAATGGTATCTCCAACATGGTCAATTCGAGCGTACAACGCGGCCTGGCGCCGCTGCAGATCCTGACCGGCGGGGGCAAGTGAGATGAAGCACACGCTGCTGATGCTGGCTGCCCTGTGCAGTGTTCCGGCCCTTGCCCAGTCCCCCGTTCCCGTCATAAACAGTGCCGATATCGACAACTCCGGCAGCCGCTACCAAGGCAACCTCACCGTCAACCAGGCTGCCGGCGACCAGCAACAGCAGGCCAATGCCCGCGCTATCGCCGTTGGCCCCGAAGCCAACGCCAACACCCAGATCCGGCAACGGCTCAATACCCCCGCCGACCCCAGAATGGACGCCCGCGCGACCATTCAGGGCAGCGCCTTCAGCAACGGTAGCGGCGCCCTGGGCGTCAACCAGAGCGCTGGCGCCAACACTCAGCAAGCCAACGCCATGAGCATCAGCATTGGTGCACAACCGCAAAGCATCGACGACAGCGTCCTCATGCAACAGAACGTGACGCTGCTCAACAACTCCGGCGCAACTGACATCCCGGCCGGCTATCGCCAGGTCACTACCAGTGACCAGGCCTTCACCGGTAGCCGTGGGGTGATCCAGTTGAACCAGAGTGCCGGGGTGGGAAACCGCATGGCCAACACCTTGAGCATCCGGGTCGCGGACTGACCCTTTCAGTTAAGAACGACACTTAACCAAACTAGAGTACGGAGAATCACCATGAAACCCTCGATGGCAATCAAGCCTCTTGTGTTCGCAATTGCTGCGGTCATGGCTGTTGCTGTACAAGCTGACCAGAACGACCGCCGCGGCGGTCACAACAACAACGGTAACAACAACCAGACCCGGATCCCGATCTCGGCCACTGCCAATGCCCTGGATACCCAGCGCAGCGTAGACAATGCCATCACCAACCAAGGCACCATCAACGAAGCCGAGATGAGCAGCTCGGCTACCGGTGCCAGCGGCAACGTCGGCGTCAACGTGGCGGCCGGTAATGGCAACCAGCAGGGCAACGCATCGGCAATTGCCAACGCGGCCGCAGATACGACGCTGGACAACAGTTTTGTCTTCGGTGACGCCGAGGCCAATGCCGAAGTCAGCCAGGTCAGCAACCGCAACCGGGTCGACAACTGGTCCACCCAGTCCTCTGCGGTCATGAGCGGGTCGGGCGAAGGCAGCTCGGGTAACGTCGGTATCAACATTGCCGGCGGCGACCTGAACCAGCAGAAAAACAGCATGGCCATCGCCAATGCGAACGCCGGCCTGGGTAACTCCACCGCCTCGGCCACTGCTGACCAGAACGGCCCAGGCCTGGTGGTCAACAACGCCGCAGACCGCACCTACCGTGTGGATACGCTGACCTTCACCACGACCAGAACCGGGTCTAGCTCGCGCGAAGGCACGTTCGACTCGACCGATGACCGCAGCTCGTCGTCAAGCTTCAACCTGGCTGGCTCGCAAAGCGCAAGCTCCAGCGGCTCGAACGGCTGGACCTCCAGCGGTTCCAGCAGCTCGAACGCCAGCGGCTCGAACAGCTCGAGCGCCAGCGGCTCCAACAGCGCCAGTGCCAGTGGCAGCAACAGCGCCAGTGCCAGCGGCTCTAACAGCTGGAACGCCAGCGGCTCGGTTGGCGGCACTGCCAGCTCGTCCAGCAGCTCTAGCCTGACCGCAACGCTGGCGGCCGCAGCCGATGCTACCCGTACCATCACCAGTGATGATGGCCGCCGCGAACGCACCCGCACCGACAGCTTCGACGGTTCGCTCAATGCCTCGCTCGATGTTGATGTGGATCGCTCTAGCAACAGTGCGTATGACGCATCGTTCGAAAAGGCCTTCGATTCGTCCTTCGACACCTCGCGTGAATCGGCATACGACCGCAGTCGCGAATCGTCCTACGACCGGACCCGTGATTCTTCGTATGACAAGTCTCGCGACTCGTCGTATGAGAAAGCTCACGAGTCGACTTACGCCAACGCTTCGGAATCGGCGTATGAAAAGTCTGGCGAGCAATCGTCGCAGTCCTCGAACGACATTTCGAAAAGCTACAGCGAAAGCAGCGCCTACGACTTGAGCAATACCGTGTCCTTCCAAGTGCTGACCCCGACCGGCTGGGCCAACCCTGTTACCAACACTGCAACCCTTAGCGGTTCGGTGAACGGTGGCAGCGGCAACCTGGGCGTGAACGTGGCGGCCGGTGTGGGCAACCAGCAGAGCAACTCGCTGGCCATCTCCAACACCTCGTTCTAAGCGTTGCACGTAAGGCCCCCTTCGGGGGGCCTTTCTTCAACAGAACCGGAAGGCATCCGATCATGCGCATTATTGCCCTGGCGTTTTTGCTGTGCCTGGCCAGCGTGAGCGAAGCTGCACAAATGCCGCTGGCAGTCTTGCCGGGCGGCGCCGTCGTATTCAAACCCCTGCAGAGCGTCCGTGAACGCAAATTCGCCGACCTGGTGCAGCAGAAAACCGACTTCAGTTGCGGCGCCGCCGCACTGGCAACCATCCTGCGCCAGGCTTACTGGCTGGATGTCGACGAACACCAGATCATCGAAGGCATGCTGGCCCACGCCGATCAGGACCTGGTACGCACCCAGGGTTTTTCGATGCTCGACATGAAACGCTATGTGGAAAGCCTGGGCATGCGTGCCCGCGGCTACCGGGTGGCTCCGGACACCTTGCACAATGTACGCATCCCGGTTGTGGTGCTGATGGATATCCGTGGCTACAAGCACTTCGTGGTCATGCAGAAAGTCGACAACGGCTGGGTGTATATCGGTGACCCGGTATTGGGCCACAAACGCTACAAGCTCGAAGACTTCCTGAGGGGCTGGAACGGCATCATCTTTGCGGTGATCGGCCAAGGCTACGACAAAGCCAACGTGTTGCTCGACCCTCCGTTGCCCCTGACCGCCAAGGGCCGTGTAAACGGCTTTACCCCGGTCAAGGACACAGACCTGCTGGACTTCGGTTTTATCAAAAGCGACTTCTTCTAACGACTCTTCCAATGACAGGCGCATGAGGCGCCGGGGAGCATTTCATGAAGACCCCTTTTTGGCTGGCTATGGTTTGCCTGGCTTCCAGCCTGCCTACGCAAGCAGAGACCTTCAAACCCATCGAGTTGAAGGATCAAGAGTTGGCCAACTTGCGGGGTCGCTACGTGATGCCCGGGCGTATCGTGAGTTTCGGCATTGTCATGAGCAGCACCTGGCAGAATGCCAAGGGGGACGTGATCGGTGCCACTAGCACCCTGAACGTGCAACAGTCCACGCTCCAACCGCAATTCTACGTATCCATGATCGACGAAAAGGGTACTGGCTCGCCGTCAGCCAGCGGCGCAGCCCCGACCGCAGGCACCGGCACCGTGACCGGCGGTGCGGGGCTTGGCAGCACCGAGGGTGTGACGCAGGTTGTCCGGGCAGCCGGCGACAACAACAGCGCCTACAACAACGTCGACATCAACGTCACCAAGGGCAACGAAGCGCCTGTAGTCCAGCCACAAGGGCAGGTGCTGGCGGCCGGCCAGACCTTGACCGCAGCGAACGGTGCCGGCGCGCTCAGCGTGTCATCCACCGGTGTGGGCGTACAGCTCAACATCAATGCCAGTGACAACCAAGGCAGCAGCGTACAGCGCCTTGCTCAGGGCGGGCTGATGCAGAACACCACATTGCTTGGCAACGGTAACCACATCAACAACATCACCTCGCTCAACGTGGTCATGCGTGAGAACGTGCCGACAGCCGCTTCGCTCAACGGCAATCTGGACCAGCTCAAAGGTCTTCGCACTCTCGGATACTGATCTACGCTCAGTCTCATCAAAAGTAGTCGGAAGGGACGGCAACTCCATGCACCGATCTTTATCGCTCAGAGCTTTTGTATGTTTGACCACCCTGGCACCCGCCACCTCGCTATACGCAGCCGCCGACCCTCAAGTGGAGGCCCTGAAACAGGAGCTGATCGAGCTCAAGCGCCAGTATGCAGCGCAGCAGCAAGCGTTGATGGTACTGGAGCAACGTGTGCGGCAGGTCGAGGAGACGCCCGCCGCGCCGCAGCCTAAACGCCTGGTCAAATCCCCTGCCGAAGGGGTCAAGGGCGCACAGACCGTGGCCTCTGGCGCCCCGGGCACCACCGGCAGCTCGTATGGCCAGGCACTGGCTGCTGATGCGGAGCCGGCACAGAGCGTGTCCAACCTGTACGACGAAGCCAGCGGTTTCTTTGGTGGCGGCAAGTTCAGCCTGGAAACCGGCGTTACCTATACCCACTACGACACCCGTGCGCTGACCCTCAACGGCTTCCTCGCGCTGGATTCCATTTTTCTCGGCAACATCAACCTGGACAGGATCAAGGCTGATAACTGGACTCTGGACCTGACCGCACGCTACAACCTGGCGCAGCGTTGGCAATTCGACATCAACGTGCCCGTGGTCTACCGCGAATCCACCTATTCGTCAGGTGGCGCAGGCGGCGCCGGGGCGGCCAGTTCCGATGCGTCGGTGACGCGCGACCCGGAGATCGGCGACGTCAACGTCGGGGTGGCCTACAAGTTCCTCGACGAGGACGAAACCTGGCCTGACGCCGTGGCCACCTTGCGCATCAAGGCGCCCACCGGCAAGGACCCGTATGGTATCAAGCTGCGCGAGGTCGACGGCAACAGCAACCTGTCGGTACCGGAAAGCCTGCCGACGGGCAACGGCGTTTGGTCGATCACGCCGGGCATCTCGCTGGTCAAGACCTTCGACCCCGCCGTGCTGTTCGGCAGCCTGTCCTACACCTACAACATGCAGGACTCCTTCAGCGACATCAGCCCGCAGGTGAATAGCAAGGTGCCGGGTGACGTCAAGCTGGGTGACTCGTGGCAGATCGGCGGCGGTATCGCCTTCGCCCTGAACGAGAAAATGAGCATGTCGTTCTCGGTGTCCGACCAGTTTGCCCGCAAGAGCAAGATCAAGCCGGATGGCGGCGACTGGCAGTCGATCTCCAACAGTGACTACAACGCCGCCAACTTCAACATTGGCCTGACCTTCGCTGCCACCAACAACCTGACCATCGTGCCCAACTTGTCCATTGGTCTGACCGATGACGCGCCGGACTTCTCCTTCAGCCTGAAATTCCCCTACTACTTCTGATACTTGCCATTGGCCCGGCCCCCGCGAGGGCCGGGCTTTTGGTTACCGGCTTGGTACCCGACCGCCTTCCCTGCCATGGCCTGTTATCATCATGCATAGATGCATGACGATTTAATGGCAAAAGGGAAGTTTTTGTGAAGAACCTGTCCGACCACCCACGTACCCGGCTTGCCGCACTGGCAGGCCTGGTGTTGGTGATCCCACTGGGTGCGCGCGCCATGCTGGGTTGGTCCAACCCGCTCGGTTATCTGTCCGACCTCGCCCTCGGCAGCCTGCTGCTGTTGCTGTTGCACCGCCGGCCATGGTGGCTGGCCTTGCCTGTACTGCTGGCCTGGGCGGCCCTGTGGGTGGCCTCGGCCGAGCTGGTCAGCGCCGTGGGCCGCTTGCCCACCAGCGCCGACCTGGCGTACCTGGTCGACCCGCAGTTCATGGAGAACTCCACTGGCGGTGGGCTGGCCCATGCCTGGCTGCCCGTGGTCATGGGCGCCGGCCTGCTGGCCTGGCTGGCCTGTGCCTGGCGCAGCCGGTCGCAACGTGGCCAGCCGCTGCCGCGCAAGGCTTGGGCCATACCGGTAATGCTGTTTAGCGCCCATTGGGGCAGCCAGCAGTTGCTGCCGTCCGACGCCGACCAGTGGCGGCAATACAACCTGACCCACCAGTTGATGTCTGCCGGGGTCGGCAACCTGGAACGCCAGGTCGAAGGCTGGATGGGCCATACGCAGCCCTTCACCCCGCTGCCCAGGGCCGGCCTGACCCAATCCGACCTGCAGGGGCAGCGGCTGCTTGCCGGCCCGGGCAGCGCCCGCAACCTGTTGGTCATCACCCTCGAAGGCATCCCAGGCGCCTACCTGCGGCCTAATCGCCAGGCGCTGCACAGCCACTTCGACGAAGACCTGATGCCCAGGCTCGGCAAGTGGGCCGAACGCGGCATGAACACGCCCGATTACGTGCTGCATACCCACCAGACCATCCGTGGCCTGTACGCGATGCTGTGCGGTGACTACGACAAGCTGGCCAACGGCACGCCCAAGGGTGTGGAACTGCTGACCCAGAACGAACGTAACCAGGCCTGCCTGCCGGCGCAACTGCGCCAGGCCGGCTTCACCACCCATTACCTGCAGGGCGCGGGCCTGCGCTTCATGGCCAAGGACCGCATCATGCCGCACATCGGTTATGACTCGGTGCATGGCCTGGAGTGGTTCCGCAACAAGAACTACCTCGACTTCCCCTGGGGCAAGGATGACCGCGCCTTCTTCGAGGGCGCCCTGGGCTACGTCAGCCAGCTGCAGAAACAGGACAAGCCGTGGATGCTGACGCTGCTCACCGTTGGCACCCATCAACCCTACTCGGCACCGGCCGAATACCTCGAACGTTTTGACACGCCGAAACAGGCGGCGGTGGCGTACCTGGACGACGCGGTCGGGGCCTTCCTCGACAACCTCGAGCGCCAGGGCGTGCTGAAGGACACACTGGTGGTGCTGACCTCGGACGAATCCCATGGCATTGACGGCGTGCGCCTGGCGTCGTCGTGGGGCTTCAACCTGACCTTGGCCCCGGAACAGGCCCAGTTGCCGCACATCAAGCGCGGTACCTACGGCCATATCGACCTGGCCACCTCGCTGCTCGACTATTTCTCCCTGCCGATTCCCGTTGCGCTGGGCGGCCGCTCGCTGTACCGCGACTACGATACCGGCCGCGAAATGATCGCCTACACCAACGGCATGCTGCGCTACCACAACGGCCAAGGGGTCTTTACCGAATGCGACTTCCAGCAGCGCTGCCGCCGTTATGCCAGCGAAGGCTTCATTGCCGACCAGGCCCGCTACCTTGGCAGCGGCGACAGCATGCTCGGGCAGCAGATCGGCACCCTGGCCGGGGTGCTCGACCAGTCGCTGCTGCAAACGCCGCTCAACCTGCGCTACCAGTTCGGTGGCCCTGCGCCGATCAAGTTGCGCAAGCGCATTCATGATGACTGGGCCGACAACCTGATTGGCGCCCAGTACCTGGAAATGCCCGGGGGCTCGCATACCCGAGTACGCATCAAGGTGCGCTCGCTGGACCCGCGACACGCGGCTTATATCCAGCTCAAGGCCAAGCAACTGGAGCAGGACGTACCCCTGGGCCTGCCTGCCGAGGTGAAAGTCACCGCCGACCAGCCGCTGGAGATGGACTTCAGCTTCGACAACCCGACCGAGCGCAAGGCGTTTTCCTTCCACTTGCTGGGCTATGGCGGCGGCAAGGTGGAAGTCAGCGACTTCAGCGTGATCACGGCGCTGCCGGGCGAGGAGGATGCCGGCGAGGATCTGGCCGAGGGCCAGATCGCCCATTCGGGCTGAGCGCCCTACCGCTCATCGCCCGGCCATCGGTGCCTGTCGATTCGTTGTGACCCAGGCCGAGTGCAGTGGCGCCTATGCGATCGAGCGCCGCCCGCGCGGCGCTTCGCGGCGCAAGGCCGCTCCCACATTTGTTTCGGGCCAGTTTCTTCTGAGAGACCACCTGCGCACGCTTTGTTTGTTCCATTCGATATCGGCTGCGCCACTGGTCTTCATCAATCTCCAGCCATGCACCAAGGGTGCGCGCGCCAAAGGCACAGGCATAATTGGCCCGAAACAGATGTGGGAGCGGCCTTGCGCCGCGAAGCGCCGCGCGGGCGGCGCTCGATTTCACAAACACCCAACATCTCAAGGCAAGCACCTGTCAGCCCCAAATTGCTTAACTGACTCAAGGCATGTCCGCAAACACCGGCTCAGCCGGCGCCAAGCACCGAATCGCCGACTTCGCGGGCACGCCCGCTCTCAAAGAACAAACTCTATGTTATTGAGTTGGCAATAACTTGTGGGAGCGGGCTTGTCCCGCGAACACCGGCAAAGCCGGTGCCAGACACCGCGTTGCCTGCTTCGCGGGACAAGCCCGCTCCCACAATTGCCACTGTTCCCTGCGAGACAGCGCAGCCAGCAGAACTGAGCGATCTCCCACAGGGACCGCAATAAGTCAGGCGCGCACACCCAACATCCCGCGCTCGACGATGAAGTCGATCACCGCCTGCAGCCCCTCGCCTTTCTTCAGGTTGCTGAACGTCCATGGCCGCTGCGGGCGCATGCGCTGGGTGTCGCGCTCCATTACCTCCAGCGAAGCACCTACATACGGCGCCAGGTCGGTCTTGTTGATGACCAGGAAGTCCGACTTGGTAATGCCAGGCCCGCCCTTGCGCGGGATCTTCTCGCCTTCGGCCACGTCGATCACGTAGATGGTCAGGTCGGCCAGTTCCGGGCTGAAGGTGGCGCTGAGGTTGTCACCGCCGCTCTCGACGAAAATCACTTCCAGGTTACCGAACTTGCGCGCCAGGGCTTCGACCGCCGCCAGGTTCATCGAGGCGTCTTCACGAATGGCCGTGTGCGGGCAGCCGCCGGTTTCTACGCCGACGATGCGCTCGGGCTCCAGGGCGCCGGCCTCGGTGAGGATGCGCTGGTCTTCCTTGGTGTAGATGTCGTTGGTAACCACGGCGATCTGGTAGTGATCGCGCATGGCTTTGCACAGCGCTTCCAGCAGTGCGGTCTTGCCAGACCCGACCGGGCCGCCGACACCGACGCGCAGGGGTTGTTGATAGCTTTGCATGCAGGCAGTCCTCAGGAACGGAACAAACGGGTGTATTGGGTTTCGTGACGCGATGAGGCAATGGCCAGCAACGGCAGGCCGCCGCCAAGCTGGTCATCGCCCAGGGCCAGGGCGTGGTCGAGGGCAGCGGGCAAATCGGCACCGAGGTCGCGCAGCAAGGTCTGGGCAGCCTGCTGGCCGAACGGCACCAGCTTGACCCCGGCCATAACCGCGCCTTCCAGCCAGGCAAAACCATGGCCCAAGGCCAACTGGCGCAGCGGGATGGCCCAGTGCGCGGCCAGCCAGGCCATGCCGCCCAGCTGCGTCAGCTCAAGGCCGGCGCGCCAGGCCGGAGCCTGGCCCAGTTGCCAACCGTCGAGCAGCCGCGCCAACGCCGCGCCACGCTGCTGTTCTTCCAGGCGTAGCTCGGCAGTTTCGCGGTTGGCCAGCAAGAAGCGGCTCCACTGGCCGAACGCTTCGGCATCCTCGGCCTGGCAGGCGTGGTACAGGCGCGCCAGCACCGGCCAGTCAACGCAGCCCAGGGTGTCGTGAAGCTGCTCACGCTGCCAGGCAGCAAAGCCCTCCACGCCCACCACCCAGCCCGCCTCGACCGCCCACTCCAGGCCTTGCGAATAGGTAAAGCCGCCCACCGGCAAGCCAGGGCTGGCCAACTGCAGCAGGCGCAGCAACGCGAGGTCGCTGTTCATCAGCCTGCCAGCACCAGCGCAGCGCCGGCCAGCAGGCCGCCGCCGAAGGCTTTCTGCAAACCACTGTGGCGGCGCAACAGGCAACCGACCGCGAAGCCGGCCGCCAGCAGCAGGCCACTGACCGCGACAAAGCCGGCACTGAACTGCCAGAACGCGCTTGGCGTGGCTTCCACGCCATGGGCCCAGCCGTGGAACAGGGCGAACACCGGCATGGCCATGGCCAGCAGCAACTGGCGGCTCGGCAGCAGCACCGCGCCAGCAGCCACCAGCAGCGACACGGCGATCAGCGTTTCCATGCCCAGCACGTCACCGAACAGATGGCCACACACCGCACCACCGAACATCGCCGCCAAGGTCGCCAGCGGCAACGTCAGGTTGCGCCGGGTCAGCGCGGCCAGCACGCCGGTGCCAAGCAGCATCAGCAGGTGATCAAGCCCGGTCAGCGGGTGCAGCAGGCCGTCCTGCAAAGGGTTGCTGTCATGGCCAGGGTGGGCGAAAGCCGGCAGTGCCAGCATCAGCAGAAACAGGGCGAAAGTCTTTTTCATCGGTTGCTCCAGGGCAGTTCAGGAATGGGCAGGCAGGCGCACGAAGCGGTGATCGTGGCCATGGGCATGGCTGTGGCCGTGGCCATGCGGCGCGCTCTGATAAGCGCCCGCTTCAGGTTCGAACGGGGCGTGCTCGGCCTCCACCGTCAAGCCCAGGCCACGCAGCATGTCGTCCAGCACATGGTCGTGCTGAAAACGCAGCAGGCCGGGCTCGATCTGCAGCGGTACATGGCGGTTGCCCAGGTGGTAAGCCGCACGGGCCAGCAAGTGCGGGTCGGCGCAGCGCACCGTGGACACCGCCTCGGGCGCTGCCAGCACACGAATCAACTGGCTGCCATCGGCATCGGCCAACAGTTCGCCACCGCGCAGCAGGTGGCCACGCTCCAGCATCACCCCGGCTTCGCGGCCATCGTCCAGGGTAACCCGCAGGCGGCTTTTGATTCGGCTGTCGACGTCGAGGGTGACGGTGCCGCTGACAGCATGCGTGCCGGGTTCGGTAATACGGCGGGTCAAGACAATCATCGGTGCTCCTTCAGAACAGAAAATAGCGCTGAGCCAGCGGTAGCTCGGTGGCCGGCTCGCACACCAGCAACTCGCCATCGGCGCGCACCTGGTAGGTTTGCGCATCGACCTCGATCAGCGGCTGCAGGGTGTTGTGGACCATGTCCGGCTTGCGTACCCGACGGCAGCCGTTGACCACACCGATCAGGCTGCGCAGGTTCAGCTCCTCGGCCAGGCCACGGGCCATGGCCGCCTGCGGCAGGAAGGTCATGCGCGTGGCATGCCGCGCGGCCCCCAGCGCGCCGAACATCGGCCGGTAATGCACCGGTTGCGGCGTGGGGATGGAGCCGTTGATGTCGCCCATCGGCGCGGTGACGATCATCCCGCCCTTGAGCACCAGGGCCGGTTTGACCGCAAAGAACGCGGGGGACCACAGCACCAGATCAGCCAGCTTGCCGACCTCGACCGACCCCACTTCGTGACCGATACCATGAGTGAGTGCCGGGTTGATGGTGTACTTGGCGATGTAGCGCTTGACCCGAAAGTTATCGCTGTAATGGGTATCCGGCGCCAGCGGCCCGCGGCGCAGCTTCATCTGGTGCGCCACCTGCCAGGTGCGCAGCACCACTTCGCCCACCCGGCCCATGGCCTGGGAGTCGGACGAGGTCATGGCAAACGCGCCCATGTCATGGAGGATGTCCTCGGCGGCGATGGTTTCGCGACGGATGCGCGACTCGGCAAAAGCCACGTCCTCGGCGATGCTCGGGTCCAGGTGGTGACAGACCATGAGCATGTCCAGGTGCTCGTCCACGGTGTTGATGGTGTACGGCAGGGTCGGGTTGGTCGAGGACGGCAGCACGTTGGCCTGCCCTGCCGCACGGATGATGTCTGGCGCATGGCCACCACCGGCCCCTTCGGTATGGAAGGTATGGATGGTGCGATCGCCGATCGCTGCCAGGGTGTCTTCGATGCAGCCCGACTCGTTGAGGGTGTCGGTGTGGATCGCCACCTGGATGTCCATTTCTTCGGCCACGCCCAGGCAGCAGTCAATGGCTGCGGGCGTCGAACCCCAGTCTTCATGCAGCTTGAGGCCGACCGCGCCCGCGGCGATCTGCTCGCGCAATGCTTCAGGGCGCGAGGCATTGCCCTTGCCTAGCAAACCGATGTTGATCGGCAGGCTGTCGGCGGCCTGCAGCATGCGCGCCAGGTACCAGGGCCCGGGCGTGCAGGTGGTGGCGTTGGTGCCGGTGGCCGGGCCGGTGCCGCCGCCGATGAAGGTGGTGACGCCGCTGTTCAGCGCCTCGTCCACCTGCTGTGGGCAGATGAAGTGAATATGCGAGTCGACACCGCCAGCGGTGACGATTTTGCCTTCGGCCGCGATCACTTCGGTGCCCGGCCCGACCGGCACGTTGACGCCCGGTTGCACATCGGGGTTGCCGGCCTTGCCGATCACGGCGATGCGCCCGTGCTTGATGCCAATATCGGCCTTGACGATGCCCCAATGGTCGATGATCAGGGCATTGGTCAGCACCAGGTCCATGGCCTGGGCGGCCAGCATCTGGCCCTGCCCCATGCCATCGCGGATAACCTTGCCGCCGCCAAACTTCACTTCTTCGCCATAGACCGTAAAGTCCTTTTCTACTTCGACCCACAACGCCGTGTCGGCCAGGCGCACGCGGTCGCCCACTGTGGGGCCGAACATGTCGGCGTAGGCCTGGCGGGAAATACGGCTCATGACCTGCCCTCCAGCGCGCCCATCACCTTGCCCTGAAAGCCGTAGACTTCACGCTTGCCGGCGTAGGCCACCAGTTGCACGGTGCGCGCCTGGCCCGGTTCGAAACGCACGGCGGTACCGGCCGGGATGTCCAGGCGAAAGCCCAGGGTCGGCGCGCGCTCGAACACCAGCGCCTCGTTGACTTCGTAAAAATGGTAGTGCGAGCCGACCTGCACCGGCCGGTCGCCGTGGTTGGCCACGCTGACGCTGACCGTTGCCCGGCCACTGTTCAGCTCGATGTCGCCTGCGGCGACCTGGATTTCACCTGGGATCATGCGGCGCTCCTTGGCGGTTTCAGACGATGGGGTCATGCACGGTCACCAGCTTGGTGCCATCCGGGAAGGTCGCTTCCACCTGCACGTCGTGCAGCATTTCGGCGATGCCGGGCATCACCTGCTCACGGCTCAGCACCTCGCGCCCCAGGCTCATCAGTTCCGCCACGGTGCGCCCATCACGGGCGCCTTCCAGCACGGCGGCACTGATCAACGCCACGGCCTCCGGGTAGTTGAGCTTCAGGCCACGGGCCAGGCGCCGCTCCGCCAGCAGTGCAGCGGTGAACAGCAGCAGTTTGTCTTTCTCTCTCGGGGTCAGCTCCATGGCGCTCTCTCAGGTGGCCCAGATACGCGGCGGGCAGGCTGGCAGGCCAAGAATGGCCGGGCGCAGCACATGCCACAGGCGTTGCAGGGTGTGTTGCAGGTGTTGGTTGTCATGATCAAGCAGGCGAATCACCAGCAACGAGCCGAGCAGGGTCGCGCCGGCCGGGTTGCCCAGTTCGTCGAGCAGCGGGCGCACCTGCTCCAGCACGGCCTGGTCGGCCGGTGCGGCGCAGAAGGTGGCGAGCAGCGGGTGGCCGCCGAGCTTGGCCAGCTGCCCGCCTTCGATACGCAGGCGCTCGTGCAGGCCAACCTCGCCAGGTAGCTCGATGTGCAAAACGTTGTCGAGGGCGCCGTGGTCGAAACGCTCGTCCATCACCGGACGACCCAGGCACAGGGTTTCCCAGGCCAGCAGGCGGGCACCGGGTTCAAGGGTGAAGCGGCTGGCGAGGCTGGCGCGGGCGCCGGAAAAGAAGATGCTGTCCTGTGGCAGCCACTCCAGGGTGCTGCCGGCAGCCAGCTGAAAGCGCTGGGCCAGCCGCGCGGTCGGGCCGATGCTGCGGTAGAACTTGCTGGCACCCGGCATGGTCAGCAGCGCGTGGCTGCCGGGCTCCAGCTGAATGTCCAGGTCCAGGCGATCGCCCGCGACGATGCCGCCCGGCGGGTGCAGCACATAGACATGGCAAGGTGCACCTTCCGGGTAGAACGGCCGTTGCACCAAAAGAGGTCCGAAATGTTTCCACGCACCAAGGCGGGTCACACCCTCACGCCGGACAAAGCGCAACTGCAGGTGGGCGCTCCAGCCTGCAGCGTCTTGTGGTTGTTCGATCTGCTCCGCGAGCGACATCCTGCGGCCCCTGAAATCCGTGGCCTGCTGGCCGTTTAGAGGGTCCACCACGGGCGCCTGTCAGCGCGCGCGGCCTGACCACTCGATCAAATTCGCAGGCTGGATATAGCAGGTTGCGGGCCAACTCCGCAGGTGAAGGCAGATGAAACTTTTATCGCGGCCGCTCTGGCATCGAGCATACGAGGGGATGGCGCACAAAGCAGGGGCGTGGTTTGGCCCTGTATCGGTGCCGGACAGTGAGCATGCAAAGGGCCGCTGTGCGCCCCATCGCCGGCAAGCCAGCTCCCACAGGGATCGAGCATTGTTTCAAAACCGAGCCATGCACATGGCTTGGATGCGACGCGGTCGGTGTGGGAGCTGGCTTGCCGGCGATGGGCTGCGGCAGCAGCCCCAGAATTGACGAAGGTCAGTAGTCGAAACGGTCCACCGCCCGGCGGCGCTCGTTGTCGTCGCGCCGGTCGTAGATGGCCGTGGTCTGGATGTTGGCGTGGTGTGCCAGTTTCTGCGCAATCGACAGGTCATGCTCTTCGATCACCCGGGTGATAAAGGCCCGGCGGAAGTCGTGCGGCATGATTTTCACTCCCACCTGCGCACCGCGCTGGCGGGCAATGTAGTAGATCGCATGCTTGGTGATGCGCGCCCGGGTGATGTGGCTGCCGCGGCGGATGCGGTTGAACAGGAACGGGTCGTCCTCGGCGCCGGCCGGCAAGTCCTGGCGGCGCAGGTCGAGCCATGCTTGCAACTTTTCGAATGCCCAAGGGGGCGCGTACTTGACCAGTTGGTGGTTGCCCTTGCCCACCACCTGCAGGCTGCGGGCTTGGAAATCGACCTGCTCAAGGTTGATGTCGACCGACTCCGACTTGCGCATGCCTGTGCCATACAGCAAGGCAATGATCGCCGCGTCGCGCACGCCTTGTGGGCGTGGGTCGGCCGCGCACACGTCCATCAACTCGCGAATCAGGCTGCGCCGCAGGTTGCGCCCGGGCGGCAGTCGGCTGCCAGTGGCCGGCTTGACCTCGCGAATGCGCAGCAGCTGCTCATGGTCGATCAGGCCCTGGCGCCAGGCCTCGTTCATCACCCCGCGGATGGCGTTGACGTATAGCGATGAGCTATTGGGTGCGTAGCCGTCGGCACGCAGGGCCGCCACCAGGGCGATCACGTGGCCGGGCTCGAGCCGATGCCAAGGCACGTCGACGATATTGCAGTCGACAAAACCCAGCCGGTCGGCGGCGTCCTGAAGGATGTAGCGCATGGTTTGCTGGCTGGATGGGGCCAGGCGGGCCATGTACTGCAGCAGCGGGTTTTTCGAGAGGTCGGACAAAGCGTGAATCCTGTAGCGAAGCGTCGGCCGGCAGCGCAGCGGGCCAACCCTGAAGCAAGTTAAAACGACATACAAGCAAGTCTGAATGACCACAGGGTGCGCATGTCATTCAGACCCGGAGAAGTGCCATCACCTTGATATTCAAGGGCTTTGCAATTGGCACGAATCGTGATCTTAACCCAATTGACGCCCTCTGAACGAACCAAGGACTGCCCATGCTTGTGCAACCCGTCGCTTCACGTCCATGCCAGGCTGTCTGGGGCCTGGGTTTTCGTCCGTTCTTTTTGGGCGGCAGCCTGTTTGCGCTGCTCGCCTTGCTGCTCTGGGCCGGGCTGCTGGCCGGCGCGCTGGCCCCGACACCGGCCGGCGGTATGCTGGCCTGGCACCGTCATGAGATGCTCTTCGGCTTTGCCGCCGCCATCATCGCCGGTTTCCTGCTGACCGCCGTGCAGAACTGGAGCGGTATCCCTGGCCTGCTGGACCGGGCATGCTTGCTGCTCAGCGTGGCGGTGCCACTGGCCTTTGCCAAGGGGCTGGGCGATTCACCACACACACTAGCGAGCGTGGCGCGGGTGATCCTGCCGCTGTTCACACCGCTGGGGGTGAGCCTTTCAGCGTTGTGCTGGAGCCTGGCGTTGTTGCTGTTTTTGCGCCATTACCTGCCGATTCTGCTGCGGCCACGGGCGGATGGCATGCCTGGGTAACGGCTTGCAGCTGACAGGTTGACACGGCCCCTTGTAGGAGCGGCCTTGTGTCGCGAAAGGGCCGCAGAGCGGCCCCGGCAATTCATGCATTTGCGCGAAGATACTGGGGCCGCTACGCGGCCCTTTCGCGACACAAGGCCGCTCCTACAAAGGGCCGCGTACCGGTCAGGGGCAGTGCTCGGCCGCTGGCCACCACCCTGGGAACATCTGCTGCACCCGTGGCTCGGCAAAGCGTTCATCGATCAGCACCAACACGCCGCGGTCCTGGTCCCCCCGGATCACCCGGCCCGCTGCCTGGATCACCTTGCGCACCCCCGGGTAGAGGTAGGCGTAATCGAACCCTGCGCCAAACTGCCGCCCCAAGCGCTGCTTGAATTGCTCGTTGACCGGGTTGACCTGGGGCAGCCCGAGGGTGGCAACGAAGGCACCGATCAACCGGGTACCCGGCAAATCCACGCCTTCGCCGAATGCACCGCCCAACACAGCAAAACCGACACCTCGGCCATCAGCAACGAAGCGATCCAGAAACGCCTGCCGGGCGGCCTCGTCCATGCCGGGTGCCTGCGCCCACAGCGGTATCTGTGCATACCGCTCGGCCAGTAACCCGGCCACCTGCTGCAGGTATTCGAAGCTGCTGAAGAACGCCAGGTAGTTGCCCGGCATCTGTTGGTACTGCCTGGCAATCAGCTCGACAATCGGCGCCAGCGAAGCCTGGCGCTGCTGGTACCGCGTGGACACCTGGCTGGCAATGCGCACCTCCAGTTGCTCCGCACGAAACGGCGCGGCCACTTCCAGCCAGGCAGTATCGGCCGGCATGCCCAGCAGGTCGCGGTAGAAATGCGGCGGGCTCAGCGTGGCGGAAAACAGCGTCACACTGCGCGCCGCCCGCATGCGCGGCGCCAGCAGCCGCGCCGGGGTGACATTGCGCAGGCACAACGTGGCCAGCCGCCGATTGCGTGGGCCTTGGCGCTGGCTGATATCGAACAGGAAATGCTCGTCGAACAGCTCGGCGACCCGGCTGAACTGCAAGGCCTGATAGAAGAACTGCAGCACCTGCGGGTCGATGTGCGCGGGTGACTGGTTCATCTGTTCCTGAATCAGCCCGATGCACTGCTGCAACGCACGCAGCAGGCCTTCGGGCAGCGATTCACTGGCCTGGTACGGCGCCCGTTGTTCCTTGTACAGGGCGTTCCACTGCCGGTTCAGGCGGTCCAGTGCGCTGACAAGCCCCTGCGGTTTGCTCTGGCGCAGAGCCAGCAACTGGCCCTGGTCGAGGCTGGCGCTGTACATGCCGCGCCCCCGCTCGACCAGGTTATGGGCTTCGTCCACCAGCACCGCAACGCGCCACTGGTTGAGTTGGGCCAGGCCGAACAGCAAGGCATGGGCGTCGAAGTAGTAGTTGTAGTCGGCGACCACCACGTCGGCCCAGCGCGCCATTTCCTGGCCCAGGTAGTACGGGCATACCTGGTGGGCCAGGGCCACATCGCGCAGGTTGGCGCGGTCGAGCAACGGCACTGCTGCCGCGGCTTCGCGCGCAGCCGGCAATCGGTCGTAGAAGCCAGCGGCCAACGGGCAGGACTCGCCATGGCAGGCTTTGTCCGGGTACTCGCAGGCCTTGTCGCGGGCGATCAGCTCCAGCGTGCGCAAGGCGGGCTGCGGCGTGGCATCGGTGATCTGGCGTACGGCATCAAGGGCGAGCGCCCGGCCTGGGGTCTTGGCCGTGAGAAAGTACACTTTGTCCAGTTGCTGCGGCACCATGGCTTTGAGCAACGGGAACAAGGTACCGAGTGTCTTGCCAATGCCGGTGCTGGCCTGGGCCATCAGGCAACGGCCAGTGCTTACCGCCTTGTACAGGGTTTCGGCCAATTGCCGCTGGCCCTGCCGGAACTGCGGGTAAGGAAAGCTCAGCGCTTGCAGGCCGTGGTCGCGCTCGGCCAAACGGCCTTGCTGAAACTGCGCCCACCCCAGAAAGCGCTGGCACTGGACTTCAAAGAAGCGCTGCAATTCAACCGCAGTGCAGTGCTCACTGAACAAGGTCTGGCTATCGCTATCGACATCCAGGTACACCAGCGCGACCTCGATGGCCGGCAGTTGGCGAGCCTGGCACATCAGCCAGCTATAGACCTTGGCCTGCGCCCAGTGCAACTGACGGTGATTGGCCGGCTGCCGCGCCAGGTCGCCGCGGTGGGTCTTGATCTCTTCCAGCCGGTTGCCGGCGGGGTCGTAACCATCAGCGCGGCCGCGCACCCGCAGGGTTTCGAACTGGCCTTCGAGGGTGATTTCGGACTCGTAGCCCGCCGCTCGCCGAGCCACCACCCGCTGATGCCCTTCGATACCCTCCTGGGCGGTGGGCGATGGCGTGAAGCGCAGGTCCAGGTCGCCGACCTTGGCGCTGAACTCGCACAAGGCCCGTACCGCCACGCTGTAGCTCAAGGCGTTTCGCTCCAGCGCACATGGCACACCGCGACTGGCAGGCCGTGTTCGCGGCAGAATTGCAGCCAGCGCAGTTGGTTGTCCTGCAGGCGATCACCCGGTCCCTTGACCTCGACCATGCGATAGCGCCCCTGCTCGGGCCAGAACTGAATCAGGTCGGGCATGCCCGTACGGTTGCTGCGAATGTCCTGCAACAGGCGCAGGAAGCACTGTTTCAGCTGGGCGGCCGGCAGACAGGCCAAGGCTTGGGTCAGCAGTTCTTCACTGAGCATGGCCCAGAACACGAATGGCGACTGCAGGCCCAGCTTGGCCGCGTAGCAGTCGAGAATCGCCTGGCGGTGGCTGCCATCGTCCAGCCGCCCGAGGCACTGCTCGAACAGCGCACTGCGCCTTAGCAGGAAGTCGCTGTCGTGCAGGTCCTGTGGCGCGGCCTGGAACGGGTTGAAGAACGCACCTGGCACCGGCGCGAAAATCGCCTCCCAGCACAGCAGACCAAACAGGCTGTTGAACAGGGTGTTCTCCACGTAATGCGCCTGGCCGCCTTCATGTGCCAGGTGCTGACGCACCGCCTCCTCCACCCCCAGCGCGGCCTGCTCGCGGGGCAATTCCAACTCGATCAGCTCCAGCGGCGCGGCACGCCGGCGCCGCTGTGGCGGGCCGCCAAGCTTGCGCGCCAGGCGCGGCAGCATGCGCTCCAGTGCCTGCACCTCCAGCGCATTGGCCGGCGCTTCGGCCAGCTGCAACGCCAGTGCGTGGGCCTGGGGCCACTGTTCGCTGCGCTCCAGTACCCGCACCTGGCGGATACGTGCCTGGGCATGGTTGCACTGTGCGTACACGGCCATGGCCTGGTCCCAGTCACCCAGGCGCTCGCATTGCTGGCCCAGTGCGAATTGCAGGCGCGCACGGCGCCGGGCCAGCCAAGGGTTGTCACTGTGCAGGCTGTGCATCACGGCAAGGATCGACTCAGGATCGTCGCCCTGCTCCAGCCGCTCGGTGCAATAGTGCAGGGCCATGGCCAGGTCGAGATCGGCGCGTTGCTGCAAGGCACGTGAATCGGGGCTGAACGGCACCTGTTCGTAACGCAGCAGGCCCAAGTCGGCGAGAACGAAGTCTGACCAGTCCTGGTACAGGTTGCCGAAGAACAGCAGGCGCATGCGGTCGCACAGCGGTTGCAGGCACCACTGGAAGATGCGCACCTCACTGTCGGGGAACCAGTCGGCCAGAGAGCGGGCGGCCAGCTGCAAGGGTTGCAGCTGGGCCAACAGGTCATGCTTGGTGGCGCGCGGGCGGCTCAGTTGCGCGGTGAAGCAGCGGGCCAGTTCGTCCTTGCGCAGCAAGGCGAACAGCTGTTCCAGTGCCAGTTGCTCAGGTTCGCGCACCCAGCCGAGCGCCCGCAACGGTTGCAGGGCCAGCGCGGTGTCGCCTATTTCGGCGTAGTCCAGCCGGTCACTGCGAAACAGCTCACCTTTGCGCATGACCATGCGCACCAGCAACGCCTGGGCTGGCGCCTGCAGTTGGCTGAAGGTGTGAATGAAGGCCAGCTCATGCTCGTCGAGCAGGTCTGCGTAGCGCTGTTCGACCCATAGCAGTACCTGGCGGAAGTTGTGCAGGTAGTAGAACGGGTCGTCGACGGAATGGGCGATCACGGGTTGAGGTCAGATTGCGGGAATAGGCACTGGTTATACATACAGACCCATGTGCCTGACAAGAGCCGTGGGTCAGTTCGATTCGACTGGCTTACGCAAAATGCAGAGGCTCGCGTTGGTCATTGTGGGGGCCTTGTGCCGCGAAGCGCCGCGTGGGCGGCGCTAGATCTCATAGACGCTGAAAGGGTTGTGGCGAACACCTGTCACCCCATACGGGCCCTTCTCACATAGGCCTGGATTTCAGCGGGCGCCGCCCACAACGCGGCTCCAACGCTTGCGCCAAACGCCCCACCACCTGCTGCAGGTCGCCTGGCTGATCGCCCAGCCAAACCAGCGCCAGATACTGCTGGTAACGCCTCTGCAGGCTGAACTGCTCGCCCGGTACCGCATGCAACGCAGTCCCGGCCAATGCCGCGACAATGGCATCCCATGCCAGCGGCTGCTGAAAGCGCACCCACAGCATGCGCCCGCCTTGTGGCATTTCCACAACCACCCGCTGACCGAACTGCGACGCCAGCGCACGCGACAGGCTATGCGTGCGCTGTTGCAGGTTGCTGCGCAGTGCCACCAGTTGCGCCTCGATATCACCCTTCCCCAGCAGGTGCGCCAGCGCCAGCAGCCGCAGTGGCGCAAGCCGGAACGCACGCTCGGCGAACGCCTTGGCCAACACGGTATCAAGGCTCAATAGATAAGCATACGGCGCCTCGGCACCCACCGCTGCCTCGAACGCCCCCACCACCAACAGCCGGTGCGGGTCGACCCAGTCGCGCAAGCGTGTGCTGGGTGGCCCGCTGTAGCAAAGCTCGGTATCCAGGTCATTTTCCAGTAGCCAGACGGGGTGTTGGCCAAGCAGCAGGCCAAGCTGCTGCTGGTAATGCATGGTAACCAGTCGCCCCTGCGGCATGCCAAGGCAGGAAGGCATCACCAGCAGGCGTACTGGCTCGCTCCCCAGCAGCCTGGCCAAGGCATGCAGATCCGGGTTGCCACGGGTATCCAGTGGCACCTCCAGTACCCGCATGCCGGCCCGTGTCAAGGCGCGCAGTATTTGCCAGCAACAAGGCGACTGCACCAGCACCGTCCCCCCTTGCATGGCCAGCGCCGCAAGCAGCGTTTCCAGCAACGCCGGCACATCCGGCGCCAACTGCACGTCCTCGGCACGCCAATATTGGCTGGAACAACGGGTGTAGCGCTCCGCCACCGCATGGCGCAGACGGGCGCTGCCCAGCACATCCCAAGGCGCAGCACTGCGCTCTCGCTGGCGGGCCAGACGCCGTTCGTGGGTTAGCAGAGCGCGCTCCAGTAATGGCTGTGCTGGCAAGGGAGGCTGCCGAGGCATGACCATGGCCTGCTGCTCGTCAGCCGCCTGGATGAAATAGCCCGACCGCGGCAGGCAGTGTACGCGCCCCTCCTCCTCCAGCAGGCTATAGGCACTCTGTACTGTCGCCAGTGACACCCGCAGCCGCCGGGACAACATGCGCAATGACGGTAACCGGCATGGGCCACCCTCTGCTGCCTGGTCAATCAACGCCTCCAGGTAGCGGTAGACCCGCCGATAAGCGAACTCGCCAGCTGCCGCTCGCCCCATCATGGCCGCCTCGCCGGCCCATATCGCCGCCCGTTCGCCTGCCTCGGCAACAACCGCAGGTGGGCATCGCGACGAGCCAAGGCACTCAGCAGGCGCCATGCAGATAGCGGCAACTTACCGCCATAAATCGCCCGCAGTTGCCCCAGTGACAGGCCACTGGTGTTCACTAGCCAGGCTTTTACTGCATCAGGGCAGGGTTTACCTTGCATGGCCCTGTGCAGGTAAGGCAACGCCACCAGCATGTCGGCATGCCGACAGCGCAGGAAGCGTTCGAGGTTTTTCCCCTGCCTGGCAAATGGCTTGAATAGCAGGCACACCAATTGTGTCTGGCTGATGCCATAAGCTTTGCCCAAGTGCAGTGTGGGTACCTCGCGCTGCTTGCCAGCGCCCACCAGGCACAGCGCCGGGCGGGTGGCATGCGGCTCCAGGCTGCGCGCGCGCAGTTCCTGCAGCTGGGCCGCGGCCAGCGGGTCGACAAACGCCGACAATGGCCAGCCAGTTTCATCGTCGGCTTTGAAACGCCAACCCAGCATGGCATCAAGCTGCTGCCCCTCCAGCAAAGGTGGTAGCAGGTCATCAATCGCAATCAGCCGCACATGTACATCCCTCGGCGCCGTGCCCGTTGCATGCTCCGCCAGGCTATCGCGTGCCACCCCGACAGCACCGTGCAAGCGGGCGAGGCCGTGGGCCAGTGTTGCCAGGCAATGGTGCGCCGCGTAAGGGCCACGCTCACCGGCCAGACGCTGGCTACGCCGGGCCCACGCCAGATAACGGCGCCTCTGCAACCCAGGTATCGCGGTGACCCATGCATCGGCACACGCCTGCCCCTGCAGCGGAGCGCTTACAGCCGCCGCCAGTTCCAGGTGCAGGCGGCTACCCAACAGCGACTCGGGCCGGGCATCGATCTGGTGGCCGAACATCAGCATGGCGTCCCGGGTCGCCAACCAGCGCTCGGACGTCACCGAGCGCCGACAACTGAACGGCACCACTTCGCGCCCCTCGATCATCTGCAATTGCACCCGCGGGTCATCCTGCAGGAACAGGGCGCTGAAACTGAGCTCATGACCTTCCAGCGTGGCGCTACCCGCTACCGGCAGGCTGACCACCAAGACGCGCAACTGAAAGGTAACCGGCGCACGCATGGCGATACTGAGTTGCGCGGCACGCAGCATTGCCAGCAGGCGGGTACTCTGGCGATCGCTGCCTTGCAATACCTGCAAGCGAAAAGTGCCTATGTATTCGGGCCCGCCTGCTGCAACCAGCAACCGTTGTATCAGTAACTGCAGGGAGGCGCGCTGTGCCTGGGACATATGGCTCAGCAAACGTTCGAGCACTTGCCGGTAGATATACTGCATTGCCTGGTCGTGAATAACCGTCACGAATCACCTCACACACTTCATGCAGCCAACGCACAGCGAAGCAAACACTTCAAGCTCGATATGCGCCATGCATTTCCAGAAGAAATTTCCTACAACTAAATGCAAGTCATGACGTAATTCATCTCTGTCGCCAAGCCATGGAGAAGTACCCGCCCCTGCAGCGCCCTGACTCGGACATAGCCATACTCATTCCACGCTCCTTGCGCAAACTATCATTGGGCCATTATCGAGTGATGTGAATCGAATTGAAGATACAGATACGGGTAAAAAAACCATTCAGCAAAGATGCAAAAACACATTGACGCCCACGCCAAAAGCATTCAACCCCAAATAGTTGGCGGAATGTTTCCCATAACCCATCAACCTTAGATTTATATGTAGTCCGTATCGCCTTTTATTGTAGGCAAGTTCCTACTTTTCACGAATCAATCATTTGCTAGCACCCATAAAAAACCCGGGACTCAGCCCGGGTTTTTCAATGATGCAGTCAGCCGTCAATGTTGCGCCATGTCCAACACCACTCGCCCACCACATGGGCATTGATCCATGTAACGATGCGCTTCCACCACCTGCTCGAACGGGTACACCTTGATGATCTGCGGTGTCAGCAACTGGTCGGCAGTGAACTGATTGATGTCGCGCAAGGCACGCTGCAGCGCTACCTGGTCCTGGCTGATGCCAAGCTCTGGCTTGCCGGTAAAGTTGCCGATGCAATGCACGTAGAACTGGATGTTCTTCTGGAACGCCGCACAGGCCGGAAACGGCGTCTGGTTGCCACCTTGCAGCCCATACAACACCAGGCTGCCACGCGGTGCCAGCACATCACCCAACAGCGACATCTGTGGCCCGCCCATGCCGTCAAGGACCATGTCCACGCCACGGCCATCGGTGTACTTGCCAACCTGCAGCAGCAGGTCCTGCTCTTCGGTGACGATCACCTTGTCGGCGCCCAGGCTCAACAGGTATTCGCGCTGATCGGCCTCCTTGGTGGCGGCAAACACTTTCAGCCCCAGCGCCTTGCCCAGCTGCACGAATGCAGGCCCTGCACAATGGCTGGCATCGGTCACCAGCGCAGTCTGCCCAGCCTTCGCCCGTGCCAGGTCAACATAAGCGAAATAAGCGATCAGCAGCGGCGTGTAGTGCACGCTGGCCTCGATCGGGGTGAGCACAGCGGGGTAGCGGGTTATGGCCGTGCGCGGCAGCACGATGACATCGCCATATACCGGGTGATCATTGGCACTGGTGGCCGGGAAGCTGGCAACCCGGTCCCCTACGGCAATGTCTTCCACGCCTTCACCGACTGCCGTCACCACCCCGGCCATTTCATGGCCGATACCCGCGGGCAGACGCGCCTGGGAGGGTGCCAGGTTCTGGCGCCAGAGCACGTCATACCAGCTGACGCCAACCGCCTCGACGCGAATTTGCACTTCGTCGGCAGCGGGTGACGGTTCGGCCTGCTCCTCGCAACGGAGCACATCGGCAGCGCCGAACTTGTGGAAACGGATCATGCGGGACATCGCATACCTCGCCTTTGTGAACCTCTAATTACCACTGACTTTATCCGGGCTTTGCCGGTAAGACCATCAGCGGTCATTAATAGTCGACATGTTTGTCATCGATTGGGCACCTGACTTTCCCTGCATTTGGTCCCTGTAAACCCGTGCAGGGTAACAGCCTTTGGCCTTAAGATTCACCCCTGCCCCACTTTAGGCGAAGCGCACCGATGAATCGAAACGACCTGCGTCGTGTAGACCTCAACCTGCTGATCGTGTTCGAAACGCTGATGCACGAACGCAGCGTAACCCGTGCCGCAGAAAAACTGTTCCTCGGCCAACCGGCCATCAGCGCGGCGTTGTCGCGCCTGCGCAACCTGTTCGACGACCCGCTGTTCGTCCGTACCGGCCGCAGCATGGAGCCTTCGGCCCGGGCCCACGAGATTTTCGCCCTGCTGTCGCCGGCGCTGGATTCGATTTCCACTGCCGTCAGCCGCGCTGCCGAATTCGACCCGGCCACCAGCAATGCGGTGTTCCGCATCGGCCTGTCGGACGACGCCGAGTTCGCCTTGCTGCCGCAATTGCTCAAGCGCATCCGCGCCGAGGCCCCTGGTATCGTGCTGGTGGTGCGACGGGTCAACTACCTGCTGATGCCAACGCTGCTGGCCTCGGGCGAGATCTCGGTGGGCGTCAGCTACACGAGCGACCTGCCGGCCAACGCCAAACGCAAGATCCTGCGCCGCAGCATGCCGAAACTGCTGCGCGCCGACAGCGTGCCCGGCAGCATCACCCTGGACGACTTCTGCGCGCGGCCGCATGCGCTGGTTTCGTTTGCCGGGGACTTGTCGGGCTTTATTGACGAAGCGCTGGAAGAAATTGGCCGCAAGCGCCATGTGGTGCTGGCTGTGCCGCAGTTCAACGGGTTGGGGAGCTTGCTGGCGGGGACCGATATTGTTGCCACGGTGCCGGATTACACCGCAGATGCGCTGACGGCAGCGGGTGGGTTGCGGGCTGAGGATCTGCCGATACCGGTGCGCAGTTTCGAGTTGCATATGGCTTGGCGCGGGGCGCAGGACAATGACCCGGCGGAGCGCTGGTTGCGTTCCAGGATACAGATGTTCTTCGGGGATCCTGAGAGTCTTTAGTTCTCGTTGGGCAAGCTATTTAGCTGATCATTTCTGGCTTCAATAGACCATGGAGGATGGTGTCCCTGGAAGTGGTGTAACTCATCTTGCGGCATTATTGAGCGTCCTCCCCGCCTATGCTTGATCAGCAGAAAACTAGGATTGATCCGGTAAGGATTTTTCCTTACCATTCAATCAATACATCCGGGAGAACACACATGCCTGCCATCCACGAAATCGCAACGCTAACCTCAAAGGGGCAGGTCACACTGCCCAAATCCGTTCGCCAGCTTTTGGGCATTGACACTGGGGGCAAGATCGCATTCGACGTACGCGGGGGTGAAATCGTGGTCAGCCGCGTAGAAACCACCCACGAAGACCCTGCCATCGGTGCATTCCTGGGTTTGCTGGAAGCTGATATCCGAAACGGACGCAACCTCACCACTCTGCCGGAAGACTTGGCGCAAGCCATGCTCGCCCACGCAAACCTCTCGGTAAACCTGGACGAAGATATCGATGGAGAGGTCGCGATCTGATGCTTCGACATGGCTGGACACTGTTGTTCCATGAAGGTGTGACTTTACAGCTACGCAAATTGCAAGAAGCCGCCGCCCGGGCCGAGCATAACGACCCGCATGGTTTTGAGAGCAACGCCAACGTCAAGCTGTTTCGGGCATTGAGCCATCTGATCATGGAGGCTGTGCCTGCCGACCCGGGCCGTGATGAGTTCCGCCAAGGCAACACGCTGGGCACCGCCTATCGACATTGGCGGCGGGCAAAAATCGGCAGGCGCTTTCGGCTGTTCTTTCGCTACGACTCAAAATCCAGGATCATCGTCTATGCATGGGTCAACGACGAAAATACCCTACGGTCCGCAGGCAGCAAATCCGATCCCTACGCGGTATTCGAGAAGATGCTGGGCCGCGGTAACCCTCCTGATGACTGGGATGCGCTGACTGCTGCGACGCGTAGCGACTGGGGCGAGCCCAAAGCATAAGTTGCTCAAGTGAGTGAGAGATTGCACGTTCTGCGCCAGCCCCGCCCCCCCCCCCGGTGCGTCCACTGTAATCCACTCGTAGCTGCTGTAAAAAGGGGTACATCTGGGGGTACAAAACCAATTTTCCATTCATAACCAGTTGATTGATATGAATGGCTCAAATGTTCTTCGGAGATCCGAACAGTCTTTACCCTCGCTGTCAGACGCTCGCGTGCTCACTTCGCTCGCCAACTGATAGCGACCGTCGGCCATTCGCGTGATGAATCAATCATTCTCGAGCGAAACCATCACACGCATGATCGTGCTTTTGATCAGGCCAGGGACAAGGGCTGCCCTGGCCCTACCGATGAAATCAGCTCATCAATCCCAGCTCAGCATCATCCATCAGCGCTTTCGCAAGCGCGGCCAAGTAATGCGCAGCCCAGATCATCATCGGTTTCTCGTCCATCAACCCGACAATCGTCAGTTCCCGCACGTACCCCATCAATTCCGAAGACTGCTCCCGCGCACTCTTGCAAGGTATGCCGGCCTCGATGCGAAACAACGGATGAGTCTGGTTCTCTCCCTGGTAGAAGGTGGTCTTGCCTACGGTGGTTTTTTCGTTCGATTTGTCAGTCGTCATGGGTCCATCTCCCTGATCGTCTAGCGCCTGGGCTGATAGCTGTGCCAGTGACAAGCCCGACCCAGGCAATACCTGGTTGTAGGCTTAGTGCGGCGTTCGCGGCTGATTCGGCATTTTCACCAGAACCAATGCGGACTCAAGCAGGTAGCGTAGAGACTCGAGTTCATGTATTGCCGCCATCGTCAGAATCGCGGCAGGCGATTTTGGCTGTAGCAGCAACACCTGTTGCGAAATGGCGAGTGCGCAGACGGCATATTCTGCGGACTGGACGATGGTGTCTTCGAGGGAATGGGGCGTATGGGGTGGATCGGGGACCATTTTAAGCATTGCGTATGTCCTTTCTTAGTGGTACCACCCGCCTGCTGTCAAACAGGTTGGGTGGCAGCTGTACATGGGTTGACAGACCGGCGGACATAGCAAGTTCCGGCGCATGCAAGCATGCCCCACATACAGCCGCCATGAGACGAACTGAAAAACTATGTACCGTTACGGCCTGTCAAAGCCGTGTCACTGATGAGCAGCGACAAGCCCAGACTAGAGCCCTGACAGGGCACCCGCAACGGAAAATAGGCGGCAATAGTATCTTTGGGAAACATCCTACAAGAAAGCGAAAAATTCTTATTTTTCGGAGCAAAGCGCAACACGTCTCAGGCCCATACGACCTGCCGCCCCCCGGCGCACGGCTTGGGCGGTACAGATCCTCGGAGAAACACTTCTCGCAGGTGTCGGCGATCCTAGAAACCGGTCTCGCTAACCGACCAGGCGAACACATCAGCCATTACGCAGGTGCCAAGCTACCACCGTCACAGGCCCAACGTCGCAATGTTTGGGAATGAACTACGCTTCAGAACAACACCGCAAATCGAAGACGCATTGCAGGCGGTCTTTCAGGCCGAATGCGGGTGGTAAGGGAATGGCCATTCTTCGGGATCCGAGACCCTCATCACCATCGTCGGGGTGCGCTCCGTGAGAATCAAACACCTCCAGTTTGCCCTCCTGTCGCTTACGCTTCTCTTTGGTGGTTGTACAACAGCCGACATTCCCTACGAACCCAGTCACGCTTTGCCTGCAAACGATTCGGCGTTCGGCCGATCCATTCAGGCCCAGGTTGCCCCCCATGAAGGTCAATCGGGCTTTCGCCTGTTCCCGGAGAGCTCCGAGGCTTTCGCCGCCCGGGCCGAGCTGATTCGCAGTGCTCAAAGCAGCATTGACCTGCAGTACTACATCGTCCACGACGGCATAAGCACTCGGATACTGCTGAGCGAATTGCTCGTCGCTGCCGACCGTGGCGTGCGCGTCAGGATTCTGCTCGATGACACCACCAGCGATGATCTAGAAGAGATAATCGCGACACTGGCGATGCATCCGCATTTACAGATACGAGTGTTCAATCCTCTCCATTTGGGCCGCAGTACCGTCGTGACACGCACGATGAGCCGGCTCTTCAACCTCTCTCAGCAACACCGGCGTATGCACAACAAATTGTGGGTGGTGGACAATTGTGTCGCCATCGTCGGAGGGCGCAATCTGGGGGACGAGTATTTCGATGCAGAACCCAATAGAAATTTTACTGACATCGACATGCTCAGTGTCGGCCCGGTCGCAGAACAGTTGGGGCATAGTTTTGATGAGTACTGGAACAGTGTCCTCAGCAAGCCCATCGAGCAGTTTATATCGTTCAAGCCGACGAGCAGAGATTTGAGAGACCTTCGCACTCGGCTGGACGATTCCCTGGAAGAAACGCGCAGACAAAACCATGGGCTTTATCAACAGTTAATGAAGTACACCACCCAGCCACGCCTGAACAATTGGCGCAGGGAGTTGATCTGGGCCTGGAATAAAGCGATGTGGGATGCGCCGAGCAAGGTGTTGGCAAAGGGCGAACCCGCTGCGCACTTGCTGTTGGTCACCCAGTTGGCACCCGAGCTCAACGGGGTCAACAAGGAGCTAATCCTGGTGTCGGCCTACATGGTGCCGGGCCATCCCGGGGTGGGGTACCTGACCCGTCGAGCCGACGCCGGCGTGTCGATCAGCTTGCTGACCAACTCTCTGGAGGCCACCGACGTACCGGCTTCGCACGGTGCGTACGCACCCTATCGCAAGACCCTTCTCGAGCATGGTGTGCAGTTGTTCGAGCTGCGTCGCCAAGCCGGCGATCGTAGCGACAGCGATACCAGGCCGCGTTTCTCTCGCAAGGGCTCCTCCAGCAGCCCCTCCAGCAGCTCCGACTCCAGCCTGCATACCAAGGCGATGGTTTTCGACCAGCAAAAAGCGTTTGTCGGTTCGTTCAATTTCGATTCGCGCTCTTTGCTGTGGAACACCGAGGTCGGAGTGTTGGTTGATGATCCGAAGCTCGCCGCACGGGTGCGCGAACTGGCTCTGGAGGGCATGGCACCCGCTCTGAGTTACCAGGCCCGGCTGAAAGATGATCATCTGGTCTGGTTCACCGAAGACAATGGCCAACAACGCACGTTGACCACGGAACCAGGGGGGTGGTGGCGGCGCTTCAACTCGTGGCTAAGCAGCACGATAGGGCTTGAAAAGATGCTATAGCGTAGGAAAGACAAATCATGTGGATTAGAGGCCCCAGGCGGGTTATCAGGCAACTGATGCTGACGCTGAGTATTGGGATTATCGCAATCATTGTTTCATCACGACTGGCACGTTCAAGCGCATTGTCATCGCGAGCAGGTTGGCTATTCTGAGGATGGATAAATGACCACGGGGTGATCATATGAGATGGAAGTTGAATGTCGGCGTGACGCTATCTCTGGCACTGGCTGTATGCCCGATGTTGCTCGCAGCCCCCGGAACAGGGAAAGGCCATGACAAGGGAGGCGCGCACGGAAACCAAGGGCATCAGGGCAACGGCAACGACTGGCAGGGTGGGCCTTCCGTCGACTTGGGCGGGGTGCGCGTCATCCTCAATGACAATCGTGATTACTGGAATCCAGGCGCTTCCTTACCGCCCGGTGTGCAGAAAAATCTGGCACGCGGCAAACCTCTACCGCCCGGAATCGCCAGGAAGTTGGACAGGAGGCTGATCGGACTACTTCCTCATTATGATGGCTATGAGTGGCAACAAGCCGGTACGGACCTTTTACTCGTCGCTGTTGCTTCTGGATTGATCTATGAGGTGCTCCATAACGTACTGGACTGATGCCCTGAATACTGCCGTATATACCGTTACGGCGTGTCGAAGCCGTACACGTCTCAGGCCGATACGACCTGCCGGGCATCCCTGTGCACGGCTTGGGGCGGCACACCAGACCCGCGGATGAACACTTCTCGCGGGTGTCGGCGATCCCTGAAACCGTCTCGCTAACCGACCTATTGCGACGCTGCATGCCTTGAGTTCTGTGCGGTGTTCGGATGTGCTCGCCGTGAAACACTCAGTGTCTATGAGATCGAGCGCCGCCCGCGCGGCGCATCGCGGATAAGTCCGCTCCTACATTTGTCGCAACGTGCCGAACCTGTTACGCCATGGTTGCCAGCCGTGGTGCATGTCTTGAGCCTTGCAAACCGGCTGAAAATCATGGCCTGACAGGCATGGCCACGTTGCAACAAATGTAGGAGCGGATTTATCCGCGATGCGCCGCGCGGGCGGCGCTCGATCTCAGAGGCACTGTAGGTCTTCAGGCGAACGGGTCACCTCAGCTGGAAGAACTGAAGGAGCTCATGTTCACCCGCTCGCTGTACCAGACCGAGGACATGATCAAGCAACACCACCTGCTCGACAGGGTCTCCAAGCTGGTTGATGAGGGCATTGTCAGGACGACGATGGGCGAGCACTACGGTACAATTTGCGCCGACAACCTCAAGCGTGCTCATGCCCTGATCGAAAGCGGGAAAGCGCGGGGCAAGATTGTTCTGGAAGGCTTCTGATCGCAGCGCCAGCTAAGCTGGCGCTCAATCTTGACCAGGGCATGAGCGCCAGCATGCCTTGCTCAGGCGGGTGAGCGGAAAGAAGCTCCGTAGGCGGACCCTGGCAGGCGGCTTGATCCGTCAGCCCTCAACCTGGACCGGAAACTCCCGCTTTGGGGACGGGTTCGGTAGAGCCCTCTCTTTTGCAGCGCTGGCACCACCCATTCTACGAAGTCCTCCAATGTACCAGGGCTCGTTAACGGGTTCAGCATATAGCCACTCGTACCCGAGATCCGTGCATGCTCTTCGATTTTGTCTGCGACCTGCTCCGGAGTGCCCACCAGGATCAGATCGGTGCCCCGTGTGACATGGGCAAATCGCTTCCTGACGTCTCCGGCGGTTAAAGGATTGCCGCTTCCGTCGGGTCGCATCATGTAAGAAGTAAGGCCCTCGGTATGCGTCGACAACGCATCGCTGTCCGCGTAGCGGCTCAGGTCGATGCCTGTGTCGCCGGCATAGCTGACGAGTTGGGCTTCCAAGTGATAGTTGCTCTGGAGCTCGTCGTATTTGCGCTGGGCTTCAATCTCGGTTTTTGCCGTCACGATTCGCAGCACGGTCAGCGACTGTACGTCATCCCTGGCACGGCCACGTGCCTGCGCCATCGTCCAGATTTCTTCCAACCCTTGACGGATTTCATGTGGGTTCGACTTGGCTACGAAGATCAGCTCAGCATGTTTGGCCGCGAACTCGCGCCCTCGCCCAGACCAGCCCGCCTGAATCAGCAGGGGTGTTCGCTGTGGGGACGGAGCGGACAGATGAGGCCCCGAAACCCGATAGCGCTCACCCACATGGTTGATGGGCTTGACCCGGTCACCTTGGGCGTACACCTGCCGGGTTTTATCGGCGACGACTGCGTCGTCTGCCCAACTGCCCTCCCAAAGCTTGTAGGCCACGTCCATGAACTCCTCCGCGCGCTCATACCGGTCTCCATGCTTGAGCATTTCTTCCAGGCCGAAATTGCGCGCGGCACTGGAAAGATACGACGTGACGATATTCCAACCGATTCGGCCATTGGTCATGTGATCCAGGGTACTGAAGCGACGGGCATGGGCAAATGGATGCTCATAGGTCGTGGACACGGTAGCGCCGAACGCCAGATTCTTGGTAATCGCTGCCAATCCCGGGATGATCATCAGTGGGTCATTTGCAGGCGCCTCGACAGCCCACTTCACCGCTGCCTCCGCGTTACCGCCGAATACATCGTAGAAGCCCAGCACATCTGCGAAGAACAGCATGTCGAGGTTGGCCTGGTCAGCGATGCGTGCCTGGTTGGCCCAGAACTCGAAGGTGTTGGCGGCCAGTCGCTCGTCGGCCGGATGCGTCCACAAGCTCGGCGCGCCACCGCAGCCGACGCTGGCTTGTTCGTAGAGGGCAAACAATAAGGGTTTAGGGTCGGACATCACTGTTCCTGTAATCATGGGTGTCAGCGATCAACTTATCGCTGATCCTGAAAGCCTTTGCCGTAGTAGCGCTCGAGCCGGTGCTGGATAAGCTCCAGCCCAATGGACAGAAGCCAATAGATGAGTGCGGCGGTGGCCAGCATTTCGATGTAGCGGTAAGAAGACCGGCCGTAGGACTGCGCCAGAAACATCACTTCCCATACGCCCATCACTGAAATCAACGATGAGTCTTTCAGCATGGAGATGAACTGGCTGGTGGTAGGTGGGATGATCGTTCGCATCGCCTGAGGCAGGATGATGTGGAAAAAGGTGGTGGTCGGTGTCATGCCCAGCGCGACTGCTGCCTGTCTTTGCCCTGGCGGAACAGCCATGATACCGGCGCGGAAAATCTCGCTCAGGTAGGCCCCGTAGTTGAGGGACAGCGCGATAATGCCTGCACTGATTGCGCCGGGCACTACGCCGAGCTGTGGCAGCCCCAGGTAAATAAGCAGGATCTGGATGAGCAACGGCGTGCCCCGGAAAAAAGAGGCGTAGAAGCTCGCCACTGCGAAAGCCACAGCGCTTCGAGACAGTCGCGCCAGCGCTGTTACGAAGCCCAGCACCAGCGACAGCCAGATCGAGCAAGCGCAGAGGAACAAGGTCAGTGCTGCGCCCTGCAGGAACCCATTGGGCCCCAGCTTGAGTCCAACCAGGTTTGGCAGCTTATCGAGAATGATCGAGAACTTGAGGTCGAAGCTCAGGAAGAAAAACACACAGGCGCCGAGCAACGCTGCCCACGTCAGGTATAAACGGGTTTTGAAACCAAAGATTTGCCGAATGCGATCCGACTGCGTCTTCGACGCCAGCGCGGTTTTGGCCGGATGTGGATTAAGGGCTGTCATTGAGTGATATCGGCGCCAATCCACTTTTCAGAGATCTTCGCCAGCGTCCCGTCAGCCTTGAGCTCAGTCACAACCTGGGCGACCTTCTCACTCCACTGGCGGTCGTTTTTCTCCACGGCGACTACGTTGGGCTCGGCATACAGGGTCTCACCCGCAATCTTGAAGCGAGGATCCTGGGCGATGCGTTCTTTAGCCGTAACCAGATTGGTGACCATGGCATCCAGCCGCACTCCGGTGCCTAGGGCCAGGTCCTGGAATGCCACGGTTTCGTTGTCATAGGGCGCAACCTGAACGGTGTCAAACGGGTACGTCAGGGGTTTCTCCTCTGCCCCTTCAATAACGAGATCCTTGTTCAGATAGGCTTCATAGGTAGACGCACTGATTACCCCCACCTTCTTGCCTGACAACGCTTTGCCAGAGCTGATGTCGCTGTCTTTAGCGTTGACCACGATTACCGCGGGTGACCGGTAATATTCGACCGGGAAATCGAACACCTCTGCCCTCGCCTTGCTTGGCGTCATGGAGCAGACACAGATGTCGTACCGCCCACTCCAGCGTCCAGCGGCAATCACATCCCACGAAGGTGTTTCGAGCTTGAGCTTCACCCCAAGCCGTTCAGCCACTGCCTTGGCGACATCTACGTCGAACCCGTCGAGCTGGTTCTGTTCATTCAAGAACGAGAACGGAGGGTAGTTTTCCATCAGTACGCCGGTGAGCTCGCCTTTGCTTTCTACACGTTCAAGGGTCGAGCCGGCGAAGGCAGATGAACAGGCAGCAAGAAGCGCCAGACCTGCAGGAAGGAGAGAAATGGCTTTCAACGACACATACTCCGATATGAAAGAATTTAAATATTAAAACGCAATATAAAATCCTTTCGTACTAACATTATGGAATATCAATGGATTGCTCAGCTATATCCTTGACGAGAGGCCGTCACCGGCCTCTTCACATCGCTGGGATCCAGCGCCAAATGCACCGGTCGCCGGCGGCCTGCGCTACGTGCGCAACACCTGTGCACCTGCCTGGAAGAACATGCTGAACAGCGTCGACGCTTCACCCATCTGGGGCTTGGGTACCTCGGCAAAGCCGACCGCGTTGTAGGTGGTGAACTGCATCGAGCGCGACAACCCGCCGACGAACAGCACCAGCGCCATCCAGTACCAGGGCATGTCCTGTGCTGTTCGAGCAGGATTGGGTGTGCCTGAGCAACGCGCAGCATCCGCGCCTGGGCAACGGCATGAGCTTGCCGCGCTACCGCGCCGAAGGGCATGTGCAGATCAGTTTCGGCACTGGGCAGAAATTGCTGGAGGCAGGATTGGCACGTGCCGGGATCGAACGGCGGATCATGCTGGAGCTGCCGGCGTTTCTTGGGTTGGGGATGATAATCGGGACGACGGATCTGCTGGCCACCCTGCCGCGGCATATCGGGCAGACACTGGCTGACATGCATGGTTAAAGGTGCATGACTGCCCGTTTGAAGTGGAGGAGTTCACAGTCAAACAGCATTGGCATACCCGATATCATCAGGGCAGTGGGAACCGGTGGTTAAGGGAAGTCATTCGTGAATTGTTTCATCCAGCAAGCTAGGGTACGTTGCGCTGGCCCATCGTCGAAGGGCCAGCGCGTTGCCCAGTGCTGCACCGGAGGCCGTGTTGTCGAAGATGCACCAGGTTTCTGCACCTGCGCCGTGGCTGCACTGCAGCCGTTCAGCCAGCTGTAGCAGGCACTGTTGCGAATACTCGCTGTGATAGATCCGCGGCACACCGTGCAGACGCCAGTAGACCAACCCAGGCCAGCCAGCGGGTTGCGCATCGGCAGCGAAACGTGAAGGGCTCGCTGCGACCTGGGCAATGCACAAGTCAGTCAGCATTGGCCCCGCCGCTTGCCAACTGGCGTGCCTGGGCTCAACCGCCACCGGGCCGGCATGGTGTCGGCGAAGGGCTTCAAAAAAGTACCGATCACGGCGGGCATCATGGGCGAGTGATGGAGGCAGCTGTACCAGCAGGCAACCCAGGCGGTAACCCAAGTGCTGGATTTGGCCAAGAAACGCATCAAGCGCAACCTCACAATTTTCCAGGCGCAGCTCGTGGGTGATGACCCTGGGCAGTTTGACGGAAAAGCGAAAATGCTCCGGTACCGACGCCGCCCAACGGGCATAGGTCGCGGGCCGGTGCGGCCGGTAAAAGGCGCTGTTGATCTCGACGGCATCAAGCCGGCCTGCATAGCGCTGCAGGTGGCTACCCGGTTGCAGGAACTCATCGGCGTACTGGCGGGACAAGCTCCACCCCGCGCACCCCAGGTGAATCATCATGGCACTCCAAAAGCACGCTGTTACTGCAATGGAGTCGTCAGCGCCGGTCATCGTTCAATTGGCATTCGCATGGAACAGCCACCGCAACAGCGCCACCTAAACCGGGTAATCACCCTGGAGGACTCGACATGATTGACCCTAACCACCCCGACCCTTACGTCGACGAAGTGCCGCATAACCCGGGCGAGCCGGTGCCTGCACCTGACCCGGAGCAAGAGGCGCCGGACTGGCCTGACGGCCAGGTTCCACCTGAGGAACAGTCTGACGGCTGATGCAGGTCAGTTGCTCGCAGGCTCGGCGCGGCTCGCTGTACCTTCCGCCGCCACTCGCCTGGCATACCCCACCCCCCACACCAGCGCCCGGCTCATGCTTTCACCGGCGCGCTGGGCGTAGGCCCGCTCACATAGCACAGTCCCGTCAGCACGGTACACACCGATGAACAACTGCGTCGCACCGGTGCGCGAGAGGCGCGTCTGCACTTCCAGGCAGGTGCCGTCGTCGAGGGTCTCTTCATGAGTCTGATGATGCAGGATCGGGTCGCGCCATTGCCTGTAGGTCTTGCCTCTTCGTTTCATGTGTCTGCCCTCGCCGATGTTGTCGACGTTAGATCACCCGATCCGCCGTGCCGGTCGAAATGAATCAGGACGCTCAGACAGCCGGCCTAGCTGTACGAAACGCGGATTTTGTACAACCGAGGGCAGGCCGTAAGGCCTAAAAATCAGAAGCGTCTGAACGGTAGGCCCGTCCGTCGACGGCATTGCACGGCCCACGCCGCCATTTGCCGAACACAAGGCGAACACCGCGAAAAAGGAGATTCAACATGAAGATAATGAAGCCTCATACCTGGCTGTTGGCGCTGTGCCTGGGTCTAAACGCACCCATCGTGCTGTCGGCTACCAACATGAACGATCAACGCGCTCCTGGCACGCAAACGCACGAAGATGGCCAAATGAACGGTGGAGCCAGCGGGTCTGGAACACCGGGTGATGGCATGGGTAACGGATCTAGCGGTACCGGCAGCAATGGCACCGACAATACCGGTGGCGACGGCACTACCAACGGCTCGGGCAGTGCTCCCGGGATGGGCGGATCGGGAAGTGGCGGTACGGGGACTGGCACGGGCAACGGTTCGGGTTCAGGTACAGGGTCCGGCACGGGTAGCGGAACCGGAAGTGGCGCTGGCGGTGGTGGCTCGGGCAGCGGTGGGTCTGGAGGTTGATACCGGCTGGCCCGCGCAAAGCTGACGCCATACCTGTGAACGCGGCGGTGTGCCACGTCCACAGCGGGCCATACTGTGGCTTGATCTTTTCCTATCTACGGATTCACGACAGACCGGTAGACGCTTATCGCCGGTGTGCCGCCCGCACTCGGCAAGCGGCTCCGAACGCCTCGAAGATCGCACGGTATTGTGGATAGAACATCACTTGCCACTCCGGATGCCACTGCACGCCGAGGGCGAATGAGCGACTTCCTTCCACCGACAATGCTTCAACGAGGCCATCCGTTGCCACAGCCTCGATGCGCAAACCTTCGCCGACCCGCTCTATACCTTGCCCATGTACCGAGTTGACTTCGATTACCTCGGGAAACCCCAGCCCATGTAATACCCCATCTGCTCGCACCGTGAGCCTGTGAGCGGGTGCGTACTGGTCCTCAAGAGGTTCGTTGCTCGGGGGCTCATGTTCCACGCCAGGTTGATGGAGCTGCTGGACGAGGGTGCCGCCGAAAGCCACATTCATCTCCTGAAAACCCCGGCACACGCCGAGCACGGGCAACCCCGCTTTTACTGCCGCACGCCACAGCGGCAGCGTGAGGTGATCACGGGCGGCGTCTTTTTGGGTACCAGGCGGGCTGGGCGGACCATCGTAATGGTGAGGCTCGATATTGGACGGTGAACCGGTGAACAGCAGCCCATCCAGGCCCTCGATTATGTCTGCTATGTTCAGCAGCTCTGGAAACATTGGCAGAATCAACGGCAAACCATGGGCAGCAGTGGCCACCGCCCGCGCATTCTTGTCGTCATTCAATTGCACTGCGTGCGGGCCGACCTTGTAGCTACAGGCCGTCACCCCGATCATTGGCAGCCGTGACATTTATCCCCCTTGCCAGGCCTGTTGTCGCTTTAGCCGGAGCGCATGGCTACGCTAGTAATCACAACCTGCAATGGCTTTTAGAAAGCCTCTATCTGCAAGCCTGCGCAGGTCTCGCCATTCACGCCAGTCCACCAGCCCAAGACGGTCCATCTCGTCAGCTTGACGAAGCAGTTCTTCATGATGGGTACTCGGGCAATCACATCGTTGTTTCACGTCGTCGTAAAGCAGAAACCACTGGTTGATTGCAACGAGTCGGCGCTGTTCCTGGCCTATCTGTTCGCTGACCGCGTTCATGCCGATAGCCCGTCAGGGTTGCTGGTAATGTCCTGGCGATGTGCCTGGCTCATGATCATGCTCTAGACGCTGAACCTGTACGTCGGTGAATGATGACGCTTCGTTTCGATGCAAGCCTTGCAAATATTCGCGCGCAGCTTCGCGGCTCAGGTCCTCCTGCTCGCTGCGGAACTCGCAAGTCCCGGGCTGGTTGTCGAGGATGTAGCTGATCAAGTACAGGTAGCTGGCCATTTTGAAGGTCCCCAGGCAGATGGAGTAAGAAACGAATCTATTGGGTTGAGCCTGACGCGGTAGCATCCGTTCCACCCGTTTGACGTATGGCGTAGCCACAGCGCCAACGCCGGCTGGAGCAAAAGATGGAAAGGTGAACAGCTGTGGAAGGAACCCGCGCCGGCGCTCATCCGGCGCAGGTGACGCATTTAACGCTTTGCTTCTGCCTCAGGGTCGGCCGACCGGGCCAGGAATGCACGCGTCACTTCCGGCAAATGCTCCTTCAGCCATTCAGCCATGGCGACTTCTTCCTTGAGGATCGAGCGACAGGCTTGCGCAGTCGCACTGTCGCCTACCGCTTCAGCGGCCTCTATCAGCACCGTGTAGGAGGCAATTTCCAGGTTTTCGAACACGTACCCTGCCATGGCACCTTTGACCACCTCGTCGCTCATGGTCATCCCGCCTACAGCCTGCCCAAAGGCCATGAGCTTGCCCGCAAGATCCTTGAAGGTTGATGTGCTACCGCCCAGACGCTCGATGCATTCAACCAGCAAACGCTGTTGCCCTTGCGTCTCCTCGATATGCTGAACAATTCGACCTTTCAGTTCAGGGTAGTGCTCCAAGCGCTCAGCCTGACCTTTCAGCATGCTCTCAGCCTGTTGCTCCATCGCGTGGGCATCACGCAGCCAGTCGAGCAGGTTTTCCTTTGGATTTGCCATTCTCAATACCTCGCATCCAGTGATAGGTATTTCTTCAGAGAATGCTCAGCGGTGCGTTGGTCGGTTGAACCGACGAAAGGGAGTATTTTACGAAGTAACAATCAGACCATTCGTCTGTTGGGCTGTTTGCATCGCGCGTCCGGGCTGTCTTTCGAGGACACCAGCCAGAGCCATTCCCATGCGACAGCTATCTCAATCGATAACCCTTACCCTCGCCTGCTCTCTGCTGTGGGCGTGTTCCGCTTCCGAAACGAAGTCGCCTGTGGAAGCCCCCGGCAGGCCGGAATCAGCGACGACTCAGCTGTTGGAAGCCGGGGCAGCGACACTGCAGGCCAAGCCGCCCATCGAGGCTATCAACGCCTACCTGGACGGCTTCCACTTCTATAACGGCCATCCCGGCGTGCAGATGGAGGCGCACCACTACTGCTCCATTCTCAACGAGGATGTCATTCAGTGCGTCATCTTCGACGGCAATACCAAGGAAGCGAAAATCATGGGTGTCGAGTACATCATCGACAAGCGGCTCTTTGCCGGATTACCGGCCAAGGAGAAAGCGTTGTGGCACAGCCATGGCTACGAAGTGTCTTCCGGGCAGTTGATCGCCCCCGGTATTCCTGCGCCTGCCGAGCACGCCTTGATGAAACGGCTTGCCCATACCTATGGCAAGACATGGCACACGTGGCACACCGATCAAGACAAAGCGCTACCGGTGGGCGTTCCGCAGCTGATGATGGGTTTCACTGCAGATGGCCAGGCTGATGCAGCGATGATCGACCAGCGCAATCGACGCCTGGGGGTGGACGCGGCAAAAACCAAAGCTCAGCGAGCTGACATCCACGTCCCTACGGCTGATTCCAGGGCGGATGCTTGGCAGCACGGCAATATTATCCAGATCATCGACCCGACAGGTGCTCATGTGCATCGACCCGCTACTTCAACACCGGCAGCTGCCAACAGCCGTTCAAGCGATTGACTGGGGCAGGATCGCTGTAGCTTTTCACCTGCGCACTGGCCTGCCAGACGCCGGGCTTGTCAGATACTCGACCAGCGTCGCGGCGCACGCCGAAATGCCGTCCAGAAGCACCATCTCGAACCCATGAGTATTTTCAGTCGGAATCGCGATGCATCCCGCCTGGGCATCAATACCTGTGCTCAATACCGCGCTCGCGTCGGAGGCAAAATCTACTAGCAGTGCCGACTGTGGGGCATAACCTGCTCGCCGGCTGGCTGCGATCAAAGCCTGCACTACTGGGCGGCTGTAGTAACCCTTCTGGTCGCCGGTATTGATGATCGGGTTGACCGACAGCTCCGTACCGTACTCTTCCAGCACCGGCCCCACTTCGACCGCGATGGTGGTTTCGCCTGGCAATCTGGAAGCGGCGTACAGCGCACCGGCATTGGATTCCTCCTCCAACGTGGTCAGGACAAACCACACGTCTTGCTGCAGCGCTTTCTTTTGCGCCTGGAGCAGCCATGCGCAGTGGATCACAGCACTCAATGGCGCCCGGTCGTCGAGAAAATGAGCAGCGACACAGTCATGCACGTAAAAGGGCTTGCGCCAATGCTGGCTGAGCACTACACGCGTGCCAGGCCGCACGCCGTCTTGTTCGAGCTCGACTTTGGTTTTGCGGGTAACGATGTAGACATCCTTCCACTGAACATTGCCGGCAAGGACATCCCGCTCATTCGACGTTCGACCGCTGTTATGCATCGAGCCGTAAGACAAGACCCCTGGCAGACACTTTTCATCGCCCAGGATATCGACAGGGCAGACACCAAAACTGATGGGCTGCGCCCCACCCAGGGCCAAGACCTCCAATGTCCCGTCATCGCGAACGTTCTTGACGATCATTGCGATCTCATCAAGGTGCGCCATGACCCGTATGGCTGTGTCGGGATCGCGGGTACCGCAAGCGCGAATGACGCCGACCACGTTCCCGGCGCTGTCGATGTGCGTGTCATCGCAGACCTCTTTCAGCTCGCGCAGACAGATGGCCCGCACCTCATCTTCCTGGCCGCCTGGGCCACGAGCGCTCAGCAATTCAGTGAGCAACGCCTCAATGTCCAATGGTCATCCTCCCTTCCTGATGGCTAGCGGTTGACCGAAGCCTGGTGCACTGCGTTCAGTTGGATGGGCCTCTCTTCCACGCCTCATAACGCACAAGCAAGGGTTGCACGCTGAGGCCGTGCAACAAAATGCTCAATGCGACAACCGACAGCACGAGATTGGTGATTTCCACTGCCGAATCTGCCTGCAGGCCGTGATTGAGTGCATAGAAAAGGTAATAGAAGCTACCGATGCCGCGAATGCCGAACCATCCCAGCAGCCCACGCTGTCTTGAATTCAGCATTCCCCCGAACGGCATGAACACAACGCTTAGGGGCCGGATCACCAAGAACAGCGCTGCAGCAATGATCATTGCCCGCCAGTCCCAATGCGCGATCAACACGACGCCGAGCAAGGTCACCAGAAAGACCTCCAGCGCCCGCTCCACCAGGCTGCCAAATGCCAGCATATCGCCCAACATGATGCCTGCAGCAACCTGGGAGTCCTCGAGCCCTTCCACATCCCCTTTCACGGCCAACTCGGGTGCCACGTGCTGATGCCCCACCACCGGCTGCACCAGGTGCTCGGCAGCGGGATCATCCGGGCGGGTGGACGTCTGCACTTCAGCCTGGCGCAAGCCCAACCCGGCGGCGAAGACCGCCAGGAACCCATAAGCCTGGATCGACTCAGCGACTACGTAGGCGAGCGCGATCAACGCCAGGGCCAGGTAGTCATTGGGCGACACGGTGCTGTCGTCATTGCGCAAGCGCAGAAACAGCGTGAGCTTGCCAAGGCCGCGCCCCATCCAGTAGCCACAGAGCAAGCCCGCAGCCACTGCCCACAACATGTCCTTGAGTAACCAATCGCTCAACCACGCCTGCCCTGTGTTCTGTTGCAGGAACAACCCGAGAAGGACGAAAGGAAAAGCCACCCCGTCATTCAGCCCGGCCTCACCGGACAAGCTGAAACGGACAGGATCGTCGTCCTGCGCATCGACTACCTGTACGAGGGTGGCAAGGACAGGGTCTGTAGGCGCGAGAATGGCGCCGATCATCACCGATAACCCCCAACCCAGGCTAAGCCAGTAATGCGCCACCAGTGCCACTCCAGCGATGCAGACCACCATGACTGGCCCCGCCAGGTAAAAGGCGCCCCACCAACTGCGGTTGCCCAAGGGCAGGCGCAACTTCAAGCCGCTGAAGAACAGCGAAAACAACACGGCGACCTCCGTCAGATGCTCCAGCCAGGCGCTCGACTGAGCGACATCAAGCTGCAGGAAGTTCAGCCCGGGCGAGCCTAGCGCTATGCCAAGACCAAGGCACACCACCGAGGACGTCACGGGTATCCAACGTAAATAGGAAGATGAGAGCGCGAGTAGCAACAAGACTGCGCCCAGCATGGCGAACCAGACGATGAAGGTCATTTGTGCAAAGGCCTGGGAAATATGAAGTTTGACGTTTCCTCGCTTCACGTCGTTCCGCTGCGCATGTTCCGCTCGCCGCATAGGCTGACGAAATGTAAAAAAAGATTTCAGCGCTCCGCTGTGGTCAGAGTCTTTACAGCGCTATGAAGATGGAGATGGAAAATGAAATTCGCGCAATTTTGCCAATGGTTATCCACTCACGCGGGCAAGCCGAGCTCATTCCTGATTGCGGTCGTGTTGATTGCCATGTGGGCAGCATCCGGGCCTTGGTTTCACTACAACGACACCTGGCAGTTGATCGTCAACACGTCGACAACCATTATCACGTTCCTGATGGTTTTCCTTATTCAGAACACCCAGAATCGTGACAACGACATCATTCATGTGAAGCTGGACGAGCTCATCAGGGCCACAAAATCAGCACACCAATCGGTACTCGATCTGGAGGCGCTCGACAACCGTCAAATTCATAAACTCCGCAAGGAATACCGAGCCATGGGCAGCCAGTGCGAAGCTCACCTCGAAAAGCCCGACGATCAGCCGGGAGAGGATGAAGCGCGTGATCACCCGCAGAAATGAAGGTCGATAGTGCTCGCGACATCGAGCCGAGATCACGAGCACTAACCCTGTTCAACCTTTTGTACGGCGCGGGTCATCTGCGCGTGGATAGGTACGTTCCTCCTCGATAGTCCCGTCGGCTTTATGAATCTTTACCGATGCGGTTTTGCCGTCAAAGAAATCCCGCAACGTGCTAACCAGTTCCTGTTTGGTTGCAGCTCGCCTGGATGCCCGGTCTGCGCCTTCTTTCTTCAATTCCCATCCATCGGACGTCGGGTTGAGGTGGTAGTTGTCCATCACATGCTCCTTTTTATCAGAGAGATTCACCATCGTCCTCTATGTTTTCATCAGCCTCTGCCGCATCGGTGGCATCCGCGTCATTCAGAGGCGGTGAAGTTGGCTTTTCCGGATCGTTGATAAAAGGCACACCACTTGGGCCGTGCTCTTCAAGACCTTCAGTTTTTGGTTGCATAGCAAAGCCTCCAGGCCATTGATTCAGTTGCAGGCCACTAACCGCCCACGCCGGTCTCCGAAAACGTTTCGACAGCTACAGGCTGCGCCGTGAACGCTGGGCCATCTCCTGCCAAACGCCACTTCACCTGCGCGATGCCGTAGCGCTCGGCCATAGGCCTGCTGACCATCTTGATTTTCTGCTGACAAAATCTGGGAATGATGCCAACCCCTGCGTCACAGCTTGCCCAATGCCAGGCAAGGGCATTGTCCATTTTTTCCAGGCGGATGATGAACGTGCGCGCTTCACCATGGAGTGTGTATTCGATTACGTACAGTTGCTGTGCTGCCACGTGAGCCTCTCCCTTTTACTCATGCGTGTGTGAGGCGTTGAGGGCAAAAAAATTCAATTGAAAAGCCAGGCGGCAAAATGCGACGTGAAAGAAGCCTGCATACCTGCGAATGACGGGATGACTTGCCCGATGGTCCGCCTTTCGGAATTCGCAGCATCGTCTTTGAACTTCGCACACCATCGATGGCCTCCCCTTTTATGCCTATCAAGAAAGGAGATTCAACAATGAGTGCACAACTGAACGGCAAACGTGTGGCCTTTCTGGTCACCGACGGTTTTGAACAGATAGAGCTGACCGGCCCGCGTGAAGCCTTGGAGAAAAACGGCGCCGTGGTCGACATCCTGGGCGAAAAGGAAGGCACTGTGCGCGGCTGGAACCATGACAAGCCCGCCGACGAATTCACCGTGGATGCAACATTCGACAGTGCCCACCTGGATCTTTACGACGCCCTTGTGCTGCCTGGCGGCGTACAGAATTCCGACACCATCAGGCTGATACCCGGCGCTCAGAAGCTGGTGAAAAGCCATGACTCGGCAGGCAAGCCATTGGCGGTCATTTGCCACGGTGGCTGGCTGCTGGTGTCGACCGGCCTGGCCAAGGGCAAGCGGATGACCAGCTACAAATCGCTGCAGGACGATATTCGCAACGCTGGCGGTGACTGGGTTGATGAAGAGGTGGTAGTGGATGGCAACCTGATTACCAGCCGCAAGCCGGACGATATTCCTGCCTTCAATGAGCAATTGATCAGGGCTCTGACTGGCTGAGGCTGTCTTCTCTGGCCCCCTCCAGGGGGCCGTATTTTCGTCCGATGGGGCGTTCTCACGCCAACTGGATGTACACCGAATAGCATCCCAGCAGCAACCAGAACACCAGGAAGATCCAAGGTGTGCGTAGCGAAAACAGCAGCGACTTTCGATGGCCGGCGCGGGAAGTTTCAGCTTCGCTGAACAAAGGCGACTCATCGTAAGCCAACCCCATGAGGGGCTCGCTCTGTAGCAAGTGCCTTTGCTTCAGTTGCCAGTGATCAATGATGTTGTACGCCGCTCGGATCCCAGGCCAGGCATTAAGCGAGCTGAGCACACCCAGCAAAGCGAGGAACGCTGGCACGATCAGCGTAAACATTTCGCCCCATCCCTGGTTGAGGTTGCCCATGGAGGACACGAACGCAATGACCAGAAAGGACTGAGCTGCCAGGTAGGCATCGGTACGATTGGCCAGAATGCTGGTTTCGTACTGGATCTCCCGCCGGTAGAAGTCCAGGCGTTCTTTGGGAGAGCCGAACATTCTGGCGTTATGTTCGCTGACTTCATGCTCCGGGGTCCCGGGGGTAATGATTCGAGGCACTTGTTACTCCTGGAATGCGGCTCCCGGCGAAAAGAGCGCCAGGCGTTCAGTTCGGTAGAACAAACGATGCAACCCGAAATTCAATTTGCATTCGACCCCCGCACCGCTCGTCGCACCATGTGCACATCCAACCCAACGCACAGCAACCCAAAGCTTCGAAACGCTATGAGTGTTCTCAACTGCAGGAGCTTCTACCATGCGAGACTTCCCTACCCCGCCCTTTCCCTCACAGCCGCAAAGCGTCCCTGGTTCACAACGCAAGATGGAGCCCTATCCAGACTGCGGTGAGGAGTCGTATATCGGCCATAACCGCCTGGAAGGCAAGGTTGCGCTCATCACCGGTGCAGACAGCGGTATCGGGCGAGCGGTTGCCATCGCCTATGCACGCGAGGGTGCTGACGTTGCCATCGCCTACCTCAGTGAGCATGAAGATGCGCAGGAAACCGCGCGCTGGGTCGAAGCTGCGGGTAAGCAATGCCTCCTGCTGCCCGGCGACCTGGCGCAGAAACAACACTGCCATGACATCGTCGAGAAAACCGTCGAACAATTCGGCCGCATCGACATTCTGGTCAACAACGCAGCCTTCCAGATGGCCCATGAAACGCTGGAGGAGATCGACGATGATGAATGGGTGAAAACCTTCGATATCAACATCACCGCTATCTTCAGGATCTGCAAGGCGGCACTACCTTCCATGCCAAAAGGCAGCTCGATCATCAATACCAGTTCGGTCAACTCCGACGATCCTTCACCAAGCCTGTTGCCCTATGCCACGACCAAGGGTGCCATTGCCAACTTCACGGCGGGTTTGGCTCAGTTGCTAGGCAAGAAGGGAATTCGGGTCAACAGCGTTGCGCCTGGCCCCATCTGGACGCCTTTGATTCCGGCTACCATGCCTGATGAAGCGGTCAAGAACTTCGGCGCCAGCTACCCCATGGGGCGTCCTGGGCAGCCCGTGGAGGTTGCGCCTATCTACGTGCTGCTTGGCTCTGATGAGGCCAGTTACATCAGTGGGTCACGGTATGCTGTTACCGGCGGTAAACCGATACTTTGAGGAAAAGAGGCATCGCAGCACAAGGCCCCACCTCGCCTGCATCACCTCCAGGCAGGCATAGAACCTGTAGGAGCGGCCTTGCGTCGCGATGGGCTGCGCAGCAGCCCCGGTAATCTGTGCATCTGCGCAGCAGCCCCGGTAATCTGTGCATCTGCGCAGAAACCCTGGGGCTGCTGCGCAGCCCATCGCGACGCAAGGCCGCTCCTACACGGGCCAGCGCTGGCCAGAAGAGATATTCAAGACATTAGCCTTACGCCTGATGCGCGCACCCGTTTCAGCGTTTTTGCTGGTCGTGCTCACGGGCTGTTTTTTGCGCCGTAGAGTCATGAGGTGTACCGGACGAGCCGTCCGGACGTTGTGCATCGTTATCACGCTCTTCCTCGCCGTTTGACTTCGTTTGCGAGCCTGGCTTGTGCTGATGGCGTCCGCTTTTCATGATGTTCTCCTGCAAACTGCTGTGTCCGGATGAAGAAGAGAATCCGTAGTCAGCGCAAAGTTCACGCCGGCCGAGCTGCATAGGACGGGCGGGCAAAGATATGCTGAACCAATCAGCGACGGAGCGCGTCCACTGCACAAGAACAAGCGAGTCGATTCTCCATGACAAACGAACCTGTGCTGGCCGCGCTCGGCTATCTCAAAGACAATAAGTTGATCCTCACAACGGCGGAATCGTGCACTGCAGGCTGCATAGTAGCGCTCCTGGCAGCGGAGCCCGGCACTGGAGAGGTGCTGGAAAGTGGTTATGTGGTCTACTCCCCCAGCGCCAAGAAACGGTTGCTGGGTGTCAGCGCCGAGACCATCGAACGCTATGGCCTCACCAGCGAAGCGGTGGCGTGGGAAATGGCCTTGGGTGCCTTGAGAGACAGTGATGCCAACGTCGTGATTGCCACCACAGGTGTGGCCGGTCCTGCTCCCGAATCCGGTATTCCACCTGGCACCCTGTGCTTCGCCTGGGCATTTGCCGGTGAGCCCATAGCCGTTTTCACGCGCACCCAACGGTTCTTCGGCGAGCGGTCTGAGGTGATGCGACAAGGGGCGCTATTTGGACTGACTCGCATTGCCCACTATCACCAACGCTGGCTACGAGGTGAGCGGGCCTGAGGGCGAGCACATGCCGGAAGACGAGGTGGAGTCCCGACGTTATCCCGTACGGGAAAACATGCCCATGCAACAGCGTGTCTGGCGTTTCGAGCGCGTTGGGTGGTACGTACTCGTAATCATCGTGCTGATGGCCTTGGCTGGGCTATTTGGCAATGGCCCTTTGAGCGATGCCGAAAAGGTGAGCCAGGATGGCCGGGTGAAAGTCGAGTATCAGCGCCTCAGTCGCAGTGGCACTACCGACAACCTCTTTATAACGGTACAAGGCCAGCCTGGCCAGCCGGTGAAGGTCGAGCTTGAGGGCTCGTTACTTCGCGCAGCCAGCATCGAGACGATGCAACCAGAACCGCAACGTTCGATGTCGCGTGGCCCTGCCCTGTCACTGCAGCTGGGTACCGGCGAAGACGGCGTGGCCACGTTGTACCTGACCCTTCGAAGTGATCACGTGGGCACCCTGGAGGGTATCGTCAATGCTGGCCCCCAGAGCACTGTCCACTTTTCCACCTTTCTGTTTCCGTAGGAGTGCGTCATGGATTCGATCCTCCGCGCAGCCGGGATGTACGTGGCGCTCATGCTGCTGTTCCGCGTAGCGGGCCGACGCTCACTGGCCGACCTGACCACGTTCGACTTCGTTCTGCTGCTGATCATTGGGGAGGCAACTCAGCAGGCACTGCTGGGTGAGGATTTTTCCTTCACCAACGCCATGCTGGTGATCGCCACGCTGATCGTCCTCGACGTAGGGCTATCGTTGGCGAAGCTAAACGCCAGGCCGTTGGCGCGGCTTCTGGACGGGCACGCTACCTTGGTCGTTGAAAACGGGCACTTTCTGCATCACCGAATGCGCCGGGCGCGACTCACGGAAGACGACATTCTGGAGTCGGCACGCAATAGCCAAGGTATCGAAAAGATCGAACAGGTCAAATTCGCCATCGTAGAACGAAATGGCAAGATCTCGATCATTCCTGCGGATTAGAGCACCTCATCAGCCATCAGGGAGGCATGTCGATGGAAAAACAGCCGGTCGAGGGAACGCAATACGGAGTGCCTCAGCGAGATGAAGGTGGCTGGCTACCACTGGAGGAATATGGCGCGTTGGGTGATGGACGCTCCGTTGCGCTGATTGGCCTGGACGGGTCCATCGACTGGTGGTGCGTGCCGCACATGGACTCACCCCCCCTGTTCGAAAACTGCTGGCCCCTCGAACCGGGGGCTGCTTCTCCATTACCCCCAAAGAGCCGTTCGTTGCCGAGCGCCGCTACCTTCCCGACAGCAACGTTCTCGAAACGATCTTCATCACCGGTGCTGGTCGCGCCCGGCTCACAGAGTCCTTGAACAGCGGCCCTGCTGGCCGGTTGCCTTGGGCCGAGCTGGCCAGGCGCATCGAAGGCGTCGAAGGACAGGTGGATTTTCAAATCGCCATCGATTTCGGCACCCAGGCCGATACCGTGAGCCCTTACATAGCGCCGAACGACAACGCCTGCGTGTTTCACGCCGGCCGCATACTTGGCATGTTCCTGCACGACGACCAGGTACGCATCGCGCGCAAGAACGATATGGGCGTGCGTGCTTCCCTGAGCGTTGCCGCTGGGCAACGCTCAGTGGTCGCGATCATCGCAGGACGTGATGAGCCGCTGGTGGTACCGCCCCTGGCCTTGATCGATGAACGCATCGATGGCTCACACCGGGAGTGGTGCCAGTGGTCAAGGAGCCTTGTCTACGACGGCCCCTACAAGCATCAAGTTGTTCGGAACGCTTTGGCCCTCAAGCTGCTGCTGTCCTCGCCCAGTGGATCGATCATGGCGGCGGCAACTTCATCGCTTCCTGAACGCATCGGTGGCGACAAGAACTATGACTATCGATTCGCCTGGATTCGTGATGCCGGCTACACCATCGAAGCGTTCCTGAGTATCGGCGCGCAGCCAGAGGCCAAGGCCGCCTTTAGCTGGTTGCTGCGTCGGCTGAATGAGCACGGGCCACGGGTGTTCTATACCCTGGACGGATCGATGGGTGATTGCCTTCGCCCACTCAATCTTCCTGGCTACAAGAACTCGCCTCCCGTTGTCGGCAATGATGCCCGTGATCAGCTGCAACATGGCGTGTTCGGCGATATTTTCGAAACGGCCCGCTGTTTCATCGACAGCGGTAACATTCTGGATTCGCCAAGCGCCATGATTTTGTCTGGCCTGGCCGACCAGTGTGCCGATTGCTGGAGGCAGGCAGATGCTGGCATTTGGGAGTTGCCGCAAAAGCAGCATTACACGATGTCAAAAATCAGCTGCTGGCAAGCCTTGAGCCGGGCCATCGAACTGGCCGACGGCGGCCACCTTCCGACCACTTGTCGGGAACGCTGGGGCCGCGAGCGTCAACGCGTTCAGGAATGGATTGAGGGCAACTGCTGGAGCGAGACACATCAGGCTTACCTGTTTTACCCAGGCAGCAACCGGCTGGACGCGTCGGTGGCGCTCGCGGTCCGATTCGGATATCCCAGCGTGGATCGGCTACGCAGCACCCTGGAAGCTGTTCATGAGGAGCTTGGGGCTGGCGCTTTCCACTATCGCTACAGCCAGGTTCAGGATGAAGAGGGCTGTTTTCTGGCTTGCACGTTCTGGCTGATCGAAGCCTGGGCACTTCTGGGCCAGCAAGCGCGAGCCGAGGCGGCCTATGCCGAAGCACTAGGCCGGCTATCGCAGGGGGTGGGTATCTACTCGGAAATGGTCGACCCCGAGAACGGACAGTACCTTGGCAACCTCCCGCAGGGCCTGTCCCATCTGGCTGCGCTTCGGGCAGCGCTTGCCATCGGCGGCTGTCGCCCGGATCGATGAGGCCAGCCCCTAGCGGGTGGGAGGCTCGGTGTTGATCATCGGCGGCACGGCCGCCAGCGGGAAGGCGCGCCGCTGCTCGCGACGTCGGGCGAATGGCCGTGCCGCCAGCGGTTCCAGGCGCTGCGGCTGACCGGTTTCCAGTGCGCGCTGGACCGCCGCGATCACCCGCACATCGCGCCAGCCTTCGTCGCCATCAGGCTCCGGCGCCTCGTTGCGCAGTATGCAATCAGAAAAGTAAGCGGTTTCTCCGGCGAACTGATCGACGACCGGGTTTACATGCACGCGGGTTTCGCCGTCAATGGTCGCCCGGTAACTGATTGCCACACCCTCCCCGTATCCGAAGCACGGCGAGGCTTCGATCTCGCCTTTGCTCCCGAGCAACTGGAAGCGCTCAGTGTCCGGCAGGGTGTAGCTGACCGTGAACTGGGCCAGGCGCTCATCAGGGAAGCGCAGGCTGACGGTGACCGTGTCCCAGGTGTCGATGCTGCTGCCTGGCGAGTGCACGCCCACGGCGGCCACCTCGATGGGCTCGGCATTGAACAACTGGCGAACCATGTTCAGCGGGTACGGCCCCATGTCAGCCACCGGGCCAGCGCCGAATCCGCTCTGGGCACGGTGGTTGCCAGGCTTGACCTGCTGGGTGAAGGTCGAGGTGAACAGCCGCGGCTCACCGAAATTGCCAGCGTGCACCCGCTCGATCATGTCCAAGGTACCGGGCTCGCAGTGCAGACGATAGGCGATCATCAACCGGGCCCCGGTGCGCCGGGCCGCCTCGCTCATCGCCAGGCAGTCGGCTTCGTTGGTCCCCATGGGTTTTTCCAGCAACACGTGGATACCGGCTTCCAGCGCCGGTATCACGAACTCGCGATGGCGAAAGTTCGGCGTGGCGACGTACACCGCATCTACTTCGCTCGAGCCGAGCAGCGCCGCGTAATCCTCGTAGGAATAGGCCTTGATCCCATACCGATCAGCCAGGCCCGTCGCCTTCTGCGGGTCGCCGGTGACCAAGGCGGTTATCACCGAGTTGTCGGTCTGGCCGATACCTGGCATGAACGCGCCTTGGGAAATCGACCCGCCGGCCACTACGCCATATCGGATCTTGCCTGATGCATTGGGCATGAAACCCCTCCTTGTCATGACTATGATTGATGGTTGCAGTCCAAGGTGGGCAAGCCAGAGGAGCGCAAGGTTCCGTAAATCTGCCGGCATGCATGCTGAACCCGAATCGGCGCTACACAGTCCCAAATCAAAACACGGTCAAATGAGGACTGCCTGATGCATGAATGGATCGACTTTCTTGAATGGCCTGCCATGTTGCTGACCGTGCTTGCCGCCTGGTGTATCGGCTCACAACGGCCTGGCCGGCGCAAACTGGGGTTCTGCTGCTTCATCGCCAGCAACGTGTTATGGGCGGTCTGGGGGTGGCAGGCGCAGGCCTGGGCGCTGATTATCCTGCAGGTTTGCCTGTGCATCTTGAACCTGCGGGGCTGGAAGAAAAACACTGCGCTGGAGCCTGGCTGAATACTCATGCGCCAGGAGCCTCACCGCAAGAATAGCGCTCACCATTTATTAAGGTGTTTCGTCCGGCTTTTCAAAATCCGTTGCATGATGCGGCGCTTGTCCCCGGTCACTGAAGGACACAGATCTTCCTGTGTAACTACCGATATGAGGTGTCAATCATGGCTAGCAATCAGGACAACCGCGGTAACCAAGGCGGCAACGCAAACACCAATCCGGGCAACTTCGCCAACGACCGAGAAAAAGCATCCGAGGCCGGGCACAAAGGCGGCCAGATGTCCGGTGGCAACTTCAAGAACGATCCGGAACGCGCTTCTGAGGCTGGGCAGAAAGGGGGACAGGCTTCGGGCGGAAATTTCAAGAACGACCCCGAACGGGCCTCCGAGGCGGGCAAGAAAGGTGGCCAGGCTTCCGGGGGCAATTTCGCCAATGACCGCGAAAAAGCCTCTGAAGCCGGCCGAGTGGGAGGCCAGCATAGTCATGGAGGCGGTCGCAAGAGTGACGACAATCGTGAGTAACCCGTGAAAGCGTTGGGGCAGCCCAGCTGCCCCTGCGTTTCCGCTCGGGGTATGACCTGTGGCAAAGCGTTGGGCATGAACTAGCATCGAGACGAGCCGGTCAATCGATAGGAGATAGCCACGACAGAGAAGAAGCGAATGGTTTCATTTGATCTGCAAAGGATGCTCATTGGCGAGTTCCCGCTGACCTTTCTCCTGGAGGTCGCCCTACGCGTTTCAGCGGCTTTTCTCGCGGTGTTCTTCTTTCTGAAATTCAGCGGTCGGCGGGGAATCAGGCAGCTGTCCCGCTTCGAGCTCGTGGTAATTCTCACCTTGGGCTCAGCCGCAGGCGATGTCACGTTTTACGAAGATGTCCCCCTCCTCCCGGTCGCCTTGGTGTTTCTCACGCTTCTGCTGCTTTATCGCGGAACCGTCTACATGATGAGGCGCAGCAAAACCTGGGAGGCCTGGATAGATGGCTTGCCCATCACGGTGGTAAAGGACGGCATGTACGAGATCCATTCGCTGCGCAACTTGAACATCTCGTCCAATGAGTTGTTCATGGAAATGCGCCAACAAGGGGTGGAGCATCTGGGCCAGGTTCGACTCGGCCTGTTGGAGACCGATGGCGATCTCAGCCTGTATTTCTATGGGCCGGATGACACCCGGCCAGGGCTGTCAGTGCTGCCTGTGGAACATCGTCCTGAATACCAGGCACCGCCGAACGCAGGCCTGCACTGTTGCGTCAATTGCGGCTTCCCGGCCTTCCATGAAGCCAAGGAATCAGGCGCGTGTGAACGCTGTGGCCATGACATCTGGTCACCGGCATTGGTTAGCTTGCGCAGCCGTTAGGCAACCTTCACTCAAGCGCGCGTGGTTTGGCCAGGCATCCCAAGCATCTTGTGGACATTGGCGACCAGGTCATCCATCGCGAATGGCTTGATCAACACGGCCGATGTATCCCGCCATACGTTATCCTCGAACACCGATGGGCTCGCGTAGCCGGTCATGAAAATGACTGGCAAGCGGTCACGGGCTTGTCGTCCGAACGTGGCCATTTCCCGGCCATCGATCCCACCGGGCAAGCCTATATCGGTCACCAGTAGATCGATGCGGGTATCAGATGCGAGCAATTGCAGGCCAGCCTGGCTGTCGGTAGCCTCGATAACCGTGCACCCTAAACCACTGAGAACGTCACTGACGAACATGCGAACGGATGGCTCGTCATCGACTATCAGTACAGTACGGTCTGACCATTGAGGTTCGAAATCGCAAAGGGTCTGTGCGCTGGCAATAGGCGCTGGCTTTCCCGGAGCGATTGGCAGAGCAAGGTAAACCCTGGTGCCGACTTTTTCCTCCGAAACAATCCTGACCTGCCCCCCCGACTGCTTGGCAAATCCGTAAACCATCGACAGCCCAAGCCCCGTGCCCTCACCGAGGGACTTGGTCGTGAAGAACGGTTCACACGCTTTCAATAGCGTTTCGGCAGACATACCCATCCCATTGTCGATTACGCTGATCGTCAGGTATGCACCCGCATTCAGCTCCGAATCCAGATCGGGGCCCTCCTCAAGTGTGATGTTGGCTGTAGTGATGATGATCTTGCCAGCCCTTTTGCCGATTGCATCCCGCGAGTTGATACACAGGTTGAGCAGTGAATTCTCGACCTGTAAGGGGTCAACCAGGCAAGTGGCAATTTCTGCGGTCAAATCGACCTGCAGCTGAATCGATGGCCCTACGGTACGCCGTATGAGATCCGTCAGCCCGCCGATCAAATCATTGATGTCCGTGCGGATGGGCTGCAAAGGCTGACGGCGTGAAAATGCCAACAATCGATGAGTAAGTGACGCCGCCTTTTGGGCGGCCCGGTGCGCGATGTCGAGGTAACGTTCGACGTCCGCCGACCGCCCTTCCCTTACCCGCCGCCTGGCCAAATCCAGACTGCCGGTAATGCCTGCCAGGAGGTTATTGAAGTCATGAGCGATGCCCCCGGTGAGCTGACCTATCGCTTCCATTTTCTGCGATTGGCGCAGCGCTTCCTGAGCGGCCTCACGCTGGGCTATGGCTTCGCTGACGCGACCTTCCAGTGTCCGGTTCAGCTCCAAAAGCGCGGCTTCGGCCTGTTTTCGTGCGGACACATCGATCGAGGAACCAATCAGCCCTATGACCTCTCCAGCTTCGTCAAGGAGCGGGGCTTTTACCGACAGCCATGTGGTCGCAGAGCCGTCGGGCATATCGACCCGCTCTTCAATCTGAACAGCTTTGCCTCCTCGCATGACTTCCTGGTCGGTTTGCATGATTTGCAGCGCCTGGGCCTTGTCATCGAGAAACTCAAGGTCAGTTTTTCCCAGATAAAATTCAGGCGGTTTGCCAATCAACTCCGTCGTCCCGTGGTTTGCAACCAGAAGCCGTCCCTCAAGATCCTTTGCGTACACAACCCCAGGTACGGCGGCTGCAAAGGTTCGCAACAGGGCAGAGACGCGGTCCCGCTCGGCTTCAGCCGCCCGCCGGGGCTCGATGTCCATGAGCACGCCCGGAAAGCGAATCGCATGCCCGGTCGCATTCAACTCTGCGCGACCGTTGGCCTCGACCCAATGATATTCACCATCATCCTGGCGAACCCTGTACTCGCAGCGGAACGGGCCTCCATGGGCCATAGCGGCAGCGATTTCCCGGGAGACACGATCCCGGTCTTTGGGGTAAATGGATGTCAACGCTTCGGCAATGGAAATACCCGCTTTACACTTCTGCAACGGGATACCAAACGCTTTTGAAAACCGCTCGTCTGCTATGACGCGGTCGTTCGGGATATCCCATACCCAGGTACCCATCACAGCAGCAGCCTCGAGCACCAGGCGCAATTTTTCACCAGGCTGAGCAGGGTCGCCGCCAGCTGGAGAAAGGTCAGACGTGTCTTTATCCATAGATCACCTTATATCGTCGTCATCGAGACAGACGGTAAAAGCGAAAAGTTTCCGCACCACGCCTCGTGACTCCCGCGCTTCAGCATTAGCTTCATCATGACCACGAAGTGGATGCTAGAGGTGTACAGGTAGTTGGGGCAGTTCGCAATCTACGGATGCGCTCTGGCGCAAAGTGCTCTGATCTTTTGGTGATGAGGTTCTGTTGGCAGGGATATTGGCCCAGGGCGAGCCGAACAAGCCCGGAGCATCCTGCTCCGGGCCGTTGTCAGTGCACGGTGTGGCTCAGAAAGATTTCAGGTTGCTCTCTTTCCGGCGTATCGCCGGGTAGGTCATTGGGGAGAAGCGAGCCGACTCCAAATGTCATGACGGCCATGCGTACCCGCAGCGCCCGGCAGGCCAAACGTGATTCCGCTTCGAATTCGGCTAACGCCTGGCTCATCAGGTGCTCGACGCCGACCAGCCGATGTGGCAAGTCTTTTTTGCGTAGCGTGTTCATGACGCCTCCGCGGCTCAGTCTTTGCCGTTGATCAGGCCAGAGCCCAGATCTGCGCCGGTGACCGGGTTGGTAGCTGGATCGGACATCGTCCGAAGCTTCATTGCCTCCAGTGTTTCAGCCTCGGCAGGCGTAAGCGTCACCGAAGCGGTGCCATCCCCTCCATCGACAGCGGCGGATGGATTTTCCACGTATTCCCACTCGCTGCCCTCGTTCCAGGGGCCACGCACATTGGGTTCACCGGACATGTTGAAGTAGGTGTTGGTGAACTCCGGCATGCCGGGTAGCTTCCCTTGCGGGAAGTTCGGCTGAATCGCATGAAGCGCCTTCTCAAAGGAAAGCTGATGGGCGATCTCCCGCGTCATGAGAAAGCCCAGAGCCTCCTTGACGCCTGGGTCATCGGTCACGTTCATCAAACGCTCGTAAACGATCTTGGCCCGCGCTTCAGCAGCGATGTTCGAGCGAAAGTCTGCTGTAGGCTCGCCGATGGTATCGACATACGCAGCGCTCCAAGGTACGCCAGCCGAATTGGTGAGCGGGGCACCGGCACCGTACAAGATACTGGTGATGTGTGAGTCGTTGCCCGCTCCATTGATCGCACGATACAGCTCGCCTTCCTCTTCGACGCCCTCGGCCAGGCGCCCCTTTGCGCCCTTGTTCAGCATGACGATGATGGAGCCGACAATCTCCAGGTGGCTCAGCTCCTCGGTCGCAATATCCATGAGCAGGTCTTTACGCCCCGGATCGTCCTCCGCCAATGCCTGGGTGAAATAGCGGCCAGCAGCCGCCAACTCACCCTGAGCACCACCGAATTGTTCGAGCAACAGATTCGCCAGCCCCGGGTTAGGCTGCGCTACCCGCACGGTATATTGCAAACGCTTGTTATGGATAAACATGGTTGTCTCCTCGCGGCTAGTCGAACGCCCAGGGTTAGTTAAGGGCGCCGTCTATGGCTGGGAGTGAACGCCCGCGTGCATCGTGCTAAATAACGCGCAACATTCAGGACGAACGGAAAGGCAGCAATCGTTCAATGAAATGGCGTGGCTGGTTATAAATGAATTCACACCAATTGTTTGTGCACAACATCTTGAAACGCAGCACCGCGCAGCCCCATTTAAACTACCACCGGCGTTTTTAGTCTGAACTTTGCCCTCTGTCTTGGCTTCCCCTGCATACCTATCACTGAAACAGCAATTGCAGGAGCTGACCTTCATGAGAGCACTGACCTACCACGGCGCACACGACGTCAGGGTCGATAACGTCCCTGATCCCATCATCGAGCAAGCAGACGACATCATCCTCAAGGTAACCGCCACCGCCATTTGTGGCTCTGACTTGCACCTCTACCACGGCAAAATCCCAGAAACCGAAGCGGGCGATATCTTCGGCCACGAGTTCATGGGCATCGTCGAAGACACCGGCAGTGCCGTCACCAACCTGCAGGTCGGCGACCGCGTAGTGATTCCCTTCGTGATTGCGTGCGGCAGTTGCTTCTTCTGTCAGCACGACCTGTTCGCTGCCTGCGAAACCACCAATACCGGTCGGGGCGCGATCATTAACAAGAAGGGTATCCCACCTGGCGCGGCGCTATTTGGATACAGCCACCTTTACGGAGGTATCCCAGGCGGCCAAGCAGATTACGTCAGGGTGCCTAAAGGCAACGTCGGCCCGTTCAAAGTGCCCACCGAACTGGCCGATGACAAGGTGCTGTTCCTCTCCGACATTCTGCCGACCGCTTGGCAAGCCGTGATCAATGCCGAAGTCGGCCAGGGTTCATCGGTGGCGATCTACGGCGCCGGGCCGGTGGGTTTGCTGAGCGCCGCTTGTGCGCGAATGCTTGGCGCGCAGACCATTTTCATGGTCGATGACAACGACTATCGCCTGGCCTACGCCCAGGAGGCGTACGGCGTCATACCGATCAACTTTGAGCAGGACGACGATCCCGCGGACAGCATCATCCGCCAGACCCCAGGCATGCGCGGGGTCGATGCGGTGATCGACGCGGTCGGCTTCGAGGCCAAAGGCAGCACTGCCGAAACAGTCATGACGGCGCTGAAGATCGAAGGCAGCAGTGGCAAGGCGCTGCGCCAGAGCATTGCTGCGGTGCGTCGTGGAGGCGTTGTCAGCGTACCCGGTGTGTACGCTGGCTTTATCCATGCCTTCATGTTCGGCGATGCCTTCGACAAGGGCCTCACCTTCAAGATGGGCCAGACCCATGTCCAGAAGTACCTGCCTGAACTCCTTGAGCACATTGAAGCAGGACGCCTGCAACCGGAACTGATCGTCACCCACCGCCTGGCCCTTGAAGAGGCGGCCATGGGCTACAAGATGTTCGATCAGAAGCAGGACGACTGTCGCAAGGTGATCCTCGTACCAGGCGCTGCAGCGGGCACCTTGGGCCCTGACTTCGTGTAGAGGAGGCAAACACATGAATGGTCTCGCCAGCTACTTCTGGATTGCCGTAGCGGCAATTCTTCTGCTCGTTGACCTGTGGGCCATCGTCAGTGTGTTCCGAAGCGACAAGACGGATGCCGTGAAAGCGGGCTGGGCCCTGCTGATCGTAGCGTTACCTCTTGTTGGCCTGGGTATATGGGGCGTTGCCGGCCCTCGTGGCATCAAGCGAGGCACGGGCCCCACTTCCGACGAGCACAGCAAAGGCTGACATCTGCTAGCTGCACCTACAGGGGGTTTGCAACATGATCGATCAAGCGACAGGAATGAAATCAGGTGAACGCTATCGCGTTGAAAACGTGGAGCGCACGCATCAGTTTGCAGGCTTCTTTCAGGACGGAAAATACTACCTGGGCCCTGAGCTTCTGACCGCCGTGGGGTGGCTCGAAGGTACACGCTTCATCTACGACAGCCTGGATGCTGAAGGTGAACCGCTATTTCCAGACCGCGTGGCAGGCACGGTCGAAGGCCTGACGTTAACTCTGGTCGATGGCACCGCTCTTGAGCTTTCCCTGATCGACGCGGGCGAAATCCTCGCGCCGCTCGACGCTGCAAATACCTCTGGCTCGCAGCTAGAAGCGGCTGACACGGGTACTTCGGCCAAAGGGCCTTTGCACGGCAAGGTAGTGGTCATCACGGGCGCATCCAGCGGCATCGGTCGCGCCGCCGCACACGCATTCGCTTGCAAGGGTGCACGCCTGGTCCTGGCGGCCCGCGACGAGGAAGCGTTGTTCGATGTCCTGGATGAATGTACCGAGTGCGGTACGGATGCCATGGCGATTACCACCGATGTCACCCACAGCGAGCAGGTCCAAGCGCTGGCCGCGCAGGCAGCAGCATTTGGCCATGGACGGATCGATATCTGGGTCAACAACGCGGGGGTTGGGGCGGTCGGCAGCTTCGACGAGACGCCACTGGACGCGCATGAGCAGGTTATCCAGACCGACTTGATCGGTTACCTGCGCGGTGCCTACGTCGCCCTACCCTACTTCAAGGCGCAAGGTAGCGGCATTCTCATCAACACGCTGTCGCTAGGCAGCTGGGTGGCCCAACCCTATGCTGCCGCGTACTCGGCAAGCAAGTTTGGCTTACGTGGGCTGACCGAGGCGCTGCGGGGCGAATTAACGGCGTTTCCCCATATCCATGTATGCGATGTCTATCCTGCAGTCATGGACACACCCGGCTTCAGGGATGGCGGCAATTACACCGGGCATGCGCTGACACCGCCAGGCCCTGTATACGATCCGGAACGGGTAGCGAAGGCGATGGTGGCCTGCGCACTCTCACCTCAAGCCCACACAACGGTCGGCGCTGCTGCTCGCATCGCACACCTGGTCAGCTACCTTGTACCTGGGTTGCCTTTATTGTCAGGGTGGCTGACGCGTTGGGGAATAAATCGCAGTCCCAAGGCCGAAGTGTCCTCCGGTAACCTGTTTGAGCCTCCCACTGGCAGGAGGTCCATCGACGGAGGCTGGAGGGAATCAAAAAACAAAGCGCCGTTGCTGATCGGGGCCGCCGCTGCAGGAATAATTGCCGGCTTTGCCATTGCCCACTCAAGACGCAGGAAGGGCTGAAAGTCGAATGGACGTGCTTGCTGACAAAGAAATGTCGAGCCGTAGTCATGTGGTGGGGCAACTCATCGTGGTGTTCTCCCTGATTCTGTTGGTAGCCTTGTTGCTGGGGCTGTTCTCCCTCTACCGCCTGGCCGAGGCGCTAGACGTTCGCCAGGTGGAGCAAAGCCGCTTTCACGCCAATTCGGCCATTACCCAGTTGCAGAAAAACGACAGGACGTTCCTGCTGACCCACGCCGACTGGCAGGCCGCCTACGACCACTTGGGGAAACAGGTCGACGCGCACTGGGCATACGTCGAGGACAATGTAGGCGCCACGCTCTACACCTCCGATGGCTACGAGGGGGTATACGTGCTCGATGATGACGGGACCCGTTACGCCATGCTGGAAGGTAGGCTCAGCGAGCAAGGCCTGGAGCAGCATACCGACCGTGCTGGCAACCTTTTGCACCTGGCTCGCGAAGCTGCGAAGCATGACCAGGCGTCTTCCGGATATCTCGTATTTCGTGGCCAGCCAGCGGTGTACGCCGCTGCGCTGATACGACCGCAGGCCCAGCCCCATCACCTGCCGGGCCCAACTGCAGTGATGGTGTTCATTCGCGTCCTTTCACCCCCTGTACTCCTGGCGCTGGGCGAGTCGGCGGGGTTGTCCGGGCTGGCAGTGGCCGATTCGGCTGATCTGCATCGAGGACGCGGTGCGCTTGCCCTGGACGGCATCGGTCGCGCCCTGACCTGGGATCTGCCGCAGCCTGGTACGCAATTGATCCAGACTGTAATCGCGCCATTGGCAGTCGCCGTGTTCCTGATTGCGCTGACCATTGCATTGTTTGCACGGTATGCAATGCGGGCCAGCACCGGGATTGATCGTAGCCACCGTGCGCTGATGATCTCCCGGGCTGCCTTGCAATCGAGTGAAGAGCGCTTCAAGGCCGTGGCTGAAGCTGCCTCGGACTGGATATGGGAAACCGATGTATTCCTGCGGCTAACCTATTTGTCGGACCGTTTCAGCGAACTCACCGGGCACCCCGTCGAAACGTGGCGGCAGCGCCCGATTACCGAGCTGCTGTCTTGTGATACCAGCCACCTCCAGACCTGGCTGCACAGTCTGGCGGCGACAGGCGCTTCCGGCACCCTGCGCTGTCAGTACCAGGATCAGCTAGGCCAACAGCGTATTTGCCGGATCGCTGCGCGCTCGATCGTGGATCAGAGCGTCTGTACCGGGTTTCGTGGCACGTGTAGCGACATCACCGACGAAGTGGCCGCACATGCACAGGTCCAGCATCTCTCTCTGCATGATGCCCTTACCGGCTTGCCGAACCGTAACAAGCTGTTCCGGTTCCTCGAACAGACCATGCCTGGCACTGAGCCGCTGCAAGTAGCGGTGCTGATGCTGGATCTTGATAACTTCAAGCCGATCAACGACAGCCTTGGGCACCCGGCCGGCGATGCGGTGTTGCTCGAGGTAGCGGGCCGCCTCGGTCAAGCTACTCGCGACAGTGACCTGGTCGCCCGTCTGGGGGGCGATGAGTTCATCGTCGTAGTGACACGGCCAGGCGATCGCGGGGATATGGACCGATTCTGCATGCGCCTGATCGAGGCGATCAAACGCCCCATGCAGGTTGAGGGGCATGTTGTTCACGTTGGTGTGAGTCTTGGTGTAGTGCTGTCGGCCGAATACCCCGGCACGCCAAGCGACCTGATCCGTTACGCTGACGTGGCCCTTTACAGCGCCAAGCAAGCGGGCAAAAACACTTGGCGTTTTTTTTCGGCACAACTCAATGCAGCATTGATGGACAAGCGTGTGCTGGAAAGCGAACTGCGCGAGGGCATACCGCGTGGCGAGCTGGTGTTGCATTTTCAGCCGCGCTTCAAGGTCGACGGGGTTTCGATCGCATCGGCGGAGGCCCTGGTACGCTGGCAACACCCACGCCAGGGCCTGCTGCGCCCCGATCGTTTCATCCCGCTTGCCGAAGAGTCTGACCTGATCGTGCTGCTTGGCAACTGGGTGCTGCAGGAAGCCTGCCTCAAGGCGCTCGGTTGGCCACAGGCGGTAATGGTGTCGGTAAACATGTCGCCTGCCCAGTTCAGCCGCAGCGATGTCGTTCGCGACGTCGGCGACGCATTGCGCACCACCGGCCTGCCAGCCCATCGTCTGGAACTGGAGATTACCGAAAACGTCATGCTCAACGACATTGAAGGCGCTCTGCACACCCTGCAGGCACTGAAGGAGCTAGGCGTGCGCCTGAACATGGACGACTTCGGGACCGGTTACTCCTCGCTGGGCTACCTGCGTACCTACCCGTTCGACAGCATCAAGATTGACAAGCGCTTCGTCCAGCATCTGGGCAAGAGCGGCAGCGACCGTAGCGTGGTACAGGCCATTATCAATCTTGGCAACGCGATGGGCATGACGGTAACAGCTGAAGGTGTCGAGACCGCCGAGCAACTCGCCCTGCTTAGCGCTGACCAATGCCATGAGGTGCAAGGTTTCCTGCTTAGCAAACCACTGGAAAACGAAGTGCTGATGGCGATGATGGCGTCACCACCCGTCGTAGGAGCGGGTTTACCCGCGAACAGGCCGGGCCTGCCGTAATACCACTCGGTCAAGCAGTAGGGGCTCACAGGCGCTTGCCTTGAGATGTCTGATGCGTGTGAGATCGAGCGCCGCCCGCGCGGCGCTTCGCGGCACAAGGCCGCTCCCACATCTGTTTCTGGCCAGTTACTCCTGCACCTGCGAATTCGCGCCCTAGGCGCTTGGTGGAGCAGGGCGGCCAGCGGTAATCTCACAGGAGTGATTGGCCCGAAACAGATGTGGGAGCGGTAATCTCACAGGAGTGATTGGCCCGAAACAGATGTGGGAGCGGCCTTGTGCCGCGAAGCGCCGCGCGGGCGGCGCTCGGTCGCATAGGCGACACTAAAGGCACGGCGAACACCTTAAGATGGCCCCGCTCGCAAGACGCTCAGCGCCAATAGCTCATCACGACGCCCCCGGCGCCGCCGACCGGGTCTTGCCCAGGGCCCGGCACTGCGGCAATTCGCGCCAGCACCTGCCTGTGCGCTGCACTGTCTGGCCGCTGGATGTCGTAGTCTTCCTGCCCATGAGGATAGGCACCGACCACCTGGAAGTCCTCGCTGCTCTCGACGCAGCGGTGCCCCGTGCCCGCCGGCAGCACCAGCACATCGCCCCGCTTTACACTCAAGGTTTGGCCTGACGCCCCGCCCAGTGTCACCCGCGCCCACCCGCTGGCGACCCCCAAGGCTTCGTGGGCATTGGGGTGGAAGTGGTGGTAATCGAAGATCCCGCCGCGCCAGAGTGGCGTCCAGTGGTGTACCGAGAACAGCGCTTCGAAGGCACTGGCGGCATCCTGTGCCGGCGCGATCTGCAGATGATAGAGCACGACCGGGAAACGGCTGTTGGGCGTTGCGCCGTCATCTTGGAAGTACAGGGTCTGTACGCTGACATCGGCAGTGTCGATGGCCTTCATGTGTCGTCTCCAGGTGCTGAGGTCCCTTCAGTTGCGAACCTTGAGCCCGGTCAATGGTTCCACTCGGAAGACCTGCGTGCACACGCGTGAAACTTTCACGCGCCGGGCCAAGTCCAGACGCCTATCCACCACAGGACGGGAGAGCATGATGAGCAACACGGTAGGTGACTTTCTGGTTGAGCGCTTGTATCAGTGGGGTGTGCGACGCATCTTCGGCTACCCCGGCGACGGCATCAACGGCGTGTTCGGCGCGCTGAACCGGGCCGCAGGCAAGATCGAGTTCGTACAAGCACGGCATGAGGAAATGGCCGCGTTCATGGCCAGTGCCCATGCCAAATTCACGGGTGAACTGGGTGTCTGCATCGCCACCTCCGGCCCCGGCGCCTCGCACCTGTTGACGGGCCTGTACGACGCACGCATGGACCACCAGCCGGTGCTGGCCATTGTCGGCCAGCAGGCGCGCGCAGCGCTAGGCGGGCACTATCAGCAGGAGCTGGACCTGCTGTCGATGTTCAAGGATGTCGCCGGTGCCTTCGTCCAGCAGGCGTCGACGCCCGAACAGGTGCGTCACCTGCTCGACCGCGCAGTGCGTACTGCCGTCGGTGAACGTCGGGTCACCGCCATCATCTTGCCCAACGACCTGCAGGACCTTCCCTACCACGAACCCGCCAGAGCCCATGGCACGCTGCACTCCGGCATTGGCTACAGCAAGCCCCGGGTGGTGCCCTTCGAGCAAGACTTGCAGCGGGCCGCCGAGGTACTGAACGCTGGGCGAAAGGTGGCAATCCTGGTGGGCGCCGGCGCCCTTCAAGCCACCGAGCAGGTCATCGCAGTGGCTGAAACACTCGGTGCCGGCGTGGCCAAGGCGCTACTGGGCAAGGCTGCGCTGCCCGATGACCTGCCTTGGGTCACTGGCGCCATCGGCCTGCTCGGCACCGAGCCGAGCTACAGGCTGATGAACGAATGCGACACCTTGCTGATGATCGGCTCCGGCTTCCCCTACGCCGAGTTTTTGCCTAAGGAAGGTCAGGCGCGTGGCGTGCAGATCGACTTGCAACCGGACATGCTCAGCCTGCGTTACCCGATGGAGGTCAACCTGGTGGGCGATGCCAGCGAAACCCTGCGCGCACTGCTGCCACTGCTGGAGCACAAGGCCGAGCGGCGCTGGCGAGAAAACGTCGAAAACTGGCGCACGCACTGGGACAAGACCCTGGAAAAGCGCGCGTTGGTCAAGGCCGACCCCATCAACCCACAACGCGTGGTACACGAGCTTTCCCCTCGCCTGCCCGATCACGCCATCATCACCAGCGACTCGGGGTCATGCGCCAACTGGTTTGCCCGCGACCTGCAGATTCGCCAGGGCATGCAGTGTTCGTTGTCCGGCGGCCTGGCCAGCATGGGCGCGGCGGTGCCCTATGCCATTGCCGCCAAGTTCGCCTACCCGCAGCGCAGCGTAGTGGCGCTGGTCGGCGATGGTGCGATGCAGATGAATAACCTGGCCGAGCTTATCACCGTGGCCAAGTACTGGCGGCAGTGGGACAACCCGCAGTGGATTTGCGCAGTGTTCAACAACGAAGACCTCAACCAGGTGACCTGGGAACAACGGGTCATGGAAGGTGACCCCAAGTTCGAGGCTTCGCAGTCGATCCCTGATGTGCCCTACCACCTGTTTGCCATTTCCATTGGCCTGGAAGGCATCTACGTGGAGCGTGAAGAAGACATTGCTGGCGCCTGGGAGCGCGCCCTGGGGGCTGACCGGCCGGTGTTGATCGAATTCAAGACCGACCCAGACGTGCCACCCCTGCCGCCGCATATCAAGCTGGAGCAGGCAAAGAAGTTCGCCAGCACCTTGCTCAAGGGCGACCCGGACCAGTCCGGCGTTATCGTGCAAACCGCCAAGCAGGTCCTCAGTTCGGTATTGCCTGGCAAGAAATAAGCAGAGACGAAAGCGGTAACCGCACTGTCGGTGGCAGCGCAACGTTACGTTGATCATCTGCATTGAACCCTGGCGCTTGCAGCCCACTCCATCCAAGGCAACCGTGATTTTTTCTGCCCCTTGAGAGGTGACTCATGAACGCAATCGAATTGCTTATCCAAGACCATCAGCTGGTGAAAAAACTGCTCGAGGAACTGTCGTCAACCACCGAACGCGCCGTGAAAAAACGGGCTGAACTGCTCGAGCGCATCAAGCAGGAGGTGAGCATTCATACAGCCCTTGAAGAGGAAATCCTCTACCCGGCGATCAAGCAGGCCGGTGGCAAAGAAGAAGCGAAGATGTATTACGAAGCCAAAGAAGAGCACCGTACTGTCGACTCGCTGGTCATTCCCGACCTGTTGCAAACCGACACCGGTACCGTGGAATTTGCCGGACGGGTCAAAGTGATGAAGGAGCTGCTGGAACACCATATCGAGGAAGAAGAAAGCGAGCTGTTCCCGACTGCCCGCAAGCTGTTGGGCAAGCAGGCACTGGAAGACATGGGCCAGGCCATGGAAGCCCAGAAAAAACTGTTAAAAGGTGAACAGCGCGCCGCCTGAAGGTCACCAGCGCGCCCGCCCAGGGCGCGCTGGTTCATGCCTGATAGTGGGCGACTCTAGTGACTGGCCTTGTCGCCAATATCATCCAGCCGACGCTTGATCTCCCGCGTCTGCTCTTCCTGCTCCTTGATAGACGTCGGTGTGATGACCTTGTCCACCGCCTCGGTATTCGGCTCCGGCCGCTCAAGCACCTGATCCGGCGCAGATCCGCCGCGTTGTGCCTGTTCAGAGGAAATGGGGTTCGGGACTTTGTCCCCAGTCTTGCCATCTGGGTGGTTCATGGGCTGATCATCGTGCGAGTGGAGTCTTTCAGAAGAGCCTGCATCATCCATGGAATGCTCGACCGACGTTTTTACCTCGCTGCCTTTGGCCTTGAGGGTGTCGGTCAACCGATCGCTGCTGGCACCCATCAGCTCATCCTCCTTGCGGGTACTGGGCAATGCCGCACCTAGCGCCGCGCCCAGGGCTATGCCTAAAGCCGCCACTACCAACGGCTGTTCTTGCAACAAGTGTTCGAACTGCCCTTTCAGCGCCGTGGTCTGGTCCGCGACCTTGTGCGCGCTGTTGCGCAGGCTATCCGCCGAGGCGCCCACGGAATCGTGTACACCGCTACCCAGCTCACTTGCCCGATCGCGCACGTCATGGGCCTTCATACGTGCTTTCTGGCTTGCATCGTGTAGCACCTCCCCGGCATGGGCGAAGGCATCTTGCACCGTGTTCACCGCGCTCCCTAGCTTCTCGCCCAGGCCGGGGCCCTGATGCGCTGGCCCGGGGTTGAATGGGCGGTTCTGGTTCAGGCCCAGCCAAGCCAGGCCGAACACCGTCAAGGTCGTGGGTACGGGGTTGTTCTTGAGCGTGGTACCGAGGTTCTGGAAGAACTCGCCGCCATTGCCCTTGGCATAAGCCAGCACGCGGTCGACCATCTGACCTGGGCTCAAGCGTTGTTCCAGGGCATCTACCAGGTCACTGATATGCTCGCGCTTGGCATTGATTTCCTGTTCGAGCAAATCCGGGTCCTTTTGCGAGTCATGTTCGAAGGAAGTGGTCATGGCAGTTTCCTCTTCAGAGTGTCCTTGTCTTGTTCCATGGCATGCAAGGTGCGATCTGGGGTCAGATGGGAAGGCTCGAACTGCTTCTTGCCCGACTGCAGCATGATGAACCCGATCACCACCGTGACCGCACCAACGATCAATGCTGCCAACCATGGCGCGACCACCAGCGCCAAACCGTAGACCGCCGCCAACAAGAGGATGATGAAGCCTGCCAGCACTACGATCGCCCCGGCTGCCACCGCCGCCGTACCCGCCTTCAGGGTGGCCAGGTTGTGCTGCAATTCAGCTTTGGCCAGTGCCAGTTCCTTGGTAAACAGCTCCGGCACTTCACGCATCAACTGCCGCAGCAGGCCGCCCACTCCGACCGGGTCGTTTTCCGGGGTATTCAAGCTTGAGGGGGTATGCAAGGGATCTTTGTTCATCACTCACCTCCTTTGAGCGGGTCGCGCTCGAGCGGGCCGCCACTGACCGGCGTACCGGCCCCTGGCCCAATAGGGTCATTCGGGGTGTAGAGTGCGCCGGTGGATACGTCGCTGCCTTTGTCGGGCGTCATTGGCTGCGCAGGATGCGGCGGGCTGAAATCATCAGACGCCGCACGGCTTGATTCATGGGTGGCGCTGGCGCGCAGGAAACGCGACAAGGCAAAGCCGACCGCGACGCTACCGGCCAGAAACAATGCCGGGTTGCTGCGGGCAAGCTGGCCGCCACGTTGCAGCAGGCTTTCAGCGCTTTCATGGCGTACCTGCTCGGCAAACTCGCCCACACATTCTGCCGCCTGGCTAAGGTAGTGCGAGAGACCCAGACTGTCGTTGCCTTCCAGGGCCGACGCCGCCGAGCGTGCGCCCTGCTTCAGCGAATCGAGCTGGTCGGCTGCGCTATCGCGATAATGTTCGAACTGCTCGCTGCCTTGGTGCTTGACCTCGCCAAGCAGCGCCCCGGCCTCTTGGCTGATGGCATGCACAGGGTCCTGGGGGGTACCGGGTGGCGACGTTAAGCTGTGATCAGTCTTTTCCATCTTCCTGCCCTCGAAGCTGATTAGGGAGTGAATGCCGGTTTGTGACGGGCATTCATTTCGAGGGACGCATTTATGTCGAAAGGAGTTCAGCGCTGATGACGCGTGACATTTGGTTGGGGATCAAAAAATATTGACACGATCAAACACCGCCCCTGTAAACGGGGCGCGTGCTTCAGACTTTCATGGAACGACTGCGGCGCCCAGCCCTCCCACCTTCATGCAGGGCAAACAGCGCTCTGCGCCGTCAATTTGGAGGACTTGGCTCGCATGAAAAAGATTCTGATGGTGCTCACGTCGCACGACCAACTGGGCGACACTGGCGACAAGACCGGCTTCTGGCTCGAAGAGTTCGCAGCGCCCTACTACGTGTTCGTCGACGCCAATGCCGACGTCACCCTCGCCTCGCCCAAAGGTGGCCAGCCACCGCTGGACCCGAAAAGCGATGAACCGGACACCCAGACCGACGCCACCCGGCGCTTTGCCAGCGACACCGAGGGGCAGATGGCCTTGGCTGACACGGTGCCGCTGGGCGAAATCGACCCCTACCACTTCGATGCGGTGTTCTACCCTGGTGGCCACGGGCCGCTGTGGGACTTGGCTGAAGACAAAGACTCGATCACCTTGCTCGAAGCGTTCTATGCGTCCAACAAGCCGATTGCTGCGGTGTGCCATGCGCCCGGCGTGCTGAGGCATGTCAAGGCGCCAGACGGCCATGCCGTGGTCAAAGGCAAGCGGGTAACGGGGTTCAGCAACAGTGAGGAAGAGGCGGTTGGGTTGACCCAGGTGGTGCCATTTCTAGTGGAGGACATGCTGAAAGCCAACGGCGCCGAATACGCCAAGGCGGCAGACTGGGCAAGCCATGTGATCGAGGACGGCCACCTGATCACCGGCCAGAACCCGGCCTCTTCCGAAGCAACGGCCAAGGCACTGCTCAAGCGTCTGGCGCAAGAGCCAGGCGCCTGACGCAAGCGGCCCACCACGGCCAGCTGGCGCTGTTACGCCGTCGAAAGTGCTCGCGCGCGGCTGCGCACGAGCACTTCGCAGACAGTCTCAGGTATCAACGGACGCTGGGCACGGTTGGGTCGACATAACGTACAGACCACGCCAAAACCGCGGCCCAGACCACCGAAATGCCGTAGTTCAGGCGCTGATAGAGGCCAAACCCATGCCCCTCCACGAATGCCTTGGCCATCCACCCTACCGTTGCCAGGGCCAAGAGCAAGCAAAGCAGCGAGAACCACCCAAACATCGGTGAGGGCAGCAAACGCTTACTCAAAAAAACCCAAAGCGCGCTCGCCGTCGTCAGCGAAAGAAACATCACCAGCCCTGCAAGGTTATGTATCTGTTGAGCAGTGGATGGCTGTGGCGGCGCGCATCCCTCGTCACAAGGAAAAAAGCCGGTCATGAAACTCGCCAGCCCGTGCAGCGCTATCAGGGCGGCGCTGATCATGGCCAGGCGTGACGTGCTGAAGCGCCGCGCCAACCCCAGTGCGAACAGCATGAACAAAACGCCAAGGGGAAAGTTGTTCACCCATGCAGAGTACGGGTGCGTGGGGGCGCCTACTGCGCCCAACTGGCTCATTGCCTGGTCGAAGTGGCTGTAACCCGGATAACCCAGTGACGTAAGCCATACGCCAACGAAGAGCCAGACGGGGATCAATAACCCCAAGTACAACAGGTTTCGGTCAGTGGACTTCACGCTACAGCACTCCCTTGTCATGGCAATCAACGCCTCCGTTCGTGACGAAAAGGCACCATGCTAGTAAACCTTTGCATCCGTGCGTTACCGATTTTTTGCAAGGCAGATTGCCCATGCGTCATCCTGTCGCTCCCTCGTACCAAAGATGGTCCCGATGAGCAGATGCCTGCCCAGTATCTCGGCAGAACAGTAGCCCTTGTGGGAGCGGGCTTGTCGCGCGAAAGGGCCGGGCCTGATAACCACCGCCCACCAGCCGATCAGTATTACCGCCGGCGCTGCCCACCCAACTCGATCCAGACAGGCGCATGGTCGCTGGCCTTGGCTTCATTGCGTACCCAGGCATCGACACCCGCCTGCTTCAGGTATGGGGCCAGATCAGGGTTGAGCAACAGGTGATCGATGCGCAATCCAGCGTTGCGTGCCCAATGATTACGGAAATAGTCCCAGAAGGTGTAGATGCGCTCGTCCGGGTACAGAGAGCGAAGGGCATCCACCCAGCCTTGCGCCAGTAACTGTTCGAAACACGCCCGCGACTCTGGCTGCAGCAATGCATCCTTGCGCCATGAACGTGGGTCATAGATATCCAGATCAGTAGGCACGACGTTGAAGTCCCCTGCCAGCACCGTAGGATGGCCACTGTCGAACAGCGCCTGCGCATGGGTAATCAGGCTCTGGAACCAGCGCAACTTGTAGGCGAACTTCGGCCCTGGCTGGGGGTTGCCGTTCGGCAGGTAAAGGCACCCTACCAGCACACCATGCGCCGCCGCTTCCAGGTAACGGCTCTGATCGTCGTCCTGCATGCCGGGCAAGCCACGGCGCACTTCAAGCGGCTCACTGCCCTTGGCCAGGATCGCCACGCCGTTCCACGCAGGCTGCCCCATGTAAAGGCAGCCGTACCCCGCCGCTTCGATTGCCTGACGCGGAAACTGCTGGTCGGCTGCCTTCAGTTCCTGCAGGCAGGCGATATCGGGCTGTTCCCGCTCCAGCCAGGCCAGCAAGGCCGGCAGCCGGCTACGGATGCCATTGATGTTGAACGTGGCGATCTTCAGCTTTTTCATGCGTCCGGATCGCTGACATGCGCTTTGACAGCATCCTCCAGCGCCCGCACATGCGCCTGGTCGGCCAGCGCCTTGAGTGCCAGCCAGTCGTCCCACTCGATGGCGCCATCGTCGCGCAGGGCCTCGGCCGTGCGGACCAGCTCATGGTGGTAGGCATCTGGTGACTCGCGCCTGTAACTGATGTCGTCGTACTGCGCGTACCAGGCCTCAAGCTCAGGAATGCTGCGTTCGATACTCATGGCGTCGCCCTCACTTTGCCATTGCTGGTCCTTTACTGAGGGCAGAGGCACGCTGAAAATTCAATTGGATCGTCAGAGTGAACGTCGCCATTGCAGACAGCGTTTTCACTGTATCGAAACCAACGCTGGAGATTTCGAGATGTGGGCCTCAACACAGAATAGGCATTCGTTCGCGCAGGTGGCGCTGAATCACCTTTCCGCCCTTGCGGCGGGTTACTTTGGTCTTGCCCAAAGTAACCAAAGGCGCCCGCTCCCATCATCCGGCCCCTGCGCTTCGCTCCGGGGTCCCCTCGCTACGGGCTTGCTCCCGGGAGTACGCGCTGCAGGCCCCATGCCTGGGGCCTCAGCGCTTGACGGGCATCCATGCCCGTCACCTCCCTCCGCAAGCCCTTCGCTCGGCCTCCTGAAGTCGCAACCTGTGTCGCCTGAACTATCGCGCGCTTAGAAGCAAAATCAAAAGCAGAGCTGCAAGCGCGCTACATAGTGTTTTCGCCCACTAAGGGTTTGCCCAGCGTTACTTCTTGGCAATGGGCGGCAAACAAGCCCGTGATGATCAGCAGCACAAGGATAAGGACCGCTGATTTTCATTAGCGAAAGCCAAGGCGGCGCAGGCTGCCTTGGCCGAGGTAAGAACACGGCGTTGCCCAGATAGCTGATGGGCAACGCGCTTTGGTGAACGACCGACAATGAGAAATCCGTTGGCCTTTTCTGGATCGGCGTATCGTACAATCGCCTACCCATTTCGTTGAGGCCCAGGATGTCCTTGCAAACGCTTAGCCCGGATTCTCTCCCCGATAACTGCAGGGCCACCCTCTATGCCCTGGCTACCTCGTTCCCTGGCAAAGGGAAAAACTCATTACTCAAGGTGCTGCGCATCATGGGTATCTGTGACCCGGGCGGCAAGCTGGTTGATGTTTCCACTTTGCCCGGCTTGCTGGAATTGCTCCAGGACCAAGGCTGGGTTGAAGTGGAGCAGCGTAACGAAGGGCAATACTTCGTCGTGCCTGCACAACGGCGCAACAGTGTACTGCTCAGCCTGCTTAATGCGGCTGACGGTGCAGCGCGATTGCAGCAGATCGACGACAGCCTGCCAGCACTTGGGCAGAGTCAAGCCCCTGGCAAGCCTCGCGCATTGCAAGAGCTCTGGCTGGACCTGCTGAGTGGTAGCGGCCAGCGATTGCAGCACTCGATGTATTGGGCGGGAAGGCTATTCAACGCGAAGGAATGGGCCAGTCAACACCCTATGCATCTTCTGCAGGCCGATGCGGCCGGCCTGAAAGTGTTCGCCCACCTGGACGACACAGTGCGCGGGCTGCTGCTGGAAGACTACCTGTGCTTGAACAACAGCCTGTTCGGGCCAGCATCGCGTAGCTATGCCTTGGCTCAACTTGAAATGGCGCACTACCCATCCCCTGCGCTGGGGGTGCAGTTGATGCACCAGGCCCTGTGGCGAGGCGACTGGAAAGCGCTGCAACTTTACGGTGAGCCATGCACCCCGATAACCTTCGCAAGCCTGCAGTTCTTGCTGCGCGGCCAGGTTAGCGACACCCTGAAAGTGATACGGGCCTGGCTTACCGATCAGCGCAGGCAGACCAAAAAGCGCAAGATCGACCTGCCACCGTTGCTCAACGCCCTGTACTGCCTGGCACTCATCGCTGAAAACGATAGCCAGCACCACACGGCGCTCAAGCAGGCCCTGGCTCAGGGCGACAAGCAGAACTACGGCACCACCTACCAGGCGCTCTCCCAGCTGTTCGAGCAATTACAGGGCAACAAACCAGACCTCTCGTACCTGCGCCCTTCAGCACTCAAAGGTTTTGATGGCCTGCTGCTCGCGCTCGCCCTGTACTGGCTGGATGCGCCGATCGCGCGGGGGCAGGATTGGCGCACCACGCTGCAAGATTACCGAGCTGAACTCGACCAGCAGGGTTACGCCTGGCTGGCGGCAGAGTTCGATGCCTTGATTGCAGCACAGTTTGGCGTGCCCAGGCAGCTGCACGATCTGCATCAGGATGCCGGGTTGAAACCACTGGCCGCGTTGCTTCAGCGTCAGGAAGCCTGGCAGCACGCCCTCAGTGCGCTGTGCCAGTTGAAGCCGTCCAGCGCGCCGACCAGCCCCGCCAGCAAGAAGACGACTCGCCTGGCCTGGCTGTTGAATAACAGCCGTTACTCCAGTCGTCTGGAGCCGCGCGAGCAAAAGCTCGGGGCAAAGGGGCAATGGAGCAAAGGCCGCCCAGTAGCGCTCAAACGCCTGGTAGAGGAAGTTGACCGGCTGGACTTTCTTTGCGAGCAAGACCGGCAAGCCATCAGCACGATCCAGGCTGGCCATACGTATTATTCCAATGTCGAATTCGAGCTCCTTCCCGGTCTGGCCCTTCCCAGGCTGATCGGCCACCCGGCGCTGTTCTGGCACGATGCCCCGGACGTACGCGTCGAGCTCGAGGCAGGCCACGCCAGCCTGCACCTTGAGGCTGTAGATGGGCAGACTCATCTGCGCCTTGAGCCGCAAGGCGTCGTTACCGATGACACCTACTACCTGCACCAGCAAACGCCGACGCGCCTGCTGATCTATTCGATCAACAGCGACCTGCGCCAGATCGGCAAGATCATCGACAAAGGCTTGCGCATACCGCAATCAGGTAAAGCGGAACTGATCGAAGCGATCAGCGCCATCGCGCCGCTGCTGCCCATCCATTCAGACCTCCCCGAATTTGCGGCGCAGCTCGACCACGAACCGGCAGATACACGCCTTTACGCCCATTTGCTTCCACTTGCCGAAGGTTTGCGCCTGCAGTTGTTGGTGCGGCCGTTGGCCGAGAGTAGCTGGTTCCGCCCGGGCCAAGGCGCGCAAAACCTGCTTGGCGAGCGCGATGGCAAGCCCCTGCAGGTGTGCCGCGACCTCGCGGGCGAGCGCCAGGCACTGCAACAGGTGCTACAGGCCTGTCCCGGTTTGGCCAACGCCGATAGCGATGGTCAGGAATGGCAGCTTGACCAGCCGCAGGATGCCTTGCAGGTACTCGCCGAATTGCATGCGCTGGATGGCGACCAGTTGCACTGTGTTTGGCCAGAAGGCGAACGCATGCGCCTGAAAGGCCGCCTGAAGCTGAATGAACTCCAGCTGGGCCTGCGCAAACAGGGCGATTGGTTCGTGCTGCAGGGCGAGATTGCGTTCGATGATGGCAAGGTGCTGCGTCTGCGCCAGCTGCTGGAGCTGCTCAAGGCCAGCCCCGGGCGCTTCCTCAAGCTTGGCGAGCGCGACTGGTTGGCACTTGACGAAACATTGCGCAAGCGCCTGGACGAGCTGGCGCACCTGGCAGATCGGGTCACCGACCAAGGCCTGCGTCTCAGCCCGTTGACCGCACCGTTGCTGGCCGGGTTGGCAGCCGAAGTTGGCGAATTCACTGCTGACAAAAGCTGGCAGGCACATCTGCAAAAACTGCAGTCGCTGCGCGACTACCAGCCTCAGCTGCCCCGCACCCTGCAAGCCGACTTACGTGGCTACCAGCATGAGGGCTTCATCTGGCTGGCACGCCTGGCTGAATGGGGCGTCGGTGCCTGCCTGGCCGACGACATGGGCTTGGGCAAGACGGTACAGATACTGGCGCTACTTCTGCAGCGAGCTGCCAACGGTCCACAACTGGTTGTTGCCCCGACATCGGTTACGCTCAATTGGCAAGCGGAATGCAGGCGGTTCGCCCCTCAATTGAAACTGCACGTGTATCACCAGAAGCGCAACCTGGATGAGCTAGGCCCCGGCGACCTGGTTATCACCAGCTACGGCCTGTTGCAGCAAGACAGTGCCGCATTCGCCGCCTGCTCGTGGAACAGCGTCGTGCTGGACGAAGCGCAGGCAATCAAGAATGCCCAGACCAAGCGCGCCCAGGCTGTCATGGCATTGCAGGCGGAATTTCGCGTGGTAGCCACTGGCACCCCATTGGAAAACCACTTGGGCGAACTGTGGAGCCTGTTCCGCTTTATCAACCCGGGCCTGCTCGGCAGCCAGGAAAGCTTTAACAGCCGCTTCGCTACGCCAATTGAACAAGGCGATGCGGCAGCCCGACGGACCCTGAAAACCCTTATCCAGCCCTTTATCTTGCGTCGCCTCAAGAGCCAGGTACTCGACGAACTGCCCGCGCGGACAGAAATCACCTACAAAGTACCGCTCTCCGATGAGGAGGCTCACCTCTACGAAGCCCTTCGCCAGCAAGCGATGGACAACGTTGCCGATGCGGCCCCCGGAGCCGGCAGGTCCTTCAAGATACTGACTGAAATCACCCGACTGCGCCGTTTTTGCTGCCATCCAAGCCTGGTGATGCCGGAATCGGTACTGCCAGGCAGCAAGCTTCAGGCCTTTGCAGCCCTCGTCGAAGAGCTTCTGGACAGTGGCCACAAAGCCTTGGTGTTCAGCCAGTACGTCGACCACTTGAGCATCGTGCGCAAGCTGCTCGATGAAAAACGCATCGCTTACCAGTACCTCGACGGCAGCGTACCCGCCAAAGAGCGGGAGCGCCGCGTGAATGCCTTCCAGGCTGGCGAGGGTGAAATCTTCCTAATCAGCCTGAAGGCCGGGGGCAGCGGCCTTAACCTGACCGCCGCCGACTATGTGATCCACCTCGACCCGTGGTGGAACCCTGCCGTAGAGGACCAAGCCAGCGACCGCGCCTATCGCATTGGCCAGCAGCGTCCGGTGACCATTTACCGACTGGTCGCCGAAAACAGCATCGAAGAGCAGATCGTCGGCTTGCACGCGCGTAAAAGAGACCTGGCCGACAGCTTGCTGGAGGGCGGGGAAACCAGCGCCAAGCTGGATGCCGACGCTCTGCTGGCGCTGCTCGCTGGCGGAGCGCATTGATGCTGCGCCCCTAGCGATTAGATAGGGTTGGCAAGGTGTTCTCCGTGCCTTATGCAGCGCCTATTCGATCGAGCGCCGCGCGTGGCCCGCAAGCGCAGCGAAGCCGAGCAGGTCAACGCGTACAAACCCTGGCGAAGGGGAACCTTCATGGCTGACGGGGCTCAGTTGTCCAGAGCGCTTGCCACAGCCACAAAGGATTGCCATGGGACATGCTCCAGCCTCCGCCCTGCCCAAGGTTCGCGTCGAGCGTGAACTGAGCCTGCGGGCAGTGCTCACCGGTGCGGTACTGGGCATTTTGCTTACACCCTCCAATGTGTACGCCGGGCTCAAGATCGGCTGGTCATTCAACATGTCGATCATCGCCCTGCTGGTCGGCTTCGTGCTGTGGCAGGGCCTGGGGCGGCGCAGGCAGGCCGTGCCCGCTTGGACACTGCATGAGAGCAACATCAACCAGACCGTGGCTTCGGCTGCCGCCTCCATCGTTTCCGGGGGGCTGGTGGCGCCAATTCCCGCCTACACGCTGCTCACCGGCCACCAGTTGGACCCGCTGCCAATGATGGCCTGGGTGTTCTCGGTAAGTTTTTTGGGCATCTGGATCGCCTGGTACCTACGCCCCGCACTGCTCAACGACCCTGAGCTGAAGTTCCCCGAGGGCATGGCAACCCTGGAAACGCTGCAGCAGATCTACCACCACGGGCACGAAGCCCTGTTGCGCATCAAGGTGCTGTGCAGCGCCGCGCTGCTGTCGGGGCTAGTGAAATGGATTGACGGGTTCGTCTGGGCGATACCGCGCTGGGCACCCACGCCTGCCTTCGAGCGCATGACCTTCACCTTCGACCCTTCGCTGCTGCTGGTCGGTTTCGGCGGCATCATCGGCATTCGCGTCGGCCTCACCCTGCTGCTTGGCGCTGCACTGGCATGGGGCGGCCTGGCGCCATGGCTGGTCGACCACGCCCTGGTGGTGCTGGCCCCGAACGCCAGCGGCCCGCAATTCGCTGCCCTGGTAGAATGGCTGTTGTGGCCAGGCGTGAGCTTGATGGTCTGCGCAACCCTGACGTCATTGGCGGTCCGCCTGCTGCAAGGGCACCCGCGTAAACCCGCTGACCGCCTGGCAAAGCGACCGACGCGCGCCAAGCTGCGCGTTACGCCGTGGCCAGTAGCCGGCCTGCTGCTGGCCATCGCCCTGGTAGTGACCCTGCAGGTGCTGCTGTTCGGCATAAACGGGTGGATGGCGCTGCTCAGCATTCCATTGGCGATTTGCCTTGCTGTGGTCGCCGCGCGCGTGGTTGGCGCCACCGGCATCGCGCCGATTGGTGCCATTGGCAAGCTGTCGCAGCTCAGCTTCGGCCTGGTCGCCCCCGGCCAGGTGGCCATCAACCTGATGAGTGCCAACACGGCGGGTGGCGCGGCCGGGCAGTCCACCGACCTGATGAACGACTTCAAGGTTGGCCTGGAGATAGGCGCCACGCCGCACAAGCAGTTGCTGGCGCAATGCATCGGTGTCTTCATCGGCAGCGTGGTCGGCGTGCTGGTGTACCTGGTGCTGATTCCCGACCCGCAGGCCCTGCTGCTGACCGAGCAGTGGCCGGCGCCAGCCGTAGCGACCTGGAAAGCAGTGGCACAGACGCTGACTCAGGGGCTTGGGGTACTGTCGCCGGAGCTTCGCTGGGCAATCGTGGCCGGTAGCACTGCTGGCGTGCTGCTGGGTACGCTGGACAGCCTGCTGCCGCACCGGGCGGCCCGCTGGCTGCCCAGCACAGCCGCGCTGGGGTTGGCCTTCATACTGCCCGCGTCGATCAGCATGATGATGGGGCTTGGCGCAGTGCTCACCTGGCTTGTCAGTTGCCGCTGGCCGAGCATCACCGAGCGCTTTGCCATTACCACGGCAGCAGGGCTGATTGCCGGCGAGAGCATCATGGGGGTGGGGGCATCGTTCTGGGAAATGCTGCGCACACTATAATCAGCCGGCTGAACCCAGCAGAATGACCTCGAATGTGGTCCCGGCCTCTTTACTGGACTCCACGTCAATCCTGCCACCATGGCTTGCCACGATCTCCGAGGCAATGAACAGCCCAAGGCCTAGCCCCGCTGCCGAGCCCCGTTCGCCCGATGAATAGCTCGAATAGCGCCCCTCCGGCCGGAAGATGAAAGGCATCACTTCGGCGGGGATAGGTTCCCCCGAGTTATGCACGCTTACCCGTGCGGCGCCTTCCACGTTGGCCACCTTCACCTTGATCGGCGCCGTTGCATCGCCATGACGCAGGGCATTGCCAATCAGGTTGCTGAACACCTGGGCGATACGGTCAGGGTCGAACTGGCCGGAGATGCGCGCCTGCTCATCCAGCAGAATCGTTGCTTGAGGGAACCCCGTACGCAGCTCGTCAACAACAGCGCGGCAGATGGTGTTCAAATTGGCCCTTTGCAGGTTCACCGGAATGCCGGTACCGAGGTTGCAGCGGGCCAGGTCCAGCAGGTCGTTGATCATCACGTTCGCACGGCGGGCGCTGGTGCAGACCTGGGTGGCCAGCACCTTGCCCTTCTCATCCAGGCCCTGCTGTCGCTGGATCAGGTCACCCGCCATGAGTATCGCGCCGAGCGGCGATCGCAAATCATGGCCAAGCACGGCGAGCACCATTTTTCGGGTCGACTCGACCGCCGTGCCATACGCAGCAACCGATTCTGCCAGCGCCTGGTCAATGGCTTCATTGAAGCGGATCATGTCCCGAACATAATGGCTCTCGGCGTGCGAACCCTGGCTAAGCCAGAGAGACAGCACGCTCGCACGCAGTGCCCGATACTCGGAAACCATCTGTTCCATGGAGAACCCCGCTACCAGGCGTGCAACCGCGTGAGTTTCCGCAGCGGTATCACTGGAGCTCCTCGGCCCTCTTCCCTGAGCCTTTTCAGCTTGCTGATAGCGGGTTTGTGCCGTTCGCATGTCCAGGGCGGCAGTAAGCAAGATCTTTTCGGCGTGATCGCGCAAGCCCACGGAATCCTGCTTTGGCAGGTCTGTCTCGACCGAGCGCGCGTAGTTCTCCCAAGCCTGGAGAATCGCTTCCATGCTGTTCTCAATGAAGTCGGACAGCCGCATCTCTATCCCCACTCTTAAAAAGCCGTCCGTACAGGTTAGCCCATCAAGTGAAACTCTACAGACGAGCAAAAGCCCGGCAACACACTACCGGGCTGCAGGGCCTCAACGTTGTGAATCAAGCACTTCGTGCTGGGTGACAACTTGCTGGGCCTTGACGTAGCTTTCGATCAGCAGGCGGTAGTGCGGGAAGATCAGGCTGTAGGCTTCGGCCCACTGCGCAGCGTCCGGGCGGTTCCAGGTGCGCTGGATTTCCGAGGCTACAGCCGCGGTATCCATGGGTACCACACCCGCCTGAACGACGCGGGCCAGGGTAATTTCCTGCGCGGCCTTGGAATAGGTCCCGGATGCATCGATCACGGCAAATACCCGGTACCCGGCGCTGACCGCAGCGATTGCCGGAAAGGCCATGCACACACTGGTGATGGTGCCGGCAATTACCAAGGTCTTCTTGCCAGTGGCCTCTACGGCAGCGACGAACTCAGGGTTGTCCCACGCGTTGATTTCACCCTTGCGCGCCACGTACTGCGCATGGGGAGCTGCCTCATGGATCTCGGGGATCAGCGGGCCGTTGGGGCCTTGCGGCACCGACGCGGTGGTAATCACCGGGATCTTCGCCAAGGTGGCGATCCTGGCGAGGGTAATGGCGTTGTTGCGCAGTTCGGTCATGGGCATGTCCTTGACCGTCTGGAACAACCCGCTCTGGTGGTCGATCAGCAGCATGGCGGTGTCATCGGGGTCGATCACCGGGCGTTGGCCGTTGAAGTTGGCAGTCTGGGTGAATTGCGTCATATCGGTTTCTCCTGGTAGGGCATTCAGCCGTGAAGGGCTATAGATGCCGGGCTGCTGTTGCATGGCTGAAGTGCATGGAAGAAACGATACGGGCAGAACAATTGCCCCGGTAGCCAGCAAAAATTACTATCTGTGTTCCACGAGAGGAACACTGCAATGGATGATCTCAATGACCTTTACTATTTCGCCCAGGTGGTGGAGCACGGCGGCTTCACCCCGGCCGGTCGCGCCCTGGACGAGCCCAAGTCGAAGCTGAGCCGGCGCATTGCCGGGCTTGAAGAGCGCCTGGGTGTGCGGCTGATCCAGCGCTCTACGCGGCATTTTTCGGTCACCGAGATCGGCCAGGTGTTCTACCGGCACTGCGTGGCGATGCTGGTGGAAGCAGCGGCAGCCACCGAAGCCGTCGAGCAGCACCGCTCGGAGCCGCGCGGCGTGGTAAACCTGAGCTGCCCGACGGCGTTGCTGAACTTCTGGGTCGGTCCGATGCTGGCGCGGTTCATGGTGCAATACCCGCAGGTTGAACTGCATGTGCAGAGTACCAACCGCCAGGTAGACCTGATCCAGGAAGGCATCGACATCGCCCTGCGGGTTCGTTTTCCGCCACTGGAAAGCAGTGACCTGGTGATGAAGGTGCTGGGCGAGAGCCGCCAGCAGGTGGTAGGCGCGCCAGCCTTGCGCGAACGATTGCCGGCAAAGCCGGCGCCCGCCGATGTTGCCGCCCTGCCGACACTGCACTGGGGCGCGGTACAGCGCGATTACTACTGGCAACTGGAAGGCCCCCAAGGCACCAGTGCGCACGTACGCTACCAGCCTCGCATGGTCACCGACGACCTGGTAGCCCTGCGCCAGGCCGCGCTGGCAGGCGCGGGAGCAGTGCATATACCCGCCGTGGTGGTGTGTGAAGACCTGAATGCCGGCAAGCTGGTCAACCTGCTACCGGGCTGGGCGCCGCGTACCGGGGTTGTGCACGCGGTCTATGCCTCACGCCGTGGGCTGTTGCCATCGGTGCGGGCGCTGCTCGACTTTCTTGGCGACGCGTTTGCCAGCAGCGGGATCAGCTAATGCGTGTGACAAGTGACAGCGCAACCCTTCACCCAAACACCGCCCAATGTAGGAGCGGGTTCACCCGCGAAGCAGCCGACGCGCTCGATGGCATCGGGTTTTAGCCCCGCAGTCGTTTACCGCAAGGCCTGGGCCATGACCCTAACGCAACGCCGCCAGCATGCTAGCCGCATCGCTGACTTCGAATTTGCCCGGGGCTTCGAGCGCAATGTGTTTGACAATGTGGTCGTCGACCACCATGGCATAGCGCAGCGAGCGGCGCCCCATGCCGCGTGCCGAGAGGTCCTGGATCAGGCCCAGTGCCTCGCTGAAATCGCCATTGCCATCGCCGATCATCTTTACTGCGTCACCCACCTGCAGGCTGTTGCCCCAGGCGTTCATGACAAAGGCATCGTTCACCGAGACGCAGAGGATTTCGTCAATGCCCGCCGCGAACAGTTCGGCTGACGCAGCCACATAGCCGGGCACATGACGCTCGGAACAGGTCGGCGTAAACGCCCCTGGCAACGCGAAAATCAACACCTTCTTCTGCTTGCAGCGCTCGCGAATGGAAAAGGCAACCGGGCCGATCGCGCAGGCGTCGGCATCGTTGTTGTATTGGTAAAGGGTGATATCCGGTAATTGATCGCCAACCTTGATCATCGCTGTCTCCTGGGTGAGGTGATGATTGAGCGGCCCATGATGCCGCAGTCCGGTCGAAATGTCCGTGAAGGCCTGCCAGTCATCGGCAGCTGAAAAGCAAAAACCGCAACCTCTTCCAGTAACAAAAGGCTGCGGCTTTGGTGTTTGCGCGGCTGTCGCAGCCAGCTTCAGACTGCTGCTACACCAATCTCAGCGCAATAGCTCTGGGTTGCCCGCTCGATCACCTGGATATTCTTGTTGGCACGTACCAGCAGGAAAACGCCCAGTGCAATCATGATGATGCCGGGCACCAGCAGGAACAGCATGGGCAAGCCGAGGATGATGCAGAACCAGCCCACCAGCTTGAGGAACTTGGCAGCCTTCAGCAGCATGTTCTTTTGCGTGTAGATAGCGTCGGCGTCTTTGGTTGGCAGCATCTTGTAACCGCCAATGATTTCCCGCTCGTTCGAAAACAGCATGCCTTTCCAATTCCCTTTAGTGAGTGTGTGAATTACGCCACAGCAACCTTTGCGCTGTTGAACTATCACGGGGCTCGACTAGCCATTCACTGCGAGCCGTCCGTGTATCTCGCATGCCAAGGCCTTTGCAGGCGTTTGGACCGGCGCGATTTAACCATGTTGAAGTCCGCTACTTCAATCATTTATCTGGCCCGAAAAGCAGGCACAGGAATATCCCCTGGAACAGGGAACTCGCTGGGTCGGGAATACTCTGATAAAGCTTGGCCTGCACTACGCAATCGGTAATATTATTACGATATCAACCCGGATTGCCGTTTAACGCGCCAGAATCGCCTGGTGATGGTCAATGGAAGGAACAGGCACCTGAACACGCCGTGCCGTCAGCCATTCGCGCATTCGCGCGGTATCGAAAATCTGCCCCTCTTCCATCATCACCAGAATGAGTGTTTGTGACATTCGGTAACAACCACATCGGGCACAACACCGCTCTTCCCAGCCGTGGGCGCACTCAACGGATTCGGCCTGCCCTGCGCAAATCAGACAGCTCATGTAAGCCCCCTTTATTTTTCTTCCATGAAGGGTGGGTGCAAGGTTACGAAGATCGTATGTTTTCGGCTGACCATGAGATTTTCATGCCAACTTCGAAGCCGCTACTTACCCAGAGCACGCAAAAGGCCACCGCCGCCACACCATTTCCCCTGCAACCGGGCCCCCTGTAGGAGCGGGTTCACCCGCGAAGAGGCCAGCACAGGCGCCAGATTACTGAAGCCCCAGCACCCTCTCCAGTACTGATTAGCCAACCGCATCATGAGCAAAACTAAAAAAACTTTGAATCATCTTCAATATCACTCATGCAGCGCCCTGCCTAGAATAGCCCTCATTCCAGGACAACTTAAAGACTACCAAGCGCCGCCCTGACCACCCAGCAGGGACGCACCGCACCGCTTGAGTCAAGCATCAGGACAGCCGTACGCCATGAACAAAGAACCGGTATTCACCGTCAAGCGCATTGCCTTTGACGAACACTATCACCCCGCCGAAAACACCCGCATCACTACCAACTTCGCCAACCTGGCGCGGGGTGCCAATCGCAAGGAAAACCTGCGCAACACCTTGACGATGATCAACAACCGCTTCAATGCCCTGGCGCACTGGGACAACACCGAAAATGATCGCTACAGCGTCGAGCTGGAAATCATTTCGGTTGAAATGCACCTGGATGCCGAAGCGCATGGCAATGCCCTGCCGCTGATTGAAATTTTGAAAACCCATATTGTCGACCACAAGACCAATACCCGTTTCGAGGGCATGGTCGGCAACAATTTTTCATCGTACGTGCGCGATTACGATTTCAGTGTTTTGCTGCTGGAGCACAACAAAGGCCTGCCAACTTTCAGCACGCCTGAAAACTTTGGCGTGCTGCACGGCAACCTGTTCAAGTGCTTCATCAACTCGTCAACCTACAAAGCGCATTTCAACAAGCCGCCGGTTATCTGCCTGAGCGTGTCTAGCAGCAGAACCTACCATTGCACCGAAAACCAGCACCCCGTGCTGGGCGTTGAATACCAGCAGGACGAATACTCCCTGACCGACGAGTACTTCAACAAGATGGGGCTGAAGGTGCGGTACTTCATGCCGCCGAACAGTGTTGCCCCCTTGGCATTCTACTTTGCCGGTGACCTGCTGGCCGAGTACAGCAACCTCGAGCTGATCAGCACCGTCAGCACCATGGATACCTTCCAGAAAATCTACCGCCCCGAGATCTACAACGCCAACTCCGCAGCCGGCAAGTCCTACCAGCCCAGCCTCAAGCACCAGGACTACTCGCTCACGCGCATTGTCTACGACCGCGAAGAACGCAGCCGCCTGGCAATCGAGCAGGGCAAGTTCGCCGAAGAGCAATTTGTCAAACCGTACCAGGCCACGCTTGCGCAATGGTCCGCTCAATACCTCTGATCAATTTAAAGTACAAGGTTACCGTTCATGAATACTCTGCTTCCAACGTCCACCGCCGGCAGCTTGCCTAAACCGGCCTGGCTTGCCGAGCCGGAAAAGCTCTGGTCACCCTGGAAGTTGCAAGATGAGCAACTGCTTGAAGGTAAACAGGACGCCCTGCGCCTGGCCTTGCAGGAACAACAGCACGCCGGTATCGATATCGTCAGTGACGGCGAACAGACGCGCCAGCATTTCGTTACCACGTTCATCGAGCACCTCAGCGGTGTCGACTTTGAAAAGCGTGAAACCGTGCGTATTCGCGATCGCTACGATGCCAGCGTACCGACCGTAGTCGGTGCTGTCGCCCGGCAAAAACCGGTGTTTGTCGACGATGCCCGGTTCCTTCGCCAGCAAACTACCCAGCCGATCAAGTGGGCGCTGCCAGGCCCCATGACCATGATCGACACGCTGTATGACTGCCACTATAAAAGCCGGGAAAAGCTCGCCTGGGAGTTCGCCAAGATTCTTAACCAGGAAGCCCTGGAACTGGAAGCTGCCGGTGTCGATATCATTCAGTTCGACGAACCCGCGTTCAATGTGTTCTTTGACGACGTGAACGACTGGGGTGTCGCCACCCTGGAAAGGGCTCTTCAGGGCCTCAAGTGCGAAACGGCCGTGCACATCTGCTACGGCTATGGCATCAAGGCCAATACAGACTGGAAAAAGACCTTGGGCTCGGAATGGCGGCAATATGAAGAAGCCTTCCCCAAGTTGCAGCAGTCCAGCATCGATATCATTTCGCTTGAGTGTCACAACGCGCATGTGCCAATGGACCTGATCGAGCTGATTCGCGGCAAGAAAGTCATGGTCGGCGCCATCGATGTGGCCAACCATGCCATCGAAACGCCCGAGGAAGTCGCCAACACCTTGCGCAAGGCGCTGCAGTTTGTTGATGCCGACAAACTCTACCCTTGCACCAACTGCGGCATGGCCCCCCTGCCTCGCCGGGTTGCCAACGGCAAGCTCAAAGCGCTGAGTGCAGGTGCAGCCATCGTTCGCCAGGAACTGGCAAACGCCCGCTGAAGCAAACGCAGCCACAGCACCTAGCATGTTGGTTTCTGGTTCCGCCTGAAAAGGATTGTCAGGATCACGCAAGCATGCGGCAACCGCCGTATCATCGCGTCGGTGAGCGATCTCCTGCTCACTGCCAAGGACATCTCCTTCACGACGCTGGCAGGTGTCAGCGAGGCTTCTGGCCCGGCCCTCTGAAAGCCCGCTATAGCGCCTGCTGCTACCCTGGACGCAAATGCACGACGCTGCCGTTAGTACTCTGCGCATTGTGCTGGCCTCTTCGCGGGTGAACCCGCTCCTACAGGAAACCCTCATGCCGCGAGGCATTCGCTGCACCTGTGGGAGCGGGTTCACCCGCGAAGAGGCCAGCTCAGTCAACACATCAATAGCGACCATGCGCAATATTCGACGGCCGCTGCGTTATCCTGCCTCTTTCCCACCCCGTCACGAGATTGCCGTGGCAGCCTTGAACTGTACCTGGTCGGCGCACCGTTGAGCCATCTTCAGCATTGTCGCCATGCATGACACTGGCTCACCCAAAGGGTGAGGAATGATCGTTTGAGTCGAACAGGCTACATGACGTTAATTGGGTGAACACTACACTACAGGTGAAATCATGATCCACGGAAAAACCCTGGAAGCCTGGCAACAAAGCCACCCGATCAATCGCACATCGCCCCCCTGCCGAAGCTTCGCCAGTTGCTGGGGAACGGGCGGTAGCATGGTGCCAGCAACCGAGTTTGACGCTTACCTGTCAAAAGGCCGTGCCCTGCTGACGCGTCCGTAACCTGTGAACAAGGACTGCTGAATGAACACGCCCGGCCGCGTCGCAATCAAGCTCAATGGTGCCCATCTGGGCAGCCTGCATGTGTTTCTGGTCGCTGCGCGCTACCTGAGCTTTGCACGTGCGGCCGATGAGCTGTCCCTCAGCGCAAGCGCCGTGAGCCACCGCATCAACCGGCTCGAGCGTGAGCTGGCGTTGAAACTGTTCAACCGCATGCCGCGCAAGGTAAGCCTGACCGAGGACGGCGAACGCCTGTTCGCGGTCATGCAGCGCTCAATGGACGAGATCAACGAAGCCGTTCAGGACCGTTGCCTTTTGGTAGCTTTCGCGACACGTCCAATCACGGTTATTACCTGGTTCACCCGCACCATGACGGCATGCCCAAGCGGCTGCAGGTGTTGATTGACTGGCTGGTGAAAGCCGCTCAGGCTGAACTTTAGGAAATCAACAGCCTCTGTGGGAGCGGCCTTGTGTCGCGATGGGCCGCAAAGCGGCCCCGTCGATATATGCGGTGATGCTGAAATCGTGGGGCCGCTCTGCAGCCCATCGCGGCGCAAGGCCCACAGGTATTGTGCAGACTTCAGGCTGTCACTGGCGCAGCAAGGCAACGTTCTGATCAATCCGCCCTTGAACTGTCTGCAAGGTATCGCGGGTGATAGCCCCTGGGCACAGGTGCCCGGCAATGCTTGCAAACTGACCGGCCACATCGCAGATGCGGTCAATCAGTTTGCAGGCAGCGTCCAGAGGCACTTCGGCTTCTTCAGCAAGCCTTAGCACTTGTGCGCGGGAAACTGCCAGCGCCTCGCCCATCACATCCATCTGGTGGTAGCCACCTGGCCCTTCACAGAACGTCACGTCGTAGGCCGGCGCCAATTGCCAGCGACCTTTTGGCGACATCAGGAAAGCGAAGTTCTTCGGATGATCATCTCTGTTATTGAACGCAATGTTGAAGACTGCACGCTCGAACGCCACCGCCATTTCACGTACATCGTTGGTACACATCTGCGTTGCCCGCACGAAATTTACGTAATCAAGAACACCCGGTGACTGAAAATCTGCCCCCGTGAAAGCCGCAAGGCTCTGCATGGGTACACGCATGCCTTGCTGCCGGTCGAAGCGCTTGCTGGCAAACGCTGCCATCCCATTGGGCAGGCTGAAGTACTGCGTTTCTGGTGTGGCGATGACGCATTTGCGCAGGCATTCGGCGTAGGCCATTTCGATGGCGCACACTTCGGGATGTTCGTCTTTGGCCGGGAACTTGACCAACCAGGCTTCCAGCCCAGCGGTCGGGGCGGTGGTGAACTCGCCATTCTCAGGGTTGCGATAAACCAGTGCCTTGGGCCTGGCACCTTGAGGCGAGCCACCTACCAGCAGCAGTGTCTGCAGGAACTCGCCACCCTCACCGTGGAGTACCTCGGTAACCTCGGCAGCGAGCTTCTCCAGTGGAATATGAACGTCGGGTTGCTGGCCTTCAGGCATTACCGGTTCAAATGTCATGGCCCCCATTGCATTACCACCGATGAAAGCCAGCCGTTCAAGGGCACCAATACGCGCCGTGGTAAGGCCTCGACGCCTGAACAAGCGGTCCATCAGCAACATCCCCCAGCCGTCCGGTAACGCATCGTAGACAGGCCCAGGCAAATGCAGCTGATGACGCGGGAACTCCCGGCGTAATGGTGGCCCTTGTAGCGGTAGGGTGTAAGCAGAAAGCTCCAGCCCTCTTCGCCTGGCCTCCTCACTGAATTCGAAGACGATGAGTGGCCGACCGGTCAAAGCGGTTGTAGAAACCAATGAGCCCCACCGCCAGCGCTCGCCCCAGCCTTCATAGAAGACATTCACCTGCTCAAGCATTGCCAGCTTTCCTTCTGGACCGAAGACGGCTGGCGCTGCTTTCGTAGCGCCGTATATCCTCAATACTGCCCAGCTTGGGCAGGAACAGACCCTCGAGCTCCTGTGCCCGGCCAAGCGCTATTGCCACCCGTACAACATTTTCGAAGCCAACGTTGCGCCCGGCTTCGAGGTTGGACACGGTGTTAGCGCCAATACCAGCACGCCCGGCCAGTTCGGCCTGGGTCATTTCCAGCGCCAGGCGCTCTGTGCGTAACCGATCGCAAAGGCGCTTGACGACCTCGCTCGGCTTGCTGAAGCTCAAATCCAGCATAGTGTTTACCAAGCTCGCTTCATGGCTGTGAGTAGCTGGAATTATAGAAGCGAGCCCCTATGCCATCAATCCTTATAAATCCAATGTATTGTGTCTTAATCTGGATTTTAATGGATAAGCCACAATATTTGATATTTAGGTAGCGTGCTTGCGATGCTAATCTCGCCATTCAAAACTTTGTGAATCGGGCAGCGTTGGCGATTTCCAGCAATCGCGCGCGTTGCTCGTCGCTCAGCGCCCCACGCAGCGTGATCTCGCGAGCAATCTGAATCTTCGGTTCGCGACCCAGTTGTTCATGGTCGATGCGGATATCGACATCGATGGCTTCCAGCGGCATTTCCTTGCGCTGGGCGTACATGGCAACGGTGATCGAGGTACAGGCGCCAAGTGACGACAGTAACAGCGCATGCGGCGACGGCCGGACATCCCCGCCACCTGCCTGCGCGTCAACGTCACTGGCCCACTGGTGCTGGCCATCGGTGATGCTCACCTGGTACGCCACGCCTGCGTAAGACGCGCGGATTGCTCGCTCTGCCATGGAAACTCCTGTTTGATGATTGTCCTGCAGTGGCCCTGCTGTGGGGGCTATGTGGGTTGAATGATAAAAGCACAGGCCAGTAGCCGGTAGACGATGAAAATCGACCCCTGCGTTCCACAAGATGAACGCTGTCCCTTGTAGGAGCGGCCTTGTGTCGCGATCGGGCTGCGCAGCAGCCCCAGCATGCCAGCGTCAATGCACAAATTGCTGGGGCTGCTGCGCAGCCCGATCGCGACACAAGGCCGCTCCTACAGGGGACCGCGCAAACTTGCTCTATCCCAACAACTGGCTCAACACTGCGCGCAGCTTTCCGGGTTTTACAGGTTTGTTCAGCAGCGGCGCACCCAGTTCCTGCAACGAACGCCGGCACTGGTCAGTGCGGTCGGCAGTAATGATTACCGCCGGAATGGCCGAGGCAAAATGCTCGCGCAAGTGCCGCACCACCTCGCAGCCGACCACGCCATGATCCAGGTGGAAGTCCGCCAGGATCAGCTCCGGTGCGCGCCCCTGCAACGCCCGCAAGGCTCCCTCCTGGTCGGTCGCGGTGACCACCTCGCAACCCCACTGCCCCAGTAGCGCGCCCATGCTTTCGAGGATGCTCACTTCGTTGTCCAGCACCAGCAGGCGACGGCCCGGTAGCGGGTTACCGGCACTTGGCTGTGGCATGGCGTGTTGAATGGGCTGCGGCAACGCTTTGCCAAGCGGCACTTCGATGCTGAACATCGAACCGCGCCCCGGCCACGAGCGGACTTCGATCCGGTAGCCGAGAATCTTGGCGATCCGCTCGACGATGGCCAGGCCCAGGCCCACGCCCTTGCGATCCGCCGCGCGGCCAACGTCCAGCTGGTTGAACTCCAGGAAGATTGCCTGTAACCGGTCTTGCGCAATGCCCCGCCCGGTATCCCACACTTCCAGGCGCAGGTGATCGCCGCGACGCCGCGCGCCCAACAGGACTCGACCCTCGTCGGTGTAACGGCAGGCGTTGCTGAGGAAGTTGCGCAGGATCCTCGTCAGCAACCGCAGGTCAGTGCTGATCGCGTAGTCAGCAATGCGCGCGTGCAGGTTCAAGCCCGCCGCATCGGCCACCGAGCGGAACTCCGACACCAGCGGCGCAAGCAGTTCGTCCAGGCGGTACACGGCCACGTCCGGTTTGACCGCTGCCTGGTCCAGGCGGGAGATGTCCAGCAGGTCGGTCAGCAAGTCCTCGGCCCCCTCCAGGGCCTGGTGAGTACGCTCCACCAACACCTGTTCGGCCTCGGGCAATCGCCGTTCGCGCAACGTCGAAATCAGCAGGCGCGCGGCATTCAGTGGTTGCAGCAGGTCGTGGCTGGCGGCAGCGAGGTACTTGTCCTTGCTGCGGTTGGCGGCTTCGGCGGCATCACGCGCCTCAAGCAACTCATCGGTACGCGCAGCGACCCGTTGCTCCAGTTCGTCATTGAGCTGCTGCAGGCGCTGCTGGGCCTGCTTGCGCTCGGTGATATCGGCAACAAACCCCTCCACCAGCCCTTCCTGGCCGGGCTTGAGCAGTAGGTTCATCAACACATCGAGGTGGCTGCCGTCCTTGCGCCGCAGGCGGGTTTCATAACCGTTCAGGCTGTGCTCACGGGCCAGGATCGTGGTAATTGCCTGCAGCTCTTCAGCCCCCCCATCGAACAAGTGGGTGGCCAGGTCGGTCAGGGAAAACAGCAGTGCTTGCGGGTCGTCATAACCCAGCATACGCGCCAGCGCCGGGTTGGCAGCACGCATGCCGTCTTGCAGGCTGGCCTGGAAAATCCCGTGCACGGCGTTTTCGAACAGCCATTTGTAGCGGTTGCGCTCGGCCTCCAGTTCATCCAGGCGGGCAGAAAGCTCCGGGTAATGGCTTTTGCGCGCCGAGTGGTCGCCCAGCCCCAGCAGCCCGGCCAGCGCCCGTTGCTGCTCGTCAGAGGGCCTCGCCATAGACCACCTCGACATCTCGCTGGCTCGACGCGCGTGGATTGGTGAGGATGCACGGGTCGTCCATCGCATGTTGCGACAGGAACGGGATATCGGCGGTGCGTACCCCGTGCAGGCCCAGGGTTTCATTGAAGCCGATGGCATGCTTCAGGGCAATCAGGTGCTCCACCAGGCGCCCGCAGATCTGCCGGTGGTTGAGGCCACGGCAATCGATGCCGAACACTTCGGCAATCACCTTGAAACGCTCCGGTGCCGAGCTGTAGTTGAACGCCACCACATGCTCCACCAGCACCGCGTTGCACAAGCCGTGCGGCAGGTCGAGAAACCCGCCCAGGCTGTGCGACATGGCATGCACTGCGCCGAGGATAGCGTTGGAGAACGCCAGCCCCGCCTGCATGCTGCCGAGCATGATCTTTTCGCGCAGGGCAATGTCGCCAGGGTTGGCGATCATCTCCACCAGGTTGCCATTGATCAGGCGCATGGCTTCCAGCGCATGAGGGTCGGTCAACGGGCCGTGGCCGGTGGAAACGAAGGCTTCGATGGCATGCACCAGCGCATCGATGCCGGTACAGGCCGACAGGAACGGGTCCATGCTCAGGGTGGTTTGCGGGTCGATCAGCGACACATCCGGCACCACCGCCTTGCTGACGATGGAGAACTTCATGCGCTCCTGCTGGTTGGAGATGATCACGAACTGCGACACGTCCGCCGAGGTGCCGGCGGTGGTCGGGATCAGGATCAACGGCGGGCTGGGCACGCGGATCATGTCCACGCCTTCGAATTCGAGAATGCTGCGCCCATGGGCGACCACAATGCCGATGGCCTTGCCGCAATCCATCGGGCTCCCGCCACCGACGGCAACGATCACGTCACAGTGGTTCTGCCGGTAGATCTCGGCACCGAGCATCACCTCTTCGACCCGTGGGTTGGGCGACACGGCGCTGTACAGGCAGTAATCGATGCCCTGGGCCTGCAAGCTGGCCTCGACATCGGCCACCCAGCCAGCGGCGATCACGCCGGGGTCGCTGACCACCAGCACCTTGCGCGCACCAAAGGTTTTGGCGTAATTGGCGACATTGTGCCGGCAGCCGGCACCGAAGATGATTTCAGGCGATACAAACTTGCGAAGCGGGCTGAAACTCTGGCTCATCGGGAAGCCTGTTCTTATTGTTCTGGAAGGTAACCGCCAGCGTAAAGCATCCCGCCGCGAAAGCAACCAGACCAAAGCGGCATCCGGGTTAAAGACCCGGCCACCGCGAGGATGGCCGGACAGACATCAGCGATTGGCGAAATACATCGTCACTTCGAAGCCAATGCGCAGGTCGGCGTAGGCGGGTTTGGTCCACATAGGGCAAGTCCTCTTCTTGTGCCGGGTGATTCCGGTAGAGGCATTAATGCATGGGCGGCGGCGGGGGCGAATGCTACTTTGGAACGAATTTGCGGCAGGCGTTGGTAGGAAGACAGCGAATAGCGAGGAGTAATGTAGTGCTGTACCGGCCTCATCGCCGGCAAGCCAGCTCCCACAGGTACTGCACAAGTCTGGAGCTTTGCGCGATCCTGTGGGAGCTGGCTTGCCGGCGATGGGCTGCAAAGCAGCCCCAAGGCCATTTCAGGACTTAGAAGAAGCCCAACGGATTGATGTCGTAGCTCACCAGCAGGTTCTTGGTCTGCTGATAATGGTCCAGCATCATTTTGTGCGTCTCACGCCCCACGCCCGACTTCTTGTAGCCGCCAAATGCCGCATGTGCCGGGTACAGGTGGTAGCAGTTGGTCCAGACCCGCCCGGCCTTGATCCCGCGGCCCATGCGGTAGGCACGGTTGATGTCGCGGGTCCACAGGCCGGCACCCAGGCCGAACTCGCTGTCATTGGCAATCGCCAGGGCTTCGGCTTCGTCCTTGAAGGTGGTCACCCCCACCACCGGGCCGAAGATTTCTTCCTGGAACACCCGCATCTGGTTGTGGCCCTTGAGCAGGGTCGGCTGGATGTAATAACCGCTGGCCAGGTCACCCTGCAGGCGCTCGGCAGCGCCGCCGGTGAGTAGCTGCGCGCCCTCCTCCCTGGCAATTTGCAGGTACGAGAGAATCTTGTCGTACTGCTGCTCCGAAGCCTGGGCACCCACCATGGTCGCGGTGTCCAGCGGGTTGCCGCGGGTGATTTTGCCGATTTTCTTCATCACTTCGGCCATGAACGGCTCGTAGATCGATTCCTGAATCAGCGCCCGGGACGGGCAGGTGCACACTTCGCCCTGGTTGAAGAACGCCAGCACCAGGCCTTCGGCAGCCTTCTCGATGAACGCCGGTTCCGCCTGCATGATGTCTTCGAAGAAGATGTTCGGCGACTTGCCGCCCAGCTCCACGGTGGACGGAATGATGTTCTCGGCCGCGCATTTCATGATGTGCGAGCCCACCGGGGTGGAACCTGTGAAGGCGATCTTGGCGATACGTTTGCTGGTCGCCAGCGCCTCGCCGGCCTCACGGCCGAAGCCCTGGACGATGTTCAGCACACCCGCCGGCAACAGGTCGGCGATCAGTTCGGCAAACACGGTGATCGACAGCGGCGTCTGCTCCGCCGGCTTGAGCACCACGCAGTTGCCGGCGGCCAGAGCCGGGGCCAGTTTCCAGGCCGCCATCAGCAACGGGAAGTTCCACGGAATGATCTGCCCCACCACGCCCAGGGGTTCATGGATGTGATAGGCCACGGTGCCTTCGTTGATTTCGGCGGCACCGCCTTCCTGCGCGCGGATGCACCCGGCAAAGTAGCGGAAGTGGTCCGCCGCCAGCGGCACGTCGGCATTCAGGGTTTCGCGCACGGCCTTGCCGTTGTCCCAGCTTTCGGTAACCGCCAGCACTTCCAGGTTCTGCTCGATGCGGTCGGCAATTTTCAGCAGTGCCAGGGCACGGTCCTGCACCGAAGTCTTGCCCCAGGCATCGGCGGCGGCATGCGCGGCGTCCAGTGCACGTTCGATGTCCTGCGCGGTGGAACGGGGGAATTCGGCAATTGGCTGGCCATTGACCGGCGAGCTGTTGGTGAAGTATTGGCCAGCCAGGGGCGCCACGAATTCGCCATTGATGAAGTTGCCATAACGTGGCTTGAAGGACACGACGGCGCCTGGAGTTCCGGGTTGTGCGTAGATCATGCTGAGCCTCTGCGGGTCGATGCCTGTCCGGCGACAGGCGATGGACCGATGGTAAAAAGCCCCGCCTGCCGGACGAATGCATCGTTGGCAGCGGGGCTCTCGTCATTTGGTAGTAGGGCCGCTTGCCGCCAGGGCACTGGCAGCAGGCGGCAGGGTTGCGTTACGGCTGGGTGCTTGCGGTTTGCTGCAGCTGCTTGGGCAGCTTGAAGGTCCAGAGCATGCCGCCCTGGTTGAAGTCCTTGACCCGCTTGGCCACTTCACCGCCCCACAGTGGTACCGCGCCGCCCCAGCCGGAAACCACCGAAACGTATTGCTCGCCGTCCATTTCCCATGTAACGGGCGAGCCAAGCACGCCGGAGCCGGTCTGGAACTCCCAGACCTTGTCGCCAGTCTTGGCGTTGAACGCCTGCAAGTAGCCTTCCGGGGTGCCGGTGAACACCAGGTTGCCCTTGGTGGTCAGCACCCCACCCCACAGTGGCGCATAGTTCTTGTGGCGCCACACTTCCTTGCCGCTGATCGGGTCGATGGCGCGCAGTACACCGATGTAGTCTTCGTTGAGTGGTTTGATGGTGAAACCGGCACCCAGGAACGCCGCGCCCTTCTTGTAGGCAATGCCTTCGTTCCAGATGTCCATGCCCCACTCGTTGGACGGCACGTAGAACAACCCGGTGTCCTTGTTGTAGGCCATCGGCATCCAGTTCTTGGCACCGAGGAAGGCCGGCGCGACGAACACCGAGCTGCCCTTGGCTTCGCTACCCGGGGCGCCCGGGCGGCTGGCTTCGTTGTAGATCGGCCGGCCATCCTTGTCCAGGCCGGTGGCCCAGGTGATCTTGTCGACGAAGGGGAAGCCACGGATGAACTTGCCGTTGGTGCGGTCCAGCACATAGAAGAAGCCGTTGCGGTCAGCGGTGGCGGCCGCCTTGACCTCTTTGCCGCCGTCCTTGTAGTTGAACGAGATCAGCTCGTTGACGCCGTCGAAGTCCCAGCCGTCATGCGGCGTGCTCTGGAAGTGCCACTTGATGGTGCCGTCGTCCGGGTTCAGCGCCAGGCGCGACGAGGAATACAGGTTGTCACCCGGGCGCAGGTGCGAGTTCCATGGCGCCGGGTTCCCGGTGCCGAACAGGATCAGGTTGGTTTCCGGGTCGTAGTAGCCGCCCAGCCACGGCGCGGCACCGCCGGTCTTCCACAGGTCGCCGGGCCAGGTTTTGCCGGCTTCGCCACCGGATATGCCGTTTTCAATGGCCTTGCCGTCCTTGTACACATAGCCCATGTGCCCTTCGACGGTGGGGCGCATCCACAGCAGCTCGCCGTTTTCCGGGTTATAGGCCTGGATCTTGCCCACCACGCCAAATTCGCCGCCGGCGACACCGGTAATCAGCTTGCCGTTGACGATCATTGGCGCAGCGCTGATCGAGTAGCCTTCCTTGTGGTCGGCGACTTTCTTGCTCCACACCACCTTGCCGGTGTCCTTGTTCAGTGCCACCAGCTTGGCGTCGAGGGTGCCGAAGAACACCAGGTCGCCGTACAGCGCCACGCCACGGTTGATCACGTCGCAGCACGGGCGGATGTCGTCGGGCAGGCGGGCATCGTACTGCCACAGCTTCTTGCCGGTGCGCGCGTCCACGGCAAACACCCGCGAGTAGGAGCCGGTCAGGTACATCACCCCATCCTTGATCAGCGGCTGTGCCTGCTGGCCGCGCTGTTTTTCGCCGCCGAAGGAAAACGCCCAGACCGGGCGCAGTTCCTTGACGTTGTTGCTGTTGAGCATGTCCAGCGGGCTGTAGCGCTGGCCCTGCACGCCCAGGCCGTTGGTCACGATCTGCTGCGGGTTCTTCGGGTCCTGAAGGATTTCGTCATTGCTGACGGCGGCGTGGGCCGCGCCGGCAAGCAGCATGGCGCTGAGCACCAGGCTCACAGCGAACGCGGGACGACGTGGAGATCGGGTCATGTCGGCTACCTTTGGTTTTTTTGTTGTGTCCGGGAAAATTTCCCGGTGTGCCGAGGATTCTTGGTCGCGGCCTGCTCGCCAACAATTGCCAGGAGTGCGGAGTTTTCTAGTTCCTTGGTATCGGCCTGGAACATGGGTTGGTGCGGACATCGAGCGCCGCCCGCGCGGCGCTTCGCGGGGCAAGCCCGCTCCCACATTTGTTTCGGGCCAGTCATCCCTGTGCCATTGGCGCGCGTACCTTTTGGTGCATGGCGCGATACCGCGTCGTACAAACAAGGCATCGCGCGCCAATGCCTCAGGAATCATTGGCCCGAAACAAATGTGGGAGCGGGCTTGCCCCGCGAAGCGCCGCGCGGGCGGCGCTCGATCTCGCAGGCGCAGAAAATCTCACGGCAAGCGCCGTAACTGGCGGCGCTCGTACCGCGGATACAGATGGCTGACACTGCGAATCAGCTCATACCGGGTCAGGCTGATACCGGCAAACCGCTCGGGGATCGGGCTGCGGATCATCTCGGCCATGTCGTCGCCACGCGCGGCGCCCTGGCGCATCAGGGCATCCAGCCAGCCCAGGTAGTCGCGCATCTGCACAAATGGCTGCGCATCGCTGGCCACCGGGCCATGCCCGGGCACCAGCTGCTTCCACGGCAGCGCCTGCAAGGTGTCGAGGTCGTTGAGCCAAACGTCCAGCCCGGGGCTGTTGGGCGTGGTCAGGGCACGTTGGTAGAAGACCAGGTCGCCCGCGAACAGTACGCCTGTCTTTTCGTCGAAAATCGCCAGGTCGGCACCGGTATGCCCGCCCAGCCCCAGCAAGCGCAGCCGGTGCCCGCCTACCTCAGTCACACCTGGCTCCACCACCCGGGTCGGTAGTACCACCTCGGTGCCGCGCATCCAGTCGCCAACCAGGCGGTACATGTTCTCGGCCATGGCATCGCCCTGTTGGCGCAGCAGCTCAGCGGTACCGGCCAAGGCACCAATGGGCACATCGGCGAAAGCCTGGTTGCCCAGAACATGGTCCGGGTGATGATGGGTCAGCAGCACTTCCAGTACCGGCTTGTCGGTAATGGCGGCAATGGCCTGGCGCAGCGCCTCGCCATAACGCTTCGATGGCCCGCTGTCGATCACCACCACGCCGCTGTCGGTCACGATGAACGCCGTGTTGACCACATTGCCGCCATTGGCCTTGGCAAAATTGTCGGTACTGCCTTCCAGCAACCAGGTGCCCTCGGCGATCTGCCTGGGCGCGAGCCGGTATTCCAGATCGGCCTGGGCCGGCAGCCCCAGGCACAGCAGCAATAGCAGGATCCAACGCATGTAAGCGCTCCGGTCAGGGGTTTGGTCAGGCTGCACGCTCAGGGCAACGCCGCTTCGAACTGGTTGCCGCTGTTGTCCTGCAACAGCAGCCGGGTCGGTCCGGCGCCCTGCATATCAAAGCCCAGGTTGGGGTTTTCGCTAACGGCCGGGTACAGCTCAAGGCTGGCCAGGCGCTGGCCGTCGGCGCCTTGCAGTTCGGCATGGTTGAGGAAGAATTCGGGAATGCCGCTGACCAGGCCGTTGTCCATCGGGTGGGCTACTTGCAGGCGCAAACGGCTACTGTCGCCACGCGGGTAGCGCCCACCCAGGACCTCGCCAAGGTGCTCTTCCCAGCCAGGCTGGGTGCGCACCACGCTGGGGGCGGTACAGCCGCCACCGGCGGCATCGATCAAGGTCGAACCAACATGCCACAGGCCGTCGCGGGTAAGCACGGCCGCACGCAGGGGCGTGGCCTGTTCAATGCGGATGCGGATCGACAGCCAGGGCAGCACGCGCTCGCTGGGCTGGAAGTCGACAATGCGTGGCAGCGGGTTGAGTTCGGCCCAGGCGATGATACGCACCACCTCGCCGGTGAATGCCCGGGCATCGATCTCCAGCGGCACCTGGCGGGCATCCTCGGCAAACGGCGGCGCCAGCAGCTTGACCCGGTCATCGAAGACGAAGGGTGCCTGGCCCAGCAGCTGCTTGTGGTAGAAGTCCCACATTACCGAGGGTATCGGGTCGTTGTTGGCACCTGGCTCACTGGCCAGGGCCTGAGCGGCCCAGGATAGCCAGCAGGCCAGCAGGACTGTTGCTCTCAGGTTCATGATCCGCTCCCATGGATCAACAAATGGCTTTCAGCCTTGCCTGGCCCCCTGTAGGAGCGGCTTTAGCCGCGAACACCGGCTATGCCGGTGCCATACACGGTGTCGCATTCTTCGCGGGTGAACCCGCTCCCACAGGGGATTGTGTCGCCCGTATGACATCAAGACCTGCTGGATCAGCTATTGGTACATTTCTGGTACTTGATAGCGCAGTCCGTAACGGCTATAGATCGCCTTCAACCGCCCATCCCGTATCAACCCCTCCAGCGCCTCTTCCACGGCATACGCCAGCTGCCGGTTGCTTTCATGCACCGCCATGCCGATCTCCCAGGCTTGCTTGCCAAGGTTCGGGTAGGCGTTTTCCGCCAGGGCCCATTGCGGGTCGGCGGCCTGGTGCAGTTGCCAGTCGACTTCGCCGCGCATGGCCATCACCGCATCCACCTGGCCAGCCTGCATGGCCGCAAACGCCTGCTGCACGCTGGGGTAATGGTGGGTCCTGGCGCTGAGCATGCCGTTGAACACCGAGGTCAGGTAGAACGATGGCACGCTGTCCACCTCGACGCCGATCGGGTGCTGCTGGAACACCGCGACACTGGCCACCGAGGCCAGCCGGCGACGGTCATAGGCCACTTGCCAGCGCTCTTCCTGATAGGGGCCGAACATCACCACCTGGGCGTTTTCCAGTTCACCCAGCTCGTTGCGCTTCTGTGCGTAATCGTGGTCGTACGGCACCCGCATCATCAGGTCGGCCAACTGCTGATGGCGCAGCGGGCTGCCGCGCCAGATGTAGTCACGCAGGTCGTCGTCAAGCTTTTCACCGGGCGGCGCCCAGATCAGTTGCAGGCGTACGCCCATGGCGTCTGCCAACGCCTGCGCCAGCTCCACATCGACGCCACGCGGCTGGCCGTGGTCCTGGAAACTGTAAGGCGCAAAATCCTTGTACACCGCCACCTTCAGCTCGCCGGCGGCGATGATCGCGTCGTAGTTGCGCACCTGCGCCTGGGCCGGTGCGCAGCACAGCAGCAGGCTACTCAACAGCACCGCCCACAGACGCATGGCCGTTACTCCTCGACGTGGACGCTGTCCAGATAGGTGCGTACCGCCCACAGGGCTTCCTGGCTCAGGTAGTCGGCCATTTTCGGCATGTACACGCGGCCGTCACGCACCGCGCCGTGGCGCACGCGCTCGACGAACCATTCATCGCCAGCGTCGCCTTCATCGAGCATGCGCAAGTCGGGGGCAATGCCGCCCGACTTGGCTTCCAGGCCGTGGCAGGCCGCGCAATTCTGGTTGTAGGCCGAGGCGCCGATTTCCACCGCCTTGTCGTGTTCAGGTGAACTGCGGTAAGGGTTGACCGCCGCCCAGCCGTCAGCGTCCAGGCTCACGCCAGCGTCCTTGATCGGGGTCAGGCCCTTGGTCTCCACAGCCTGCGGGACCACGTTGCCATGGGCCCAGGCCGTGCCGGTCAACACCGCCCCGGCCAGCAGACCTGCAGCAAGCAACACATTGCGTTTTTTTGTCATTGTTATGCCCTCACCATTGCACGCAGAGCCTCAACCACAGAGGCCGTGCCGCCATCTTAAAAACACCCCGCAGGCGGCCGAATGCTGCTTTGGTGGCCGGGCCTTACTCCCTTGGTAGTAGGGCTTGTGGCGAAGGGCCAAATGAGGTGTCGGCCGGGAACTCTTCCCGGCAAGGGCGGGACTTTTTCCGTATCCCGCCACTGCCACTGCAGCCCACCCTGTGCAGGCCAAAACCTCCACTGGGAACTGCAACCATGACAATAAGATCGCTACCCGCCCTTTCCCCTCTGGCCCTGAGCGTGCGCGTGCTGCTGATGGCCGGTAGCCTGGCCCTGGGCAGCGTGGCAACAGCGGCCACCCCCCCTGCGGCACCTGCCGGCAAGAACGTCACCTGGGAAGACATCGCCAACGATCACCTCACCACCCACGACGTGCTGCAGTACGGCATGGGCACCAATGCCCAGCGCTGGAGCCCGCTGGCCCAGGTCAATGACCAGAACGTGTTCAAGCTGACGCCGGTCTGGTCCTACTCGTTTGGTGATGAAAAGCAGCGCGGCCAGGAATCGCAGGCCATCGTCAGCGATGGTGTGGTCTACGTCACCGGCTCGTACTCGCGGGTATTCGCCCTCGATGCCAAGACCGGCAAGCGCCTGTGGACCTACAACCACCGCCTGCCCGATAACATTCGGCCGTGCTGTGACGTGGTCAACCGTGGCGCGGCCATCTATGGCGACAAGATCTACTTCGGCACCCTCGATGCGCGGCTCATCGCCCTCGACAAGCACACTGGCAAAGTAGTGTGGAACAAGAAGTTCGGCGACCACAGCGCCGGCTACACCATGACCGGCGCGCCCGTGCTGATCAAGGACAAGACCAGTGGCAAGGTGTTGCTGATTCACGGCAGCTCCGGGGATGAGTTCGGCGTGGTTGGCCAGCTGTTCGCGCGCGACCCGGACACCGGCGAAGAAGTGTGGATGCGGCCCTTTGTGGAAGGCCACATGGGCCGCCTGAACGGCAAGGACAGCACCCCGACCGGCGACGTCAAGGCCCCCTCCTGGCCGGACGACCCGACCACCGAAACCGGCAAGGTCGAAGCCTGGAGCCACGGCGGCGGCGCCCCATGGCAGAGCGCCAGCTTTGACCCCGAGACCAACACCATCATTGTCGGTGCGGGCAACCCGGGCCCGTGGAACACCTGGGCGCGCACCTCGAAAGACGGCAACCCGCATGACTTCGACAGCCTGTACACCTCTGGCCAGGTCGGCGTCGACCCCAGTACCGGCGAAGTCAAATGGTTCTACCAGCACACCCCCAACGATGCCTGGGACTTCTCCGGCAACAACGAGCTGGTGCTGTTCGACTACAAAGACAAGGACGGCAAGGTGGTCAAGGCCACCGGCCACGCCGACCGCAATGGCTTCTTCTACGTGGTAGACCGTAACAACGGCAAGCTGCAGAACGCCTTCCCCTTCGTCGACAACATCACCTGGGCCAGCCATATCGACCTGAAGACCGGGCGCCCGGTGGAAAACCCTGGCCAGCGCCCGGCCAAGCCGCTACCGGGTGAAACCAAGGGCAAGCCGGTCGAGGTGTCGCCGCCGTTCCTCGGGGGCAAGAACTGGAACCCCATGGCCTACAGCCAGGACACCGGCCTGTTCTACATCCCTGGCAACCAGTGGAAGGAGGAGTACTGGACCGAGGAAGTGAACTACAAGAAAGGCTCGGCGTACCTGGGCATGGGCTTCCGCATCAAGCGCATGTACGACGACCACGTCGGCACCCTGCGCGCCATGAACCCGACCACCGGCAAACTGGTGTGGGAACACAAGGAGCACCTGCCGTTGTGGGCCGGCGTGCTGGCTACCAAGGGCAACCTGGTGTTTACCGGCACCGGCGATGGCTTCTTCAAGGCCTTCGACGCCAGGACGGGCAAGGAGCTGTGGAAGTTCCAGACCGGCAGCGGCATCGTCTCGCCGCCGATAACCTGGGAACAGGACGGCGAGCAGTACATCGGCGTGACTGTCGGCTACGGCGGTGCGGTGCCGCTGTGGGGTGGCGACATGGCCGAGCTGACCAAGCCGGTGGCCCAGGGTGGCTCGTTCTGGGTGTTCAAGATCCCGAGCTGGGACAACAAGACCGCACAGCGGTGATTGCCTGAGGTCATGGGGCCGCTTTGCGGCCCATCGCCGGCAAGCCAGCTCCCACACAGGCTGTGTGAAAACCCCCGTCACTTTTCGATGATCGCGCTCGTACGTGAAATCTGAAAAGAGTTGGCTGCTCAGGAGACCCAGATTTTGCGTAAGAGCGCGATTTTTAGGATGTTTTTTGAACAGCTACATCGGTCGGGAGGTTTTCACACAGCCTGCACAGGACCCGCACAACCCTTGAGACCTGCGCTGTACCTGGGGGACCAACTGTCTTGCACAACATCGAGAAGCTGGCGCGATCCCTGTGGGAGCTGGCTTGCCGGCGATGGGCCGCAAAGCGGCCCCATTCACCAACCTCCTATTCGACGAGAGCCTTTTGCCATGAACTACCTCCCCCTTGCTCTGCTGTTGATACTTTCCCCAGCCCTGGCCGCAAAGGCCGACGACGATGGCAACGACACCCCCCTGACCATCAATGGCTGCATCATTGCCGAAGCCAGCCAGTGCCCGGGCGCCAACCTGCGCGGTGCCAACCTGGCCAACCAGGACCTGCGCAAGATGAACCTGGCCGGCGCCGACCTGCGCGATGCCGACCTGCGTCACGCCCAGCTGGACCTGGCCAACCTGGAGAAAGCCCGCCTGGAAGGCGCCAACCTGACCCGCGCCAGCCTGCAGCAAAGCAACCTGCGTCTGGCCGACCTGAGCCGTAGCCGCCTGGTGGCCATCCAGGGCTGGGGCTTGTTCGCCCAGGGAGCGCAGTTCGAGAAAGCCGACCTCAGCGCGGCCTACCTGCAGTTCGCCCGGTTGTCCGGGGCCAAGCTGCAGCAGGCCAACCTGCAGGCGGCGGACCTGGAAATGGCCTGGCTGAGCAAGGCCGACCTGCAAGGGGCCAACCTGGGCGATGCCAACCTGCAGGAGGCCAAGTTCGGCCAGAGCAACCTGGCACGCGCCGACTTGCGCGGGGCGCGGCAACACTATGGGAATTTTCAGGAGGCCAATATGGAGGGGTGCACGGGCTGCCCTGAAACCTGGGACAAATGAACCCATCGCTGTCCAAGCCGCTCATTTCCCCTGTGGGTGAATTTGAACATGCCCATTGCAGTTACGGGGCTCGCAGGCCCAACGCCTCGACCGCCCCGCAGGCAATGGCCATGCCCACCAGCTCCGCCAGGCTGGTGGCCTGCAGCCGCTTCATCACCCGCCCGCGGTACAGGTCGACGGTTTTCACGCTGATACCCAGCTGCTCGGCAATCTCGCGGTTGCTCAAGCCCTGGGCCAACGGCACGAACACGTCCCGCTCACGCGGCGTCAGGCCGTCGATGCGCGCCTGTACCCGTGCCTGCGCCTGGTCACCCTGCCGGGCCCGCCCGGCGTGTTCCAGTGCCGCCTGCACGCTGTCGAGCAGCAACTGGTCGTTGTAGGGCTTTTCGATAAAGTCGCAGGCGCCTGCCTTGAACGCCCGCACCACGATCGGCACATCGGCATGGCCGCTGACAAAAATCACCGGCAGCGTCAGGCCGCGCTCGCGCATCGCCTGCTGCACTGCCAACCCGCCCAGCCCCGGCATGCGCACATCCAGCAGCACACAGGCAGGCCCGTCATCGACACAGGCATCGAGAAATGCTTGCCCGGTGGCAAACGGCAGGGCCTGCAAGCCCACCGACTGCAGCAGCCAGACCGTCGAGTCGCGCATCCCCTGGTCGTCATCGACCACGTACACTTTCGCTTGCACCGCAGCTTCCCCTTATCCCCTGCTGACCGCCAACCGGCAGCACAGTACCAGACCGCCGTCATCCCCCGCCCGTGCCCACAGGCTGCCACCAAAACCTTCGATCAGGCTGCGGCTCATGCTCAGGCCCAGGCCCAGGCCGTCGGCCTTGCTGGTGGTGAACGGCGTGAATATTTCATCCAGGCGCTCGGGCGCCACGCCCGGCCCCTGGTCGGCCACCTGGACCAGCACGCCGTCGCCCTCGCGTGCGGCGCCGAGCAGGATACGTGACGGCCGCTCGCCATGCTGCTCACGGTTGGCATCGATGGCGTTGCGCAGCAAGTTGAGCAGTACCTGTTCCAGCAACACCCGGTCGGCATACACCCAAGGCAGTTGCGCACCCATGCGCAACTCGACCTGCACCTGGTCACGCGCAGCCTCCCAGGCACACAGGCGCATGGCTTCGCCGGCCACCTCGGCCACGTCCAGCGCCTGCAGGCGGCGTGGCCCCTTGCGCAGGAAAGCGCGCAGACGGCGGATCACTTCGGCGGCATGGGTGGCCTGCTCGCTGATGCGCTGCAGGCCCTGGCCAACCCGCTCGCGGGCCTGCGGGTCGCGCGCCAGGCTGTGCAGGTAGCGCTGGCTGGCGTTGGCGTAGTTGACCACGGCTGCCAATGGCTGGTTGATTTCATGGGCAATGCCCGAGGCCAGTTCGCCCAAGGTGGCCAGGCGGGCGCTGTGGGCCAGGCTTTCCTGGGCTTCGATGCGCAAGGTGATGTCGCGGGACACGCTGACCACCTCCACCACCGCGCCAGTGTAGGTCTCGCGGATCGCCCGGCTGGCGATCTCGAACCAGCGGTAGCCACCAGTGGCCTGGCGTACCCGACAGGTCATGGTGTGGTAGCCATCCTGGTCCAGTGCCGCGGCCGCCTGGCGCAATATTTGGCGCCGCTCGCGCGGGTGCAGCAGGCTGTGCACCGGTATGCCACGCAATTGCTCGGGCCATAGCCCCAACAGGCGGTAGGCGGCCGGTGAAGCATCGAGAAAGCGGCCATCGGGGCTGTGCCGCGAGATCAGGTCGGTGGTGTTTTCGATGATCAGCCGGTACAGGCGCCGGGCGCGGCTGGCCTCGCGTGCACCTCGGCGCTCTTCGCTGGCGTCACGGCAGCGACCCACAACCTGCTGGCCGTGGTCGTCCGGCACGAAGGTCCACAACACGATGCGCTCGCCGACCTGTACTTCAACATCGCTGATCGCCCGCTGCTGGCGCAGGCAGGCGCGTACCAGCGCTGCGCAGTTGGCGGGCAGCCAGGCGGCCAGCGTCGGCCCCTCGGCGACCCAGGCCTGCAACGCCGGGTTCAGCGCCAGCGGACGGGCATCGCCGGCCAGCAGCAGGCTGGGTTGTGGGTCCCTGGCGAGCAAGGGGGAAACGGTCTTGTCCACGGCAGGCGGCTCTTCTTATAGTAGTTTTACTATATTGCTATAGTCGATATTCCTACTAATATAGCGAATCGCGTAAAACTGCGACAGAGAAAGCGGCCCACCGTCCGCCTCTCTGCACCCTGAACAGAGCTAACAATCAGCCATCGGGGGCCAGGCAGCACAGGTTGCGCCTGCCTCCCTTACAGGATTACCGCATGTCGATCTATGCCCAGGGCCTGATGCCCGCTGCCGTCAACCATGTCGCCCTTACCCCGCTGAGCTTCATCGAACGCACCGCTGCCGTGTACGGCAACTACCCGGCGGTCATCCACGGCGCCATCCGCCGCAACTGGCAGCAAACCTACCAACGCTGCCGACGCCTGGCCAGCGCCCTGGTTGGCCGTGGCATTGGCCGTGGCGACACCGTGGCAGTGATGCTGCCAAACACCCCGGCCATGCTCGAAGCCCACTTCGGCGTGCCCATGACCGGTGCCGTGCTCAATACCCTCAACGTTCGCCTGGACGCCGAGGCCATCGCCTTCATGCTGCAGCATGGCGAGGCCAAGGTGCTGATCACCGACCGTGAGTTCCACGCGGTGATCGAGGCCGCCCTGGCGCTGCTCGAACACCCGCCGCTGGTGGTCGATGTGGATGACCCGGAGTACGGCGAAGGCCGTGCAGTCAGCGAACTGGACTATGAGGCCCTGCTTGCCGAAGGCGACCCGGAATTTGCCTGGGAATGGCCGGATGACGAGTGGCAGGCGATATCGCTGAACTACACCTCCGGCACCACCGGCAACCCCAAGGGCGTGGTCTACCACCACCGCGGCGCCTACCTGAACGCCTTGGGCAACCAGATGACCTGGGGCATGGGCCACCGCCCGGTGTACCTGTGGACCTTGCCGATGTTTCACTGCAACGGCTGGTGCTACCCCTGGACCATCACCGCCCTGGCCGGTACCCATGTGTTCCTGCGGCGGGTCGACCCGCAGAAAATCCTGACCTTGATCCGCGAACACCGGGTTAGCCACCTGTGCGGCGCGCCGATCGTGCTCAACGCCCTGGTCAACATGCCCGAGGCAGCCAAGGCGGCCATCGAGCACCCGGTGCAGGCCATGGTCGCCGGCGCTGCGCCACCGGCCAAGGTGATTGGCGCCGTGGAGGAAATGGGCATCAAGGTTACCCATACCTACGGCCTGACCGAAGTCTACGGCCCGGTGACGGTGTGCGCCTGGCACGATGAATGGGACGAGCTGACGCTGGAAGAACGCGCGCGGATCAAGTCGCGCCAGGGTGTGCGCTACCCGACCCTGGACGGCCTGATGGTCGCCGACCCGCAAACCCTCGAGCCGGTGCTACGCGATGGCAATACCCTGGGCGAGATCTTCATGCGCGGCAACACGGTGATGAAGGGCTACCTGAAAAACCCCGAAGCCACTGCCGAAGCCTTCCGTGGCGGCTGGTTCCACACCGGCGACCTGGCGGTGTGGCATGCCGACGGTTATGTCGAGATCAAGGACCGGCTCAAGGACATCATCATTTCCGGTGGCGAGAACATTTCCACCATCGAGGTCGAGGACGCCCTGTACAAGCACCCGGCAGTGCTTGAAGCCGCCGTGGTGGCACGCCCGGACGAGAAATGGGGGGAAACGCCGTGCGCCTTCATTGCCCTGAAACCGGGGCGTGAAGACACCCGCGAGGCCGACATCGCCGGGTGGTGTCGCGAACACCTGGCCGGGTTCAAGGTGCCCAAGACCGTGGTGTTTGGCGAGCTGCCCAAGACCTCGACGGGCAAGATCCAGAAGTACGTGTTGCGCGATCGGGCCAAAGCCCTCTGAAACCGTAGCGGCCTCATCGCCGGCAAGCCAGCTCCCACAGGGTCTGTGCAGGCCCAAGCCCTGTGCAGTACCTGTGGGAGCTGGCTCGCCGGCGATGAGGCCCGCACAGACAACCTCACTTCTCCAAGAGTCTACAATGACCACCTACTCCGCCCCCCTGCGCGACATGCGCTTCATCCTGCACGACGTCTTCAATGCCCCGGCCCTGTGGGCCCGCCTGCCCGCCCTGGCCGAGCGCATCGACGCCGACACCGCCGACGCCATCCTTGAAGAAGCGGCCAAGGTCACCGCCCAACTGATCGCCCCGCTCAGCCGCAACGGTGACGAACAAGGCGTGCACTTCGACGCCGGCTCAGTCACCACCCCCGACGGCTTCCGCGAGGCTTGGCACACTTACCGCGAAGGCGGCTGGGTCGGCCTGGGCGGCAACCCCGAACATGGCGGCATGGGCATGCCAAAAATGCTCGGCGTGCTGTTCGAAGAAATGCTCTACGCCGCCGACTGCAGCTTCAGCCTGTATTCGGCGCTGAGCGCCGGCAGTTGCCTGGCAATCGATGCCCACGCCAGCGAGGCGCTCAAGGCCACGTACCTGCCGCCGCTGTACGAGGGCCGCTGGGCCGGCACCATGTGCCTGACCGAACCCCAGGCCGGTACCGACCTGGGGCTGATCCGCAGCCGTGCCGAACCCCAGGCCGATGGCAGCTACCGCCTCAGCGGCAGCAAAATCTTCATTACCGGCGGCGAACAGGACCTGACCGAGAACATCGTCCACCTGGTGCTGGCCAAGCTTCCGGATGCGCCTGCCGGCGCCAAAGGCATCTCGCTATTTCTGGTGCCTAAGTACCTGGTCGAGGCCGATGGCCGCCTGGGCGCACGCAACGCCGCCCATTGCGGTTCGATTGAGCACAAGATGGGTATCAAGGCCTCGGCCACCTGCGTGATGAACTTCGACGGTGCCACCGGTTACCTGGTCGGCGAACCGAACAAAGGCCTGGCAGCGATGTTCACCATGATGAACTACGAGCGCCTGTCCATCGGCATCCAGGGCATCGGCTGTGCCGAAGCCTCCTACCAGAGCGCCGCCCGTTACGCCAACGAGCGCCTGCAAAGCCGCGCCGCCAGTGGCCCGCAGGCACAGGACAAGGCAGCCGACCCGATCATCCAGCACGGCGATGTGCGGCGCATGCTGCTGACCATGCGCACCCTCACCGAAGGTGGCCGCGCGTTCGCCGCCTACGTCGGCCAGCAGCTGGACCTGGCGCGCTATGCCGAAGACGCCGGTGAGCGCGAGCATGCCCAGCGCCTGGTGGCGTTGCTGACCCCGGTGGCCAAGGCGTTCTTCACCGACAATGGCCTGGAAAGCTGTGTACTCGGCCAGCAGGTGTATGGCGGCCATGGCTACATTCGTGAATGGGGCCAGGAGCAACGGGTGCGTGATGTGCGCATTGCGCAGATCTATGAAGGCACCAATGGCATTCAGGCCCTCGACCTGCTCGGGCGCAAGGTATTGGCCGACGGCGGCCAGGCGCTGGCCAGCTTTGCTGCCGAAGTGCGGGCGTTCAGCGTGGACGCGCCGCTGCACCGCGAGGCCTTGCAGGCCAGCTTGGCACGGCTGGAGGCGACCAGCGCCTGGCTGCGGGCGCAAGCGGTTGAAGACGCCAACCTGGTCAGTGCGGTGGCGGTGGAGTACCTGCAGCTGTTCGGGCTGACGGCGTATGCCTATATGTGGGCGCGGATGGCCGCGGTGGCGGTGGCAAGGCGTGATGAGGATGCGGCGTTTTATGGGGCGAAGCTTGCGTGTGCGGCGTTCTTCTTCCAGCGGGTGTTGCCGCGGGGGTTGGGGCTGGAGGCCAGTATTCGCGCAGGTAGTGATAGCCTTTATGGGCTGGAGGCGGCGCAGTTCTGAAGGACCGCCGGGGGCGCTTTGCGCCCCTTTCGCGACACAAGGCCGCTCCTACAGGGGAACGCAACAACCTCGCGGCTGGGCGTTGCACCTGTAGGAGCGGCCTTGTGTCGCGATGGGCTGCAAAGCAGCCCCATACGATCGCGTGCGCGAAAGGTTCTCAAACGCCGAAAAACCGTTGCAAATCCGACGAAAAACCGGCACAACTGATAGTCATTCGCCATTACGCCGGTTCTCGGGGCCCTTCAGCGAGGGTAGAATGCGCAAAACCCGGAGCCGCAATGAACCACGACCGCCTCAATCCCAGCCCAGACGATGCCATCACCGACGCCGCCGCGCACTGGTGCATGCGCCTGCATGCCGAAGATTGCACGGCAGCCGAGCGTGAGGCGTTCGCCCGCTGGCTGGCGGCCGACCCGCGGCATGCCGAGGAATACCAGGCGATGCTGGAAATCTGGCAAACCGCCGACCTGCTGCCGCGCACGGCCACAGTCATCGACTTCAACCCCCCGGCCAAGCAAGCCACGCGCCCGCGTCGCTGGCGGCCGCTGGCTTCGGCCGCCGCCATCGCCCTGGCGGTGCTGCCGCTGGCCGGCTGGGTGGGCTGGGAGCAAGGCTGGCTGCCTAACCACTACCAGCACTTCGAAGCTGGCGACCGCATGCAAACGGTGGAGCTGAGCGACGGCAGCACGGTACAGCTCAACCTCAATACCGAGCTTACCTACCTCAACTACAAGGACCAGCGCCAGGTCACGCTCAAGCGTGGCGAGGCGTTCTTCAAGGTCCAGCACGACAGCAGTCACCCGTTCATCGTGCATGCCGGCCGCGGCCAGACGCGGGTGACCGGCACTCAGTTCAACGTGTGGAAGTACCAGGACCAGGTCAAGGTCACCCTGGTGGAAGGCTCGGTGCTGGTGACCAGTGATGGCAGCGCCGGCGGTTACCGCCTTGGCCCTGGCATGCAGGCCAGCTACCACAAAGGTGACTTCGAGCCACAGCTGGAGCAAAGCGACGACTACGGTAACAGCCTGGCGTGGCGCAACGGCAAGCTGGTGCTCGACAACCTGAGCCTGGAACAGGCGTTGCCGGTGATCAACCGCTACCTCGACGCGCCCTTGCTGCTGGCCGATGCCAGCACCGGGCGCATCCGCATCAGCGGCATCTACAACACCCGTGAAGTGGCGCGCCTGGTCAACAACCTGCCCAAGGTGCTGCCGGTCTACCTGACCCGCAGCAAGGACGGCAGCACCGTGCTCAACCGCATCTCGCCGCCGCCCGGCAAGGGCTGACGCCCTCCCCGCCTTACAAGGTCATCGCCGCCAGCCAGCCGAACGCCAGCAGCGGCAGGTTGTAATGGATGAATGTCGGGACCACGGTGTCCCAGATGTGGTGGTGCTGGCCATCCACATTCAGGCCCGAGGTCGGGCCCAGGGTCGAGTCCGAAGCGGGCGACCCCGCATCCCCCAAGGCACCGGCAGTACCGACGATGCACACCGTGGCCAGCGGGTCGAAGCCCAGTTGCACGCACAGTGGCACGAAGATCGCGGCCAGGATCGGCACGGTGGAGAACGACGAGCCAATGCCCATGGTCACCAGCAGCCCCACCAGCAGCATCAGCAAGGCACCGATGCCCTTGCTGTGGTCGATCCACTGCGCCGAGGTTTCCACCAGGCTCTTCACTTCACCGGTGGCTTTCATTACGTCGGCAAAGCCGGACGCGGCAATCATGATGAAGCCGATCATGGCCATCATCTTCATGCCTTCGGTGAACAGGTCGTCGGTGTCCTTCCACTTGACGATGCCCGACAACGAGAAGATCAGGAAGCCGACCATGGCGCCGATGATCATCGAGTCCAGCAGCAACTGGACGATGAAGGCGGCAGCAATTGCCAGCCCGGCCACCATCAGGGTCAGCGGGTTGTACTGCACGCTCACCTGCTCTACCTGTTCGATGCGCGCCAGGTCGTAGTCACGCTTCTTGCGGTAGCTGATGAACACGGCCAGCAACAGGCCGACGAGCATGCCGGCAGCCGGAATGGCCATGGCGTGGGTGACGTTGACACCGCTCACGTCGACACCCGCGCGGGCAACGTTGGCCAGCAGGATCTCGTTGAGGAAGATATTGCCAAAGCCCACCGGCAGGAACATGTACGGGGTGATCAGGCCGAAGGTAATCACACAGGCGATCAGCCGGCGGTCAATGCGCAGACGGGTCAGCACGTACAGCAGCGGCGGCACCAGCAGCGGGATGAAGGCAATGTGAATGGGCAGGATGTTCTGCGACGACACGGCCACCGTCAGCATCAGGCCGATCATCAGCCATTTGACCTTGCCGCCGTTGGCGTGGCCCTGGCGGTCGATCATGGCCAGGGCGCGGTCGGCCAAGGCATGGGCCAGCCCGGACTTGGCGATGGCCACGGCAAAGGCGCCGAGCAGCGCGTAGGACAACGCCACCGTCGCCCCGCCACCCAGGCCACCGTTGAAGGCCTTGAGCGTGCCTTCGATGCCCAGGCCACCGACCAGCCCACCGACCAGCGCGCCAATGATCAGGGCGATGACCACGTGCACGCGGGACAGGCTGAGTATCAGCATGATGCCGACCGCGGCGATCACTGCATTCATGGTTGGCTTACCTCATTACGACAGAAAAAAGCGCGAACTCTGAAGCAGTGGGGGGCAGATGTCAAAAATGCCATGTTGCGGCGGGTTTCACAGGAGGCTGGATTTTAAATTGAATGTTTGAATAAAGAAAAATGGGCCAGGGCCGATATAGGGTGGGGTTCGGGGTGCCTGGCTGGAGAGGTGTGTCGCCTGTGAGATCGAGCGCCGCCCGCGCGGCGCTTCGCGGGGCAAGCCCGCTCCCACAGTCTGTTTCGGGCCAGTCACTCCTTTGAGGTCACCACTGTCCGCCTTGTTTGTCCCCTTTGATATCTGAAGGGGACGCAACTGCTTTGCATTGATCTTCAGTCATGCACCAAGGCGGGCAGCGGTAATTGCACAGGACAGATTGGCCCGAAACAGACTGTGGGAGCGGGCTTGTCCCGCGAAGCGCCGCGCGGGCGGCGCTCGATCTCACAGGCGACATACCTCACCAGCCAGGCACCCGCCAACCCAACCCAGCCCCAAAGCCATAACCCTTACTGCCCAAAAAAGGGACCCACCCCCATGCCTTTGCGACAACTTTCCATCCAGTGGAAAATCACCCTGCTCGCCGGTCTCTGTCTGGCCGGCATCGTCACCTTGCTCGTCGGCCTGTCGCTGTACCGCATGGACCACAGCTCGGACCTGGTCAAGGCCAGCAGCATGCAGATGCTGACCGAAGCCGCGCAGTCGCGCATCGAGTCGCAAGGTGAAGTGCAGGCGCTGAACATCCGCCGCCAGTTCATGGACGCCTACCAGTACGGCGCCGGGTTCGCCCGCCAGGTGCTGTTCTTGCGTGAACAGGCAGAAAAACGCTTTCTCGATGCCTTCGACCTGCGCGAGGACATGACCCGCCAGGTGCGCGCAGCCCTGCAAGCCAACCCCGACCTGCTCGGCCTGTCGCTGGTATTCGAACCCAACGCACTGGACAACAAGGACAGCCTGTTTGCCGGCAAGGCGGAACTGGGCAGCAACGAAACCGGGCGCTACGCCCTGTACTGGTCACAACCGCGTGCCGGCCAGTTAACCTCGATGGCCCTGCCCGAACACGATATGGCCAACAGTGAGATTGGCCCCAGCGGTCAGCCGGCCAACACCTGGTGGGTGTGCCCGCGCAACACCGGCAAGGTATGCGTGGTGGAGCCCTACTTCTACAACATCGACGGCCAGCAAGTGCTGATGACCAGCATCGTCTTCCCGCTGGCGGTCAACGGCAAGATCATTGCCACCCTGTCCATCGACATCAACCTCAACAGCCTGCAGGCGCTGAGCCAGGAGGCCAGCCGCAGCCTGTACGAAGGCCGCACCACGGTTGGCATCCTCAGCCCGGTCGGCCTGCTGGCCGGCTACAGCGCTGACGCCAGCAAGCTGGCCCAGCGCTTCGACCAGGTCGACCCGGCCAACGGCGCCGAGCTGGTGCGCAAGCTGGCCGACGGCAAACTGAGCATCCTCCACGACCAGCAGCGCCTGAAGGTACTGGCGGCGTTCCCGCCGATCCCCGACGCACAACCCTGGGGCGTATTGCTGGATGTACCGGAAAGCGCCCTGACCGGGCCGGCCGAAACGCTGAAGCAGGAGCTGGACGCCCTGAACACCAGCGGCACCCTGCTGGAGCTGGGCCTGGGCCTGGCTGCCGCGATTGCCGGCCTGCTGATGGTGTGGCTGATGGCCCGTGGGGTTACCCGGCCGATCCTGGGCGTGGCCGCCATGCTCAAGGACATCGCCAGCGGCGAAGGCGACCTGACCCGCCGCCTGACCTACCAGAAGCAGGACGAGCTGGGTGAACTGGCCGGCTGGTTCAACCGCTTCCTCGACAAGCTGCAGCCGACCATCGCCGAGGTCAAACGCTCGGTGCAGGCCGCCCGTGGCACTGCCGACCAGTCCTCGGCAATTGCCACCGAAACCAGCGCCGGCATGGAGCAGCAGTACCGCCAGGTCGACCAGGTGGCCACCGCCTCGCATGAAATGAGCGCCACTGCCCAGGACGTCGCCCGTAGCGCTGCCCAGGCTGCGCAGGCCGCGCGCGATGCCGACCAGGCCACCCGCGAAGGCCTGGCGGTGATCGAGCGCACCACCACCAGCATCGATGCCCTGGCCGCCAACATGAGCGACGCCATGGCCGAAGTCGAGGGTCTTGCGCAAAACAGCGAGAAGATCGGCTCGGTGCTGGAGGTGATCCGCTCGATCGCCGAGCAGACCAACCTGCTGGCACTCAACGCCGCCATCGAGGCGGCCCGCGCCGGTGAGGCCGGTCGTGGCTTTGCCGTAGTCGCCGACGAGGTACGCAACCTGGCCCAGCGCACCCAGGAATCGGTGGAAGAAACCCGCCAGGTGATCGAAGCACTGCAAAACGGCACCCGCGAAGTGGTCGGCGCCATGGACCACAGCCACCGCCAGGCACAGGGTGGTGTGCAGCAGGTTGGCCAGGCGGTCACCGCGCTGCAGCGCATTGGCCAGGCCGTCACGGTGATCACCGACATGAACCTGCAGATTGCCTCCGCTGCCGAAGAGCAAAGCGCGGTCGCCGAGGAAATCAACAGCAACGTGGCGACCATCCGCGATGTCACCGAATCGCTGTCGGGCCAGGCCAACGAATCGGCGCGGGTCAGCCAGTCGCTGAACAGCCTGGCCAACCAGCAGCAGGCGCTGATGGACCAGTTCCGCGTCTGAGGCCAACGGGGCCATGCCAGTGGCCCCGGAAACTGGCAAAACCGCGTCGTCTACACTTGCCCCACTGTCGACGACGAGGTGTCCATGAAAAGACTTCCAGTGCTGCTGGCCGGGCTGCTGTTGACTGCGGGCCTGGCCAGCACCGATAGCGCCGCCTCTGCAGAGCAGCCCGCGCCCATCCACTTTGGTGCCATTGGCTGGGAAAGCGGCGCACTCACCACCGAGATTTTGCGGCTGATCGTGGAGCGCGGCTACGGCTACCCCACCGACACCCTGCCCGGCAGCACCGTCAGCATGGAAGTGGCGCTGGCCCGTAACGACCTGCAGGTAATCGCCGAAGAATGGGCCGGGCGCAGCCCTGCGTGGGTCAAGGCCGAACAGGCCGGCCAGGTGTTCGCCCTGGGCGACACGGTCAAGAACGCTGAAGAAGGCTGGTGGGTGCCGGCCTATGTGATTGAAGGCGACGCGTCACGCAACCTGAAGCCCATAGCGCCCCAGCTGCGCAAGGTCGAAGACCTCAAGCGCTACCCACAGGTGTTCCGCGACCCGGAGTCGCCCGACAAGGGGCGCTTTCTCAACAGCCCCAGCGGCTGGACCTCCGAGACCGTCAACAGCCAGAAGCTCAAGGCTTACGGCCTGAATGAGCTGTACAGCAATTTCCGCAGTGGCTCCGGTGCGGCGATGGATGCGGAAATCGGTTCGGCCATCCGCCGTGGTCAACCGGTATTGTTCTACTACTGGAACCCGACCCCGCTGATGGGCCGTTACAAGCTCATACGGCTGCAAGAGCCGCCCTTCGACGCCCAGGCCTGGGCTACCCTGACCGATGCCGCCAACCCTAACCCCAAGGGCAGCAGTTCGCTACCGGCGAAGCTGTCGATTGGCGTATCCAAGGTCTTTCGTGAACGCTACCCGGACCTGGTCAGCGTGTTCGAAAAAGTCGACCTGCCCATTGATCTGCTGAACAAGGCCCTGGCCGAGATGAGCGAAAAACGCACCCCGCCGCGCGACGCCGCGCTCACCTTCCTGCGCAATAACCGCGAAGTGTGGAAGGCCTGGCTGCCTGCCGACATCGCCGCCAAGGTCGAGGGCAGCCTGTGAGCGACGGTTTTCCGCAAGCTCTGCAGTTTTCCTTTGCCGACAGCGTCAACCGTCTGGTCGACTGGCTGGTGATGAACTACGGCGACCACTTGCGCAGCGTCTCTGACCAGTTGCTGCAGCTGCTGGTCAGCCTGGAGAACCTGCTGCGCCTGCTGCCCTGGTGGCTGCTGCTGTTGCTGGTCGGGCTGCTGGCCTGGCATGCCAGCCGCAGCCTGCTGCGTAGCGTGGTGCTGGTAGCGCTGCTGGCACTGATCGGCATGCTCGGCTTGTGGGACAAACTGCTGCAGACCCTGGCGCTGGTGCTGGTCAGTACCGGCTTGTGCGTGCTGGTAGGCGTACCGCTGGGCATCTTGCTGGCGTCGCGGCCGCTGGCCAGGCGGCTGCTGCTACCGGTGCTGGATGTGATGCAGACGCTGCCGGCATTTGTGTACCTGATCCCGGTGCTGATGCTGTTCGGCCTGGGCAAGGTGCCGGCGGTGTTCGCCACGCTGATCTATGCCCTGCCACCGCTGGTGCGGCTGACCGAACTGGGCCTGAGCCAGATCGACCCTTCGTTGCTGCAGGCCGCACATGGTCTTGGCGCCAGCCGCTGGCAGCGCTTGCGCCGCATCGCGTTGCCGCTGGCGCTGCCGAGCATCATGGCCGGGCTCAACCAGTCGGTGATGATGGCCCTGTCGATGGTGGTAGTGGCGTCGATGATCGGTGCCCGCGGGCTGGGCGAGGATGTGCTGGCGGGGATCCAGACCCTGAATGTTGGCCAGGGCGTGGAGGCCGGGCTGGCAATTGTTGCCCTGGCCATGGTGATCGACCGGATCAGCCAGGCCTATGGGCGTAGTGCACGCTGAAGTGCGCTACCTGTCCCGGCCCTATCGCCGGCAAGCCAGCTCCCACAGGGTTACCACAATTGCCAGCGTCTGTGCGTAACCTGTGGGAGCTGGCTTGCCGGCGATAGGGCCGGGCCTGACAATGCAACCCTGTCAGCTGCAACCGGATCTCTTCGGCATGTCCCTCAAAGCCCTGCGCACCCTGGTGACCATCGCCCGTCATGGCACGTTCGCCCGTGCCGCCGACCTGCTCAGCCTCACCCCCTCGGCAGTGAGCCTGCATATCAAGACCCTCGAAGACGAACTGCAGGTCACCTTGTTCGACCGCAGCCGCAGGCAGGTGGTGCTGACCGAAGCCGGCCAGCTGGCGGTGGCCCGCGCCGAAAGCATACTGGCGGCCTACGACGAACTGGCCGATGCCCTGGCCAGCGGCCCGAGCCTGCGCGGCCGCCTGCGCCTGGGGGCGATCCACACGGTACTGGCGCGGCGCCTGCCCAAGGCACTGGTGTGGATCAAGGCGCACCACCCGCAGTTGCACATCAGCGTGGCGTCGGGCATGTCGGCGGAGCTGGCACGACGCGTGGAGGATGGTGAGCTGGATGCGGCGATCACCACTGAGCCGGTCAGCCCCTACCCGCAAAACCTCGACTTCACGCCCCTGTTCGAAGACCGCTTCTGGGCCATTGCCAGCCCCGAACTGGCCGGGCATAGCGTGGCGCAATTGCTGGCCAGCCAGCCATTCCTGCGCTTCGACAAGCGGGCCTGGGCCGGGCGGCAGATCGAGCAGGAACTGCGCCGCCAGCATATGCAGGTAAGCGAGCAGATGGAGCTGGACAGCCAGGAGGCCTTGGCGCGCATGGCAGTGATGGGCCTGGGGGTGGCGATCATTCCCATGGCGGATGACGACCTGCCGCGCCTGCCGCCGGCCACCTGCCTGCCATTTGGCGAGCCGCAACTGACCCGGCGGGTGGTGTTGCTGGAGCATCAAAAAAGCCAGCGCCGGCATTTGAGTGCGGTGTTGAAGACTGCGCTGGAGGCTTGAGCGTTGCTGCCAAAAATCTGAAAGCCGCCGCGGCCCCTGTGTGCGGCTTTAGCCGCGAACACCGGCAAAGCCGGTGCCATCCACCGCGTCAGCTTCTTCGCGGGTAAACCCGCTCCCACAGGTAAGGTGCAGCTACGAGTGGCAGTGTTGACTGCAACCATTCATTTTTCCTCAACAGTCACTGCAGAAAACAACGTTTTTACAAATCAATCCCTCTCGCTAGTCTTTGCCCGTACCCGTCCACGGAACGCTGACCATGCTGCATTTGCTGCTGACCACCCTGCTCCCGATCATTCTGCTGATTGCCTTGGGCACGTTCCTGCGCCTGCGGGGCTTTCTTGCCGAAAGCTTCTGGCCCGGCGCCGAGCGCCTGAGCTACTACGTGCTGCTGCCGTCGCTGTTCCTGCATGGCCTGGCCACCGCCAACCTCGATGGCGTGCCAATACTGGGCATGGTCGGCGCACTGATGCTCTCCACCCTGGCCGGCGCAGTATTGCTGGTGCTGTACCAGGGCGTGGTGAACCACGACGGTGCCGACTTCACCTCGGTGTTTCAAGGCGGTATCCGCTTTAACAACTACATCGGTGCCACCCTGGCCGCCGGCATCTACGGCAGTGCCGGTATCGCCCTGGCGGCGGTGGCCAATGCGGCCATCGTGCCCCTGGTGAACCTGCTTTGCGTGCTGGTATTCGCCCGCTTCAGCGCCCGCCACAGTTCACCCGTCACCGTGCTGCGGGCTATCTTCGCCAACCCGCTGATTGTCGGCTGCGCGGGCGGGCTGCTGCTGCGGATGACTGGGCTGGGCTTGCCAGCGGGTATCGAGCCTACGGTCAAAGCCCTGGGCCAGGCCGCCCTGCCGCTAGGCCTGCTGTGCGTCGGCGCGGCACTCGGTGGCGCCAGCCTGGGTCAGCAGGTGCGCCCATTGGTGGCCGCATCGGCGTTCAAGTTTCTGGTCATGCCACTGACCACCTGGGGCCTGTGCCGCCTGCTGGGCCTGAGTGGCCAAGCGGCCGTGGTGGCGGTGTTGTTCCAGGCGCTGCCCACTGCTTCGTCGTCCTATGTGATGGCCCGGCAAATGGGTGGCAATGCTCCACTGATGGCGACCATCATCGCCTTGCAGACCGTTGTCGCTGCCGCCACCCTGCCTTTGGTATTAATGCTTACGCTTGACTAGACTGAGCCTCAGCCCACAGTTCGGACGCTTGCCCATGCGCTTTTCGTGGATGGTGATCGGCTTGACCTCGGCCCTGCTCGCAGGCCCACTGAATGCGGCCGACCCGGCCAAGGCCGCAGTCGCTGAAGACAAGGCAGAAGTGCTTGAGGAAAAGGTGGTCGAAGACGCCTCGCCGCCGCAAAAGGCAGAGAAACTGACACCGAGCGAAGCCCAGGCGGTCGACCCGGCCGGCCAGGCGCCGCTGGACGACAGCCTCACCTGCCTGGCCCGCACCCTCTACTGGGAAGCCAAGGGTGCCGACGCCGAAGACATGAGCGCCGTGGCCAGCGTGGTGCTCAACCGCCTGGGCCATGACGGGTTCCCCGACACCATCTGCGGCGTGGTCAAGCAAGGCGTGGAGAGCAAGGCCTGCCAGTTTTCCTGGTGGTGCGACGGGCGCTCCGACCAGGTCGAGGAAGCGCAGCGCTACGACGTCGCCAAGGAGATTGCGCGCAAGGCGCTGAACCAGCAATTGAAGGACCCCACCGGTGGCGCGCTGTACTTCCATGACCGCAATGTGCACCCCAGTTGGGCCAAGGCCTACCGCCGCACTGCGCAGACGACACACTTCCTGTTCTACAAGCCGAACCAGGCGCTGGCGCGGTGAACTGCCGTCAACCGGGCTAATGCGATCCTTGTAGCGAACACCGGCAACGACGGTGCCTGCACCGAGGGCGATACCCAGTGATCGCACTTTTCCGCCGGCCAATGGTCTACTCCCTCTTTTGCCGACAACTCGATTGTCGGCGTTTTCATTGCATCGCACGTTCCCGGGCCAAAAGCCGTGGGCTTGTGTAGGATGAGCAGCGCATACCACGACGCTGCCAGTCATAGGGAGATCCATATGCGCGTCCTGTCATCCGTTGCTGCCTTGTCGCTGGGCCTACTGGTTTCGACCGGGGCATTGGCTGCCACCGGCGAAGAGGCGCAACTGATCGATTCGATCAATGTCTACCGCAGCAAGGCCCAACCCTGCGGCGGCGAGGCGTCGCTGGAGCTACCGCCGCTGAACAGCGATACCCGCCTGGCGCTTTCGCCAGAGGGCACCCGCGACCTGCAGCAGGCCATGACCCGCGCTGCCTACCCCATGGTCAATGTACAGGCCATCAGCCTGTCGGGGCCGCGTGATGCTCGCTCGGCCATGCATGCCATCGAAGAAAGCTTCTGCCAGGTGGTGCTCGACCCGCAATTCGTCGATATCGGCGTCAGCCAGGAAGGCCGCGACTGGCGTATCGTGCTGGCCCGGCCGCTGCTCAGCGGCCGCCTGGGCGACTGGCAGGCCGAGGGGCAGAAGGTACTGCAGGAAATCAACGCCGCGCGCAAGGTGCCGCGCCAATGCGGCGGCCAGCCGTTCGCCGCCGCCCCGCCATTAAGCTGGAGCACGGTGCTGGCCGGGGTTGCCGCCAACCACACGCGGGCCATGGCCAACCAGAACTTCTTCGACCACATCGACAAAGATGGCCGCACCCCCGGTGACAGGGCAGAGCTGGCCGGCTACCTGTACCAGCAAGTTGGGGAAAACATTGCAGCCGGGCGTGACACCGCACACAAGGTGGTCGCTGGCTGGGTGGACAGCCCGGGGCACTGCGCCACGCTGATGAACCCGGACTTCCGTGAGCTGGGGGCTGCGTATGCGGTGGACCCGAAGAGCGATGCCGGGATTTACTGGACAGGGTTGTTCGGTACACCGCAGTAAGCCCGGCTGACGCGGTCCCTGTAGGAGCGGCCTTGTGTCGCGAACGGGCTGCAAAGCAGCCCCAGCATTATCCGCAGCGAAGCTGAGTTTTTGGGGGGGCGCTGCGCACCCCATCGCGACACAAGGCCGCTCCTACAGGGAACCGCGCGCGGCTTCAGAGGGGGGTTGTGCCTGTACGTAACTCGAGGGCCGTACACCCAAACCGCCGCCGCACACACTTGCCCAGGTAACTGGCATCCGCCATCCCGACCTCATCGGCAATCTGCGCCAGGCTGTGGCTGGAGTTGAGCAAGCGCCAGCGCGCCTGCTGCAAGCGCATCTCCAGCCACCAGGCCTTGGCACTCATGCCATGGCTGGCCTGAAACTGCCGGTCCAGCTGGCGGCGGCTGATGCCCAGTTCGACAGCCAATTGCTCCACCGCCAACGGCGCCCCCAAGTGATGACGCATCAGCGCTTGCGCCCGCTGCACCTGGCGCCCCTGGCCAACCCCCAACGCCAACGAACGCAAGGCATGGCGGCTGTCGCGCGTTTCGTCCACCAGCATGTCGGCCAACCCTTTGAGTGCCCGGGTGCGGCCGCAGGCGCGGGACAATAGCGCAACGGCCAGGTCGATGGCCGCAGTGCCACCTGCGCAAGTAATGCGATTGCCGTCGATGCAATACAGCTGCTCACGCAACACCTGCAAACGCGGGAAGGCCGCACGAAACTCGGCTTCGTGACGCCAGTGCACCACCACCTTGTGCCCCCGCAGCAGGCCGCAGGCGGCCAGCAGAAATGCGCCATTGTCGACCCCCACCAGCTTGACCCCGGCCCTGTCGGCCTGCCTGAGCAACGCCTGGTAGCGGGGCGCCAGCGCGGCAGTCGCCATGGCATTGCGCCCGCCGAACAGCACCAGGTAGTCGAAACCGGCCATGTCAAGCTCGCCAGCGACAGCCTCGACCTGCAGCACCGCGCCACTGCTGGACGGCACCGGGTCGAGGTTGAGCCCTGCGACAGTCCAGCTGCAATAACGTTGCTGGCTATAGTCCTCGTCGTCTGCACTGAAGCGCAACTTGTCGAGAAAGGCACCAAACGGCAAGAGGGCAAAATCCGGTAACGGCAGGATCAGCAGGCGGATATCGGGTTGCACGAGGCAGCGTCCAAACATGACTATTCAATGTCCAGATCATACCCTTGCAGATCACGCATTGCGCCATAGACTGGCGCCCTCCACAGCACAAGGCATTCCTCATATGGCACTCGACGCCTGGCTTATCTACCTGCTGGCCAGCATCGGCCTGTCGCTGACCCCGGGCCCCAACAGCCTGTTGGCGTTGACCCACGGCGCCTTGTACGGCGCGCGTCGAACGTTGTTCACCATTGTTGGCGGGGTGTTCGGCTTCAGTGCCCTGATCGCCCTGGCCATGTTTGGCCTCAGCGCCCTGCTGCAAACCTCGGCCTCGGTGCTGGGCGTATTGAAGTGGGTGGGCGGTGCTTACCTGATCTGGCTGGGCATTCAGCTGTGGCGCAGCCCGGGGCTGCACTTGGAACTGACCGAACGTAGCGCACGGCTAAGTCATGCGGGGCTGTTTCGCCAAGGCCTGCTGTCGGCCATCGCCAACCCCAAGGTGCTGCTGTTCTATGGCGCGTTCTTGCCGCAGTTCATCGACCCGCAGCGCGGGCTGGCGCTGCAGTTCGTGGTGATGGCGGCGACCTTTGCCAGCGTCGAGTTTTTGGTCGAGTACCTGCTGGCGCGGTTGGCGTTCCGCGTTCGACCTTGGTTGGCCAAGGGCGGCAAGGGCTTCAATCGTTGCTGCGGCAGCGTGTTTGCCTTGATTGGTTTGGCGTTGCCGCTAAGCCGATAATACCCAGGCTGTCGCGCCCCCTGTAGGAGCGGCCTCGTGTCGCGATGGGCCGCAAAGCGGCCCCGGCGATCTGTGTTGGAACGTGAACCGTGGGGCCGCTTCGCACCCCGATCGCGACACGAGGCCGCTCCTACAAGACCGCGTCAGCCTTCAGGCTCGGCGTGCTTTGGCCAAGAAAATCAGCAAGGCAACACCCGGCAACGCAGCCCCCACCAGCGCCACGCCCTGCCAGCCAAACTGGCTGAATAGCGCACTGGCCACCGCCGACCCCAGGGCGCCACCAAGGAAGATACTGGTCATGTACACCGCATTCAGCCGCCCGCGGCTGGCCGGGTCCAGTGCGTACACTTCGCGCTGGCCGATAACCATGTTCATCTGCACGGCAAAGTCCAGCAGTACGCCGGTGAGGCCGAGCCCAATCACGCTGTAACCCGGCACCGTCAGCCCCAGCAACAAGGCAGCCGGCGCCAGCAGCAGCGCCAGCAGCGAGCCCGCCCGGGCATGCCCGGCATCAGCCAGGCGGCCGGCAATGGGTGCGGCGACCGCCCCTACCGCGCCAACCAGGGCGAACACGGCAATCTGGCTTTGCGACAAACCATGCTCACCCGCCAGCGCCATTGGCACCGCTGTCCAGTAAAGGCTGAATGCAGCGAACATCATGGCCTGGTACAGCGAGCGCTGGCGCAGCAACGGGTAGCGGCGTAACAAGGTCAGCAGCGACAGCATCAGCTCGGTATAACTGGCCTTGTGCTCGGGCCGACGTTGCGGCAGGGTCAGGGCCAACAGCAGGATGATCGCCAGCATGACCGCGGCAGCGCCAATGAACACCGCGCGCCAGCCAAAATGGTCGGCTACCAGGCTCGACAGGGGTCGCGCCAGCAGGATGCCCAGCAACAGGCCACCCATGATGTTGCCCACTACCCGGCCGCGCTGTTGCTCTGGCGCCAGGTGCGCCGCCAGCGGGATAAGCATCTGCACCGCCACCGAGCTGAAACCGATCAGCAACGCATAACCCAGGAACAACTGGCCCTGGCCGCTGCTGCTGGTCCCTGCCAGTAGCAGGCTGACACAGGCCAATACCGCAGTTGCCACCATCAGCCGGCGGTTTTCCAGCAGGTCGGCCAGCGGCACCAGCAGCAACAGGCCCAAGGCATAACCCAGCTGAGTGAGGGAGACGATCAGGCTGGCGTGCTCGGTGGACAACCCCAGGTCCGGGGCGATCAGCCCGACGATGGGCTGGGCGTAGTAAATGTTGGCAACGATTGCGCCGCAGCAGAACGCCAGCAGCACGACCAGGGTCCGGCTCAGGCCGGCGGCTGCCGGTTGCGCTGCGGCAAGGGAAGGGTTCATGCGAGGTTCCTCGACAAGGGTGGTTTATGTCGGCCACCTTACCCATACGCGTCAGCGCCGAGAATCCGGCCTCGGCGCAATGCGCCTTTGCGCCATGCGCAACGCTAGCGACTGCACTGCAACAATGTTTCGCAAAAGCCGATAAACGCGCTCACGCGCCTTGAGCCCCGATGATTGGGCAGGTACAGCGCATTGATGCTGTCATTGGCAGTGCCTGGGCTGGCCTGCCAGTCGGGGAATAGCCGCTGCAAGCGCCCGCCCTCAACATCTTCACGCACCAGCCAGTCGGCCAACAGCGCAATACCGCTCCCGCCCAGCGCGGTTTCACGCAACATGTCAGCATTGGCGCTGCGCAGAGGCCCGCCGACGTCCAGTTCAAAGCTTTCCTGGTCGCGGGTCAGGCGCCAGGGTCGCGCTTTCTGCCCATAGCGAAAACGCAGGCAGGCATGCTCAAGCAACTGCCGGGGGTGCTGCAGCGGCTCATGCTCGGCCAGGTAGGCGGGGCTGGCCACCAGCCAGCGCTGGAAGCGCCCAAGCGGGCGGCACACCAGTTCATCATGCGGCGAAGGGTCGCCCAGGCGAATCGACAGGTCGTAGCGCCCGTCGAGCAGGTCATCGAGGCGATCACTGAGGTCGATGTCCAGCTCCAGCGCCGGGTGCCGCGCCAGAAACGGCCCCAGGTGCGGGGCGATGACGCGCCTGCCGAACTCCACCGGCAGGCACAGGCGCAATACGCCAACGGGCTCCTCGCCCCGGTCGGCGACGCTGGCGTCGGCCTCGTCCAGCGCCTCGAAAATGCCTCTTGCACGCTCATAGTAGCGGGCGCCCGCCTCGGTCAGGCTGACCTGGCGCGTCGAGCGGTTGAGCAAGGTGGCACCCAACGCCGCTTCCAGGGCATCGACCAGGCGTGTCACTGACGATGTCGCCAGCCCCAGCCTGCGCGCGGCCGCCGAAAAGCCCTGGGCATCGACGGTGGTTACGAACATTTTCATCGCCAGGAGTTTGTCCATTGGCTAGCCGTCTTCCAAAACTCGGAAAGTTCTTACAAACAGCCGGGCAGGTCAAGAAGCGCACTGCGCGGTGATTGCGTCCATAGTGAAATTACCCCCTTCAAACGAGACGTACCATGACACCGAACAACCTGCTGACCGCCCTGCCCCCCTGCGACCCCACCCGCGCCGAACGTGTCGACCAGCTGCTCAGCCGCCCGGGTGTGCGCGTAGAACGTATCGTCTCCAGTGGCCAGGCCAGCCCGCCCGACTTCTGGTATGACCAGGCTGAAGGCGAGTGGATCGTCTTGCTTAGCGGCGCGGCCGGTCTGCGCTTCGAGCACGAGAACCACACCCGCCTGTTGACACCGGGCGACTGCCTGGACATCCCGCCGCACTGCCGCCACCGCGTGGAATGGACCGCACCCGGCCAGGCCACCATATGGCTGGCAGTGTTCTACAGCAGCGCCACGCCGTGGCCGACGTGAGCTGGCCCCTCTACAACCAAAGTCGCAATGCAAATTTCTCAGCCGGCATGGACGCCTTGTTTAGTGCAATTTTCGGCGCACGATCTAGACTTTTAGCTACACCTAAGCAAGTTCCGCCCTGCGACAATCAGCCCCACAAAATTATGTACCAACTTGTTAATTAGCAAGCTAAGGGCTTAAACTGCGCGCATTCCACCTGCTGAGATCCCTGGCATGAACGAAACACCGCGCGCCTCTGGCGCCACAAACACCATCCTGATCGGCCTGGGCGTGGTCATCGCTCTGCTCGGTCTTCTCCTGGCTGCTGGCGGCATCAAGCTGGCCGGCCTGGGCGGTTCCTGGTACTTCCTGATCGGCGGCCTGGCCATGGCCATCGCCGGTATTCTCATCGCTCGCCGCAAGCAGGCCGGTGCCTGGCTGTACGCGCTGTTCCTGGTCGGTACTGCCATCTGGGCACTGGTCGACGCCGGCCTGGTGTTCTGGCCGCTGTTCTCGCGCCTGTTCATGTTCGGTGCCATCGGCATGGTGGTGGCGCTGGTCTACCCGCTGCTGGCACGTGCCAACGGCACCAGTGCCGGCCGGGGTGCCTACGGCATCGCCGCGGTCATGGCGGTGGTGCTGGTGATCGCCGCCGGCAACATGTTCGTTGCCCACCCAAGCGTTGCCCCTAACGGCAAAGGCCCGGGCATGACCCCGGTTGAAGCCGGCAAGGAACAGAAAGACTGGGCCCACTACGGCAACACCGAAGGTGGCAGCCGCTTCGCCGCGCTGGACCAGATCAACCGTGACAACGTCAACAAGCTGAAAGTGGCCTGGACCTACCACACCGGCGACGTGGCCATCAGCGACGGCAACGGTGCCGAAGACCAGCTGACCCCGCTGCAGGTTGGCAACAAGGTGTTCATCTGCACCCCGCACAACAACCTGATTGCCCTCGATGCCGACACCGGCAAAGAACTGTGGAAGAACGCGATCAACGCCCAGTCCAAGGTCTGGCAGCGTTGCCGTGGTATGGCTTACTTCGACGCCACTGCCGCCATCGCCCAGCCGACCCAGCCGAACAGCTCGCCAATCACCGGCGGTAGCGTGGCAGCCGGTGCCAACTGTCAGCGTCGCCTGCTGACCAACACCATCGATGGCCGCCTGATTGCCGTCGACGCCGACACCGGCGAGTTCTGCCAGGGCTTCGGCAACAACGGCCAGGTCAACCTGATGGCCGGCCTGGGTAACGTGCCGGACTCGTACTACCAGCTGTCCTCGGCACCGCTGATGGCCGGCACCACCGTGGTAGTTGGAGGCCGTGTTGCCGACAACGTCCAGACCGACATGCCAGGCGGCGTGATCCGTGGTTTCGACGTGATCACCGGGGAAATGCGCTGGGCCTTCGACCCGGGCAACCCGGAAGACCGCCAGGCACCACAAGGCGACAGCACCTACGTGCGCAGCACCCCGAACAGCTGGGCGCCGATGTCCTACGACCCGGCGATGAACACCGTGTTCCTGCCGATGGGCTCGTCGTCCACCGACATCTATGGTGTTGAACGCAACAAGCTGGACCACACCTACGGCGCTTCGGTGCTGGCCCTGGACGCCACCACCGGCAACCAGAAATGGGTGTACCAGACCGTGCACAACGACCTGTGGGACTTCGACCTGCCGATGCAGCCGAGCCTGATCGACTTCACCAAGGACGACGGCCAATCGGTACCCGCGGTGGTGATCGGCACCAAGGCCGGGCAGATCTACGTGCTCGACCGCGCCACCGGCAAGCCGCTGACCCAAGTCGACGAAGTACCGGTCAAGCCAAGCAACATCCCGAACGAGCCGTACTCGCCAACCCAGCCGAAATCGGTGGGCATGCCGCAGATCGGCGCGCAGACTTTGACCGAATCGGACATGTGGGGCGCTACCCCGTATGACCAGCTGCTGTGCCGCATCGACTTCAAGAAAATGCGCTACGACGGCCTGTACACCGCGCCGGGCACCGACCTGTCGCTGAGCTTCCCGGGTTCGCTGGGTGGCATGAACTGGGGCAGCCTCTCTACCGACCCGGTACATGGCTTCATCTTCGTCAACGACATGCGCCTGGGCCTGTGGATCCAGATGATTCCGTCGCAAAACAAAGGTAACGCCGCTGCCGGTGGCGAAGCGCTGAACACCGGCATGGGCGCAGTGCCGCTCAAGGGCACCCCGTATGCCGTGAACAAGAACCGCTTCCTGTCGGTGGCCGGTATTCCATGCCAGGCACCGCCATTCGGCACCCTGACCGCAATCGACATGAAGACCCGCCAGGTAGCCTGGCAGGTACCGGTGGGCACTGTTGAAGACACCGGCCCGCTCGGTATCCGCATGCACCTGCCGATCAAGATCGGCCTGCCAACCCTGGGCGGCACCCTGTCGACCCAAGGAGGCCTGGTGTTCATCGCCGGTACCCAGGACTTCTACCTGCGCGCCTACGACAGCAGCAACGGTAATGAAATCTGGAAGGCTCGCCTGCCAGTGGGCAGCCAGGGCGGCCCGATGACCTACGTCTCGCCGAAAACCGGCAAGCAGTACGTGGTGATCACGGCTGGCGGTGCACGCCAGTCGACTGACCGTGGCGATTACGTGATTTCTTACGCCTTGCCGTAAGACCGCGTCGCCTGCTTCGCGGGTGAACCCGCCCCTACAGGACCCACACCGGTCGTTGCAGGAGCGGGTTCACCCGCGAATAGGCCCGAACAGACAACACGAGACACAGCAATGCCATCCGCAATCCGCATCACCCCTACCCTGTTGCTGGCCCTGGCCAGCACCACTGCCCTCGCCAACGACGACCTGCTGACCCGCAGCACCCTGACCGGTGACTGGGGCGGCCTGCGCCATCAGCTGGAAGAAGACGGCGTTAAGATCACCGGCGACTACAGCGGCGAAACCGCCTACAACGCCCACGGCGGCCTGCACCGTTCGGCGCGCTATTCGCAGAACGTCAAGCTGGGCGTGCAGTTCGACCTGTCGAAACTGTACGGCCTGGATAACGGCGGCAAGGTCCAGCTAACCATCAACGACCGCCGCGGCAACAGCGCCTCGGAAGACCTGGTCGGCAACCGCCTGCCGATCCAGGAAAACTACGGTGGCCTGTACACCCGCCTTACCGAGCTGAGCTACGAGCGCACCCTGTTCACCCCGGCGCTGAACGTCAAGCTCGGCTACATGGCCATGGGCAACGACCTCGGCGGCTTGGACAGCGGCATCCTGTGCAACTTCATGAACGCCGGTTTCTGCGGCCACCCGCTGAACATGTCCGGTGGCAGCGGCTGGACCAACTACCCCAACGCCCACCTCGGCGTGCGGGTGAAGTACGACCTGTCGCCCGCCTGGCAGCTGCGCGTGGCGGCATTCAACGTCGACCCCGAGAGCAACGGCAACTCTAGCCGCGCCTGGCACCTGGGGCCCAAGCACACCACTGGCACCGTGGTCCCGGTTGAGCTGGTGTACAAGCTGCAGGGTGAACTGCCGGGCGAATACAAGCTGGGCTACTACTACGACAGCTCCGATGTTAAACGCATTGGTAGCGATGACGAAGTGTCGGGGCGCGGTGGTCACTACCTGCTGGTCGACCAGGCAATGTGGAATGATCAGGCCTCGCCTGGCCGCAGTTTGCACGCTTTCGGTCAATACTCGGCGTCGAGCAAGGCCGCCTCGCCGTTTACCAAGTGGTACGGCGCCGGTGTGGTGCTGTACAAGCCGTTCCAAGGTCGGCCGAAGGATACCGTGGCACTGGGTTACGGCCGCGCCGTGCCCAACCCGCGTAGCCGCGATGTGCTGGAAGATGCCACGTTCAATGCAGGCGAGCAGTTCCCTGACATCGACAGCGCCGAGCAGTTGATCGAGCTGAGCTACGGCTACCAGGCCACGCCGTGGCTGAACCTGCGCCCGGATGTGCAATACATCATCGAGCCAGGGGCGTTTTCCGGGAAAGACATCGACAACGCGTTGGTGGTAGGCCTGCAGGTCAAGGCAACCTTCTGAGTCGCCGGGGCCGCGCTGCGGCCCATTCGCGGGTGAACCCGCTCCTACAGGGGCGCGGGATTGGGCTCGCGTTCAACCACCCAGCGCACGCTCCAACACTTCGTAGATTCGGGCGTCACCTGACTGAGCCACGTTGAAACGCAGGAAATCCCCCGCCGTCATGGACCGACTAAAGGCATTCCCGGGTGCCAGCACTACACCTTCATTCAAGCACGCCCTGGCCAGCGTTGCCGCCTCCTTGCCCTGAGGCAGCTGGCACCAGACGTACATGCCTGCCTGGGGAATCATCCAGGGCTTGATACCAATCGCCCGAAGCCTCGCTACCGTCCGCTCCATTTCCTCGGCTAACCGAACGCGCACACTTTCCATGTGTTTTCGGTAGCCGCTATCGGTAATTGCCAAATGGATTACATCCGCGGCCAAGCGACCGCCGCCGAAGGTTGTCGCAATCTTCAGATCGACCAGGCTCTCGATCCATTCACTGCGCGCAGCGATGTAGCCGCAGCGAATCGAAGCGGAGATGGTTTTGGAGAAGCTGCCTATCTGGATGACACGCGACAGGCCATCGAAGGCGGACAGCCGTGGCGCGGGCGTAGTCTCGAAATCTCCGAAGATGTCGTCTTCTACAATCACCAGGCTGGAGCTGTCAGCCAGCTTCAGCAACCTGTGTGCCGTGACCGGGGACAAACTGGCGCCGGTCGGGTTGTGGATGCCGGAATTGGTTATGTACAAGCGGGGCGCATGCTCGCGCAGGGCTGCGCTGAACGCCTCGATATCGGGGCCGGTCGGCGTGTAGGGTACGCTCACGATGTTCACCCGGTGTGCTTTCAACAGGGCAAGAAAGTTGAAATAGCAAGGGTCGTCGACCAGCACCGTGTCCCCCGGCTCCAGCAAAAAACGGCAAATCAGGTCGATGGCGTGGGTGCCGGACTCCGTCAGCATGATCTGCTCGAGCGGCGCTTCGATCCCGATACCTGCCAGGCGTCGGGAAAGGAATTGCCTGAGCGGCGGATATCCAAGCGGCGAAGCATACTCCGTCAGCTTCACCGTTTCAGAGCGGGCGAGGGTTCGCAGCGCTTTGCGCATGCCCGCTTCATACATCCAGGAGGCAGGCAACCAGCCGCACCCGGGTTTCAGCGCATCGCTGGAGGTTTCCAGAGACTGGCGCGAGATCCACAGCGGGTCGACGGCCCGATCAAGCCTGGGGCCAAGTTCAGTCAACACCAATGGCGCCACCGGCCCGGCCACGTAAAAACCGGAGCCAGGGCGCGAACTGAGGACACCCTCTGCCATCAACCGCTCATAGGCCTCCAGCACGGTTGAAACCGAGACTTGCATGGCCTGCGCCATGGCACGGACCGAGGGGACCCTCGCACCTGGGGTGTAGGTTCGAGAGGCAATCCTCGACTGGATCTCGCCCATGACCGTTCCAATTCGCGTTCCGCTGCGTATCATCACACCCTCAACTGTGCTGGACTCATATACATAACAGTTCGGTTTAACTGTACTGGATTGTACATGGCCTTGGTTAGCCTGTTGGTGGTGTACTGACCTTCGGCTAATCTAGGAGTGACCGATGGAAAGATCAACAAGCGGATGGCTCAACGGCTTCATGGGCGTCGCAATCTTTGCGGGCTCTTTGCCGGCAACCCGTGTGGCAGTGGCGGCTTTCGAACCGACGTTTCTTACCTGTGCCAGGGCCACCATTGCCGCGCTATTGGGTGCGCTTTTCCTGATCGTGCTGCGGCAACCGCGCCCCGGGCGTGGTGACTTGACGTCATTGGCTGTGACAGCGCTTGGCGTTGTTGTCGGTTTTCCGCTGCTGACGGCTCTGGCCCTTCAGCATGTCACCTCTGCTCACTCCATTGTCTTTGTCGGGCTCCTGCCACTGTGTACCGCAGGGTTCGCGGTTCTGCGCGGCGGTGAGCGCCCGCGGCCACTGTTCTGGTTGTTCTCGCTGACAGGAGCCGGGCTGGTCGCTGGCTATGCATTGATGACTGGCGGCGAAGGTTCGGCGGTGGGCGACCTGTTGATGATAGCTGCGGTCGTTGTGTGCGGGTTGGGGTATGCAGAAGGGGCGCGCCTCTCGCGGACATTGGGGGGGTGGCAAGTGATCAGCTGGGCGCTGCTGGTAGCGTTGCCACCCATGCTGCTGCTGACGATCATCAACTTCCCGGCGCCTGATGCCTTCGCCAACGTCAGCGCCCCAGCGTGGTTCAGCTTCGGCTACGTCTCACTGTTCAGCATGCTGATCGGCTTTGTGTTCTGGTATCGAGGGCTCGTGCAGGGTGGCATTGCGGCAGTGGGCCAACTGCAACTGCTGCAGCCGTTCATGGGGCTTGGGCTGGCAGCGCTGCTTCTGCACGAGCAGGTCAGCTGGATGATGCTGGCCGTTACGCTGGGGGCTGTCATCTGTGTGGCGGGGGCCAGGAAATACGCCCTGTAGATGAAGCGTCAGGTGCCGAGTGAGGCCAGTACGCCTTGCAGCTTGCCCCGTGTCGTTTCGGTGCACATCTGCATGGGCTCGCGCAGCTCGCCACTGATCAGGTTTTGCAGCTGCAGCGCCGCCTTGACCACGGCCGGATTGGGCTCGGCGAAGGCCATTTTTATCCACGGCAGCAATTGGTAGAACGTGCCACGTGCTGCTGCCCAATCGCCGCTGTCGACCTGGCGCAACATACGCACGTAAAGGTCGGCCCGCACCTGCGCAGAAGCCGAAATGGCCCCCGCGCCACCCAGGCACAGGTTGGTGAAGATCTGCAGGTCTTCACCGGCCAGCACCTGGGCGTGGCCGTCCTGGATCAGCGCCATGGTGGTCTCGCTGTCGCCGCTGCAGTCCTTTACCGCAGCAATGCGCGGGTGGCGCACGATACGCCGCAAGGTGTCCCGCTCGATGCGCACGCCGGTGCGGTAGGGGATGTCGTAGACGATCACCGGCACGCGGGCGGCATCGGCGATGGTGGCGAAGAAGGCTTCGATGCCAGCCTGTGATGGGCGGATGTAGCAAGGTGCCGGGACCAGCAGCCCGCCAATCTCACGCTGCTGAATTTGCGCCTGGAAGGCCAGCAGCTCATTCAGGTTGTAACCCGACAGGCCCATCACCACCCTGCCCGGCTCAACCCAGGCCAGTACCGCATCCAGCACGGCCAGTTGCTCGGCCTTGGACAGCGCCGCTGCTTCCCCCGTGGTACCGCACACCACAAAACCGGCCACGCCGTCTTCGAGCAACTGCTTCACCAGCTTTTCCATGCCCGGGAAGTCGATTTCATTGGCGCGCATGGGCGTGACGAGGGCGATCCAGATACCACGGAAATTCGACATGCAAAAACTCCTGATGTTGACCGAAAGTCAGCGTCAGCAGGGTGAAGAGTCGAAGTGGTCGGGCAGGGATACCTGGCGCCTTCTGTCTCGTCAGCCCACCTGACGAGACAGCGCGCCTCGGTCAGATGAGCGGCTGTTTCTTGGATTTCTTGGCAACGGCAACGCACGCACCAGCCTGGGCAATGAAGCCCGAAGCGGAAATGGCGTGGTTGGTCATGGACATGCTGACAAGCCCGTTGCGTGGAGATGGCTGGATAATGCTGGGGCGGCGTGACCGCTGTCAAGGCGCGAATGCGTCTGTGGATTTGCCGACGCATTCGCGGGTGAACCCGCTCCTACAATGGACCGCGTGGAGGCAACCGGGGCCATACGCCGCGTCACCTGCTTCCACATAGCTTCAGGCCAATACGTTCGTCTACCGACAGGCGAATGCCGCGATGTGCTGTATGGTTATTGGCAAAGCAAAGAACTGATTTTCCGGAGACAAGCATGCTTGGTATTTTTGAGCGCCGCCTCGACCCCTTCCCTCCCGACGAGGTGCCGCCTCCCCCCATGGGGTTGTTGCGCTTCATGTGGGCCTGCACGCGCGGTGCCCGTGGCTACATCCTGGCGCTGGCACTGCTCAGTGCCGGGGTGTCGATCTACGAAGCCTGGTTGTTCGCCTTCCTTGGCCAGGTGGTCGACCTGCTCTCGGCCTGGCAGGCCGGTGGCACCGTCGGCCCCGGGGAAACCCGTGTGCTGTGGGGCATCGGTATCGTCCTGCTGGTCAGCGTCGGGCTGGTGGCGCTGCGGACCATGGTTCAGCACCAGGTACTGGCAATCAACTTGCCGCTGCGGCTGCGCTGGGACTTTCACCGGCTGATGCTGCGCCAGAGCTTGTCGTTCTTCTCTGACGAGTTTTCTGGCCGGGTGACCACCAAGGTGATGCAGACGGCGCTGGCGGTGCGCGATGTGCTGTTCACCCTGATCGAGATCCTGCCCGGCATAGGCGTGTACTTCATCGCCATCATTGCCTTGGCCGGTGGTTTTGCCCTGAAGCTGATGCTGCCGTTCATTGCCTGGGTCGTGCTGTTTGGCCTGGCGATGCTGTACTTCGTCCCACGCCTGGGTAAAGTCGGGCAGGAGCAGGCCAATGCCCGCTCGTCCATGACCGGGCGGGTTTCCGACGCCTACACCAACATCACCACGGTGAAACTGTTCTCGCACTCCAACCGCGAAGCGCACTTTGCACGTGCCGCCATGGAGGACTTCAAGCAGACCGGTTTTCGCCAGATGCGCCTGGTCAGCCAGTTCGAAATCGTCAACCAGGCGTTGGTGGTGGGCTTGATCATGGCCGCCGGTGGCTATGCGTTGTGGCTGTGGCACCAGGGCCAGGTCGGCACTGGCGCAGTGGCGGCGATTACCGCCATGGCCTTGCGTATCAACGGCATGTCGCACTGGATCATGTGGGAAATCACCTCGCTGTTCGAGAACATCGGCACCGTGCAGGACGGCATGGCCACTCTCACCCGTGGCCCCAAGGTAAAGGATGCGCCGGATGCTACCGAGTTGGTGACCACAGGGGGCGCGGTGACGTTCGACAAGGTCAGCTTCAACTACAACGGCGAGCGCCAGGTGCTCAACGACCTGAACCTGCACATCCGCCCCGGCGAAAAGGTCGGCCTGGTCGGCCGCTCCGGCGCCGGCAAGTCCACCCTCATCAACCTGCTGCTGCGCTTCTATGATGTGGACCGCGGCGAGATTCGCATCGACGGGCAGAATATCGCCAAGGTCACCCAGGACAGCCTGCGCAGTGCCATCGGCATGGTTACCCAGGACACCTCGCTGCTGCACCGCTCGATTCGCGACAACATTGCCTATGGCCGCCCCGATGCCACCGATGCGCAAATTCGCGCCGCAGCGGCCAACGCCCAGGCCGATGGCTTTATCAGCCAGCTCAGCGACCGCCAGGGCAATAGCGGTTATGACACCCTGGTGGGCGAGCGCGGCATCAAGTTGTCCGGTGGTCAGCGCCAGCGCATTGCAATTGCCCGGGTGATGCTGAAGAACGCGCCTATCCTGCTGCTGGACGAAGCCACCAGTGCGCTGGACTCGGAAGTTGAAGTCGCTATTCAGGAAAGCCTGGACGAAATGATGCAGGGCAAGACCGTCATCGCCATCGCCCACCGGTTGTCGACGATCGCGGCTATGGACCGGCTGATCGTGATGGATGAAGGGCACATCATCGAGCAAGGCACCCATGCGCAGTTGCTGGCGAAGAATGGCACCTATGCGCGGTTGTGGCAGCACCAGAGCGGCGGGTTCCTGGGTGAGGACCAAGGCGTGGCCGAGGCCTTGTAGGCGATCGCCCAGCCCTCGCGGGCTCCGCTGTCGCGCAGGGAACTCGCATTCGGTGTGGGAGCCTGGCTTGCCGGCGATGGGCTGCGCAGCGGCCCCAAAAGTCTCAAGTCAATCGCAATCCGTCAGAAGGGTGTCGCCTGTATTGGGGCTGCTTCGCAGCCCATCGCCGGCAAGCGCGGCTCCCACAGAGACCGCTTCAAATCGAAGAGTGACGAATTGTTCTGAAGCGCGGCCGCGAACACCGGCGCAGCCGGTGCCAACCAGCGCGTCGGCTGCTTCGCGGGCGCGCCCGCTCCCACAGGTACTTGCGTTTGTGCCTCAATCCAGCACCGGCCGCAACAGTGCCTGCGCCTCATACAATGCCGGTAAGTAGGCCAAACGTATTTCATCCATGCTCAACCGCGACGCATGCGTGGTGATGGTCAACGTCGCTTTCAACTGACCCGCCCGGTTCAGCAACGGTACACCCAGCACCCGCATGCCAATTTCATACTCCTGGTCGACAATGCAGAACCCCTGCCCCTTCACCCGCTGCAACTCCCCCTCCAACTGCACCCGGTCGGTCTGCGTATAAGGCGTCAGCGCCCGCAGCGGATTACGCGCAAAGTAGTCATCCCGCGCCCCCTCCTCCAGCCAGGCCAGCCACACCCGCCCACCCGCCGTGCAATACATCGGCACCCGCGAGCCCGGCCTGATCGACAAGGACGCCACATGGCTGTAGCGGCTGCGCACCAGGTGAATGATCTCGTCACCATCACGGGTACCCACTGAGACATGCTCCTGGGTCTGCCGCGCCACCTGCTCGATGATTGGCCGCAGCATGCGCGGCAATTGCGCCGAGTCGACGTAGGCCTGGCCCAGGCGCAAGGCCTTGGGCGTCAGCCAATACTCTCGGCTGTCCGTTTCGGCAAAGCCCTCGTGCACCAGGGTCAGCAGAAAGCGCCGCGCGGCACTGGGTGTGAGGCCGGACAAGCGGGCCGCTTGCGGCACGCTCAGGCGCGGTTTCTCGGCGCTGAACAGCTGCATCAACGCCAGGCCCTTCTGCAAGCCGGCAATGAGGTCACGGGGATGAATAGCGGGTGTGTTCATGCAGTGGGCTCGTACGCAGGGGGGAAAAACAACCGATTACTGCGATAACCGGATCATTAATGCGATTATCGCACTAAAAGCCGAGTCAGTGCATTGTTGCCTGCCCGCGTCTGCCTCACCCTTGCCTCCACAAAAAAGCCAATAAGGAGGTCAGCATGATTCGTGGTTCCACTGAACTGGTCGCCATCGTCGGTTCGCCCGTCGCCCAGGTGAAGTCCCCGGAGAACTTCAACACCTGGTTCGCCAACAACAACTGCAACCTCGCCATGCTCCCCATCGACCTGCACGAGGCAGCGCTGGGCAGCTTTGCCGATGCTTTGCGCGGCTGGCAGAACCTGCGCGGTTGCGTGGTCACCGTGCCGTACAAACAGGCCCTGGCCAGCCGTCTGGACAGCCTGAGCGAACGCGCAGCAGCCTTGGGCTCGGTCAATGTCATTCGCCGTGAGCGCGACGGGCGCTTGCTCGGCGACAACGTGGACGGCGCCGGCTTCCTGGGTGCCGCGCGCAAGCATGGCTTCGCGCCGATGGGCAAGCGCGCCCTGGTGATCGGTTGCGGCGGCGTCGGCAGCGCCATCGCCTATGCCCTGGGCGAAGCCGGTATCGCCAGCATCACCCTCAGCGACCCCAGCACAGCGCGCATGGGCACTGTGTGTGAGCTGCTCGGCAATGCCTTCCCCGGGCTCACGGTAGGCACGCAGTTCAACGGGCTGGAGGACTTCGACCTTGTGGCCAACGCCTCCCCGGTCGGCATGGGCAGTAGCGCAGAGCTGCCATTGTCTGCCGCCCTGCTGGCCACCTTGCAGCCCGCCACCCTGGTCGCCGACGTGGTCACCTCACCCGAAATCACGCCACTGCTGAACCGTGCCCGGCAGGTCGGCTGCGCAACCCAGACCGGCCCGGAAATGGCCTTCGCCCAACTCGGCCACCTTGGCGCCTTCATGGGCGTGACGCCGCTGGAGATCTGAAGCCATGGCGACTGATGAACACAGGCTACACAACGTTGACCTGGTTGTGCTGGGCAGCGGCGCGGGTGGTTTTGCCGCTGCCGCCACGGCGGCCCGCCGCGGGCTGAACGTGCTGGTGGTGGAAAAGGCCAGTCATTTTGGCGGCACCTCGGCGATTTCCGGCGGTGCGGTATGGCTGTATGGCACCGACCAGGCCCGCGCCACCGGGGCCAAGGACACACCCGAGGCCATGCGTACCTACCTCAAGCACGTCCTCGGCGACGGCTACGACCCCGTCTTGGCCGATGCCTTTATCGAACAAGGCCATAAAGCCCTGCGTTGGCTGGAGCAGAACACCGAGCTGCGCTATGCCCTGCGCCCGCACTCGCCGGACTACTACCCGGACGCCCCTGGCGCCACCCAGTTTGGCCGGGCGCTGGAAATGGTCGAATACAACGGCAAGCACCTTGGCGCGCGCTTCAAGGACCTGCAGATGCCACCGCCCGGCATGCTGCTGTTCGGCGGCATGATGGTCAACCGCGTAGACATCCAGCATTTCCTCAGTATTCGCCAATCGCCCAGGTCCCTGTGGCATTGCCTGAAACTGATGGCGCGCTATGCACGGGACCGGCTGCAGCACCCACGAGGCACCCGGCTGACCACCGGCAACGCCCTGATCGCCCGCCTGGCCAGCAGCGCCTTCGCCCACGGCACCCAGTTGTGGTTGCGCAGTGAGGCCGTGGAACTGATCGTCGAACGCGGCGTGGTCATTGGCGTGATCGTGCAACGCGAGGGCCGCCGCGAGCGGGTAATGGCCCGCGGCGGCGTGGTGTGCGCCATGGGCGGGTTTGCCGCCGGCGCTCTGGCCGCAGGTTACCGCCCGGCCCAGGGGGCGCCGCACCTGAGCATGTCACCTGCGGGCAACGACGGCGCCGCCCTGCGCCTTGGCGAGGCCGTCGCGGCTGCGGCGGGCGAAGGCCTGGCAGCCAATTTTTTCTGGGCACCGGTTTCCGAATTGCGCCATGCCAGTGGCCAGCGCGAGCGCTTCCCGCACCTGGTTACCGACCGCGCCAAGCCGGGCGTTATTGCCATAGACCCTGCCGGGCGGCGCTTCGTCAACGAGTCCGACTCATACCACCACTTCGTGCAGACCATGTTCGCCAAGGGCATTGCCAGCTGCTGGCTGGTCTGCGATGCCGAAGCAATGAACCGTTACGGCCTGGGCCTGGCGCGCCCCAAGCCAGTGAACAACCAGGCGTTGATCGATGCCGGTTACCTGCACCGGGCCGCAACAGTACAGGCGCTGGCCCAGGTGATCGGTGCCGACCCAAAGGTATTCGCGCAAACCCTCGAGCAGTTCAACGCCGATGCCCGCAACGGCATCGACCGCGCGTTCGGCAAAGGCGGCAATAGCTACAACCGCTACATGGGCGACCCGCAGCACACGCCCAACCCCTGCCTGGCGCCACTGGCCAGCGGGCCGTTCTACGCCATTCGCATCCATACCGGCGACCTGGGTTCGGCCCGTGGCTTGGTGACCAACGCCGCAGCCAACGTGCTTGACCGTAACGGCCAGCCCATCACCGGCTTGTACGCGGTCGGCAACGACATGAATTCACTGATGAAGGGCACCTACCCCGGCCCTGGCATCACCCTGGGCCCTGCCCTCACCTTCGGCTGGCTCGCTGCCAACCACATCACCGCGCGCCTGCAGGCGCCGACCACCCACATGGAGACCCCGGCATGTACTACGAACTGAGAACCTACACCCTCGACCCACTGAAAATGGCCGACTGGCTGGCCCTGTACCAGAGCCATGCACTGGATGTGCAAAGCGAACACCTGGGCAACCTGGTGGGCTTTTTCACCAGCGAGTTCGGCGACGTCAACCAGGTGGTGCACATCTGGGGCTATGCCAGCCTCGACGAGCGCATGGCACGCCGTGCAGCCATGGCGGCGGACCCACGCTGGGCCGAATTCTCGCGGCGCAACCGCGAGCTGGGGGCGGTAGTGCGCCTGCAATCCCGGCTGCTGCGGCCGACCGGCTTTTCGCCGCTGCAGTAAGCCTTGCCCACTTCCCGACGCACTGGTGGAACACTTCCATGCAACCCCTCGAATGTGACGTACTCGTCATCGGCTCCGGCGCCTCCGGCCTGGCTGCTGCCGTAACCGCCGCGCATCACGGCCTGCACGTGATCGTTGCGGAAAAAGCCAGCCAGCTGGGCGGCACCAGTGCCTGGTCGGGGGGCTGGTTGTGGATACCGCGCAACCCGCTGGCCATCGCCGAAGGCATCGTAGAAGCCGACGATGCCCCGGAACGTTATCTGCGTGCGCAAACCCACACCCGCGACCTGGACCCGCGCCAACAGGCGTTCTTGCGTCATGGCCCGGAAATGGTGGCGTTTTTCCAGCAGCACACGGCCGTGCAGTTCCAGAGCGGCAGCCGTATGCCCGACATGCGTGAAGGAGACGGCAGCGCACGCGGTTGCCGTTCACTGTGCGCCCTGCCCTACGACGGGCGCTTGCTCGGGCCTTGGCTGTACAAGCTGCGCCCACCGCTGGACATCGTCAGCCTGGCCGGCATGGGCATCGCCGGTGGTGCCGACATGGCCGCCTTCTTCAACGCCACCCGCTCGCCCAAGGCCGCGCTGCATGTCGGCAAGCGCTTGCTGCGCCATGGCCGCGACCTGCTGCTGCACCGGCGCGGCCAGCAGTTGGTGAATGGCAACGCGCTGGTGGCACGCCTGCTGCGCAGCGCACTCGATCTTGGCGTAACCTTGCTGACCGACAAACCGGCCACTCACCTGTTGGCTGAAGGGCGCGTCAAAGGCGCGCAGTTTGCCGACGGCCAGCTGATCCAAGCGCGCCGGGGCGTGGTGCTGGCTTGCGGCGGCTTCCCGCATGACCGCCAGCGCATCGCGCAACTGATGCCGCATGCACCGGAGGGTGGCCAGCATTACTCGGCCGCCCCCAGGGAAAACAGCGGTGACGGCCTGCGCCTGGGCGAACAGGCCGGCGGCCTGGTTGCTACGACTGCCGCCCATGCTGGCGCCTGGGCGCCGGTATCGCAGGTGCCACGCCGCGATGGCAGTGTCGGCCACTTTCCGCACTTGATCGACCGCGCCAAGCCCGGCTTCATTGCGGTGCGTCGCGATGGCCGACGCTTCGCCAACGAAGCCGATTGCTATCACGACTTCATGAACGCGCTGTTTGCCGCCACGCCGCCGGGCGAACAGCCGGAAGCGTGGTTGCTCTGCGACCATGCCGCGCAACGTCGCTATGGCCTTGGCTGGGCCAAGCCCTTTCCCTTCCCTGCACGCTTTTATCAACGCTGCGGCTATCTGCAGGTTGGCGCCAGCCTGGCGCAACTGGCACAGCGTTGCCGGATTGATGCTGCTCAGTTGCAACGTACGGTCGAAAGCTTCAACCAACATGCCAGACAGGGTGAAGACCCCGACTTCCAGCGTGGCGCATCGGCTTACAACAGGGCGCAGGGCGACCCCATGCAAGCGCCGAATCCGTCGCTGCGGCCACTGCTGCACGGGCCGTTTTACGCGGTCAAGCTGTTGCCTGGCAGCCTGGGTACCTTTGCCGGCCTGGCAACAGACCCTACGGCCCGCGTGCTGGACCACGCGGCGCAGCCAATTCCCGGGTTGTATGCGGTGGGCAACGACATGCACAGCGTGATGGGCGGGCACTATCCGAGTGGTGGTATTACCTTGGGGCCGGGGATGACTTTCGGCTACCTGGCAGGCAAAACGTTGTGCGGGCTGTAGGCTAATGCCAGTCAGTTAAGGCTACTGGAATTGCTGTGCGGCCCCAAATTGCTTAACCGGTCGCTGTTAGGGAGCGCCAGCGCCAGCCGGCAGCTCTGCTTTTGATTTTGCTTCTAAGTGCGCGATAGTCCAGGCGCTACAGATTGCGACTTCGCTCGGCCTCCTGAAGTCGCAATCTGCGGCGCCTGAACTATCGCGCGCTTAGAAGCAAAATCAAAAGCCGGGGCAATGGCTTGACTGACTGGCATTAGGCTGTAGGCTCCCTTTTCATAACGACTGCTCATCCGACAGCACCACTTGCATGCCATTGACTGGCTGTTGTAACAAGCCTCGCGGCAAGCGGAAGTCTTTGAAAGGTTGCTGGGTAATGGGATTGAAGGCCTTTTCTGCATTGAGCCGATAGCGCATCACACCATCTCCGGTCCTGAAACTCAGGTCCACACTGGTCGCTGTGCGGCCATTGAGCGCGCCACGGCTGAGCAAGCGGAACATCGACCACGGCCCACGGTACTCAAGGCTGCTGCTGTTGCCGTTCTGCCTCAGCAGCGTCAGGTTGCTACGCACGTGCTGCCCCAGCGTGTTGGGCCAGACAATGCCAATGATCTGGCTCGGACCATGGGTGTATGAAATCAACTGGCCGTCGAGGTCTAGCAGGCTGGTACGTTGGTTCGCGCTCAGCCCCAAGGGTTCGATGCTGAACTGCACGCTCAGGTTGCCGCGCTGATCAAAGAAGGTTTCGCGGATGCGGTCGGCCAATTCCAGCTGCTCGATCACATCGCTGCGGATTAGCGATTGCCCTTTCTGACCCGCCTGCAGAGCTTCGAGGTTGTCCTTCAGGAAGACTTTCAGGTACTGGTCGTGGAACTGTTGTAGCCGCCCCTTTGGTCCGAAGAATGCTTCAAAGTCGTCCAGAGATGCATCAGGCGCTCTCACCACAAAGGGATAGCGGCCGGCCAGGCGCTGCTGGAAGAAGCTGTACACCTCGGCATCCCAGCGGCGCTCCAGCTCACGCAGGGCTTCGACGTTCAGTACTTTTGCCGTTTGATCGGCCAGTTTCCTGACTTGATGGCTGATCGGCTCTGGCAAGCCGTTGGCCACCCGCTGCAAAGTGCCAATTGGATCCTGGCCCGTCATCGAGAAACGTTGATGCACAGCCTGGAGTGCCGCTTTACCTCTGTCCGGGCTGCCCTGCACCGCCTTGGCGTAATCATGAACAGCGGCAATGGCGCCAAGGGTTTCATCGTAGTAACTGGGCTTCTCCCCCGTTGCTTGCAACATGGCACTCAGCCCTGCAAAGGCACGCTGAATGGCCCACGCCTGTTGGAGTTCAGGCTTGCCGGTTGTCGGTTGCAGCGCTCCAGAAGCCTCAGGTGCATCAACGTTCACAGCAGATGCCAACGAAGTGTTTTCCTTCACGGTATCCAGCAGCCGATGCAAGGGGGCCGCAGGCCCGGTGAACCGCTGCAGGATCGCAACGCCATGATCAAGATCGCGGAAGTCCGCCACCGAAAAAGCATTCAGGGCACGCCGCCAACTGTCGATGAAATCGGCGCTGTACAAGTTGCGCAACCGTTCGCTCAGCGCCACGCGGTCGGCATCGGAGTAATCCAACTGGTCGCGCTCTCCCAACGCCCACTCATCGACCATCGCCAGTTCGGCGAACCGCTGACTACGGGGTTCGAAGTACTCCTTGAAGCCCTTGGCCGTAAGCATTGGCGCCAACAAGACGCCTTCAACCTGCCTGGTACCGGCAGATGGCTGATATACCACATCAAAGGCCGGCCCGACCTGATTGCGCAGGTCCAGGCCTGTATGCAACTGCTCTGCGGCCTGCTGTTTAAGGCTCGCGTAGACCCGTTCTGGCAGCGGTAGCCTGCGCAAAGTCTGCTGCACTTCGGCGATACGCTGGCTGTACTGTGGCAGTTCGGTGTCGGCATAAGCCAAGGCATATTTCAGGTGCCGCATGAGGTCGCCTTGCAGTTGCCCCTGGCCAGGGAATTTTTGCTGCCACTGGCGGGCCATCCACTGCTCGACCCACTCGGGCCGGCGACTCTGGCGATCCTCCAGCATCCGGTAAACCCTGAGAGCAGCCATTTGCTCCTCACTGCCTGGCGGTGCCGCGTTCATGGCATCGATTACCCCGCTGGCCAGGGCCGGCAGGAAGCGCCTGGAGAGCAGGCTGAGGTAAGCCTCGTCGACGCGAGGGCCGATGGCACGCCCCTGATACAAACCTAAATCAGCGACACCCGGCCACGCGGCACGATAGTCGCCAAACACCGATACCGCGTCGCGAATCTGGTCCAGCGGCTCCAATAAATTGCGCCCGGTCGGGTCCAGCCGTTGGTCCACTTCGTGATGACTGTATTCCCTGCTCTTGGCGAGCACGCTGGTAGCCTTGGCGCCATTGATATCAAAGTAGCGTTGCCAACTGGCGATGCCGACACACAACGCCAGCACGCCTACGCCAGAGCCAACCCAGAGTAGCTGCCGCTTGTTGCGCGCCACTCTGATGTTGTCCGCGGCAAGCCCTGATTCCGGGTAGATGACCCGCTTGAACGCATGCTGGATGAAATAGGCCAATGCCTTGCCCTGCGCCTTGCCTTCAAGCACTGGAAGCTTGGTCTGGTAGGGTTGCGCCGCCTCACGCACGAAGGCATTGAGCATGTCGCCTTGCTGTACGACCGAAGACCAGTACACGCCACGCACCAAGGCCGGCGTGGTGAACCGATCACTTGCAAGTGTTTCTTTCAAAAAGCCAAGCAGTATCGGGCGCAGCCCGACCAGTTGAGCGTGCAATGAAAAGAGGCTCGCTCGCAATGGCGCACTGCCCAACGTATCGAGCCGGTCCACAACCTGCTCGAACAATTGGCTGATCAACTGATCGTAGCCATTGCCATATTCGTCCAGCCAGGCGTCGAATGTCCCGCTCGAATCGAGCTTGAAGGTAAAGCCCAGCATCTTTTCCCGTGTGGCGGCAGGAAGCCCGGCGTAGAGCTGGTCAAAACCCTCCAGCAGGTCGAACTTTGTCAGTACTACATATAACGGCAAGCGCGAGCCCAGCTGGCTGCTTACTTCGTACAACCGCGTGCGCAACACCTGCGCCAATGCAACGCGCTGCTCAGGCGTGCCGTGCAACAGCACGGGCAGGTCGACAACCAGCAACACGCCGTTGAGGGCCCGCTGACTACGGTTGCGAAGTAGCCAATCCAGCAGGTGCTGCCACAATCTGGCCGGCGTAGCGGGCGGCACTTGCGATGAGTTTGCTTCCTCGACGGGTGAGGCTGAGCGCGACGCCTGGCTGACGAAGGCACCCGGTGGATCGATGATCACTGCATCGTTACTGATCCACCAACCAATCGGGTAGGCCAGGGCTTGCGCCTGTCGGCCACGCGCCTGTGCCTTGTCGATCCGGGTCAGCGAAAAACTTTGTTCGGTACGGTCAATGAAGCTGGTCTTGCCTGCGTTCTGGTCGCCCACCACCAGGTACCAGGGTAATCGGTACAGGGCACGCCGCCCACCGGCATTGTGCAGAAAGCGCGCAAGCCCTTGGTCCAACGCCTTCTCTTGCGCCTGAACGTATGGCAACGTTTGGTCCAGTTCGGCGGCCACTGCCAGATTACGCTCTGCCTGCAGGCGGCGATTACCTCTGCGCAACACAACAAGCCAGCACAGCAGCGGCACCAGCACAAGCACCAGACTTGCCAGCCCTCGATGGGCCATGCTGGCCAACGGCTGCTGCTCGCGCCACGTCCATTGCGGGCCGAGCCACCAGATGGCAACCAGTATCAGCACAGCACCTAGTCCAAGCAGCAGCGGCATGGCCAGACCGATGCGGGTCACCAGGGGCAAGCCCCAGCGTTTCAAGAGCTTCCACAACTGATTCATCGTGATTCCCGTTCCTTGTTCCGTTCAGCCTGCATGGGCGGCGCCGCATACTGTTGAAGACGTTGAAACACCTCTGGCTCCCAGGCGCTGGCGGTGGTTTCCTGCATCGTTCTGGCGACTCCTGCGCACAAGTCCCGTGCCAGCCAGGACACACCCCGAGCGGCTAACAGGTCAGCGGCGATGACGGTGGTATGGCAGCGCTCACGGGGGGCGTGGAAATCTGCCTGCAGCCCCTGCAACCGGAGCAAAACCGGCTCGACGCCGCCCGTTTCCAGTTGGCTGACCAGTTCCTCGCGCAGGCTGACAAATTCCTGGGCGGCAGCAACCTGACCGGATACGCCTTGTGCGCCCTTGAGCCACGCCAGGCATTGGTCATCGACAAACACCTTGCCGTCGCTGAAGCACAACTGCTGCAGTGCCGGCATGCGCAGTACAAACCGAGCGGTCGCGGCGCGAATGGCTTCAGCCACCTCGCCCATGGCCAGCCGAGTGGCGGCGGTTGCCGCCAGGAAACTGCCGCGTATCCAGTAGGGGCAAGCCGTCAGGCTCTTTTCGATACGCAGGAGCAGTGCCGTGTCAATCGCGGTGCCTGCAATGGCCTCTTCATAATCACCGGCAATGTCCTGTGGCACGGCCATCAGCTCTGTTCGGTTGCCTTGCCTGGTTTGCGGCGCCGCCTGTATATGGGCCCACAAGCCGAACCGACGGAGCTGGTAGCCCGTCGGGTCGTATGGGTCCTGCTGATTGATCAGCTCGGCCATGGTCAGCACGGCCCTTCGTGATTCACGCTCGTTGCCCAGCGACACGCGAGGCATCGGTTTCGCGATGACCTCGGCCAGCGGTGCAGGTTTGATGCTCGCCGAAGCGGTCTTGACCGAGGCTGAGGTCAAGACTGCAGGAGACTCGCCCACGCCGTTGGCAAGCTCTGTGTGTTTGCCAAGAAGGCGCTCAAGCTCACCGAGCAGCGCTTCATCCAATTGCACAGCGGCTTGCTGCCGCTGCAGCCGTTGCAGCGCGTCCTGTGCGGTCGCCGCGTGAGCGGGGCTGTACGTGAAGCGGTCGAGACGTGGCAACGCTTCGATCAGACGATTAAGCATCAGGGCAACCAGCTTGCGCTTGCCCAGAAAGCCTTTGGGGCCAGGTTTCGGATGTGAGCCTTCCCAATATTGTTCGACCAGACCGGCCAACAGTACCAAGCTAAAGCCCCAGCGCTCCCAGCATCGGCTGCGCAGCCAGGCGACACTCAGGTGTGCGGCGATGCGCCAGTGCTTGCACTGCTGGCCCATGTACTGCCGGGAGGCTTCTTCGATGTAGACCCAGTCGATGGAAGACTCCTGCAGCCCACCCAGCTTGACCATTTCCTGGTCAATGGCCTGGTAGGTTTCGTCCTCTACATCAAACAGGCCGGCGGGCACCTGCGCGGCGACGGGTGCGAGCAGCCTGGCAATCTCCTGCGCGTTGACCTCTGCTACCAGCGACATGTTTTGCGCGCCTCGTCGATGAGCGGGTCCAGACCTTGAGCATCGAAGATCAACCCGTCGACTGCCGGGTTGTCACTCTCGACCAGGATGCGATGAGCGCCAACCAGCTGCTTGATCTGCTCGATGCCCGGTAAGCCTCTGCCGGCGTCGAGCACCTGGCCGTTTTCCGTCACCTGCCAGGGTGTCGGCACTGTTGCGCCACGCTCCCCCCGCAAGCGGATTGTCACGCGTCCGGCATCGATGGGCTGGGCAGTGACCAGTTGCAACCTGGAGATGTTCTGCACACAGCTGATCACCAGGTAGGGGTGCGGGGTAACCGACGCAATCGCAGGCGCGGCGATCATGAGCCCGTGTTCTTCAGCCCTCAGGCGAAACGTCAGGTCGTCTGCCGCCCGCCCCGCCTCATGAGCCATCACGCGGTGCAACGTGGGCGAGTCCTGCTCCGGTGCAGTCCATTGCACAAGCACAAGGTGCGCAGGCGTTCCGGCGGAATTATCGAAACATGCCAAGCGCTCCAGGTTGGACACGATCCGTGGGCAATCCTGATCGGAATACGCGGATGTCGGCATACAGCCAAGTATCAGCGAAAGACTTATGCCATAAGCACTTTTCCTAATCATTGTAAGAAAATTCCCTCTCAATAATACATACACCCTATTCCAGAAGCGCATCTAGATACTCACCCATAAACATTCCGCACCCCATAAGCTGGCGAAAGCCTAGCCGATAAAAATCACAGGCCACAAACAAATATTTTTTTACACTTTCGCGCTCGACTAGATAACGAGACCGACGGCATGGTTTTTAGGCGAGCAACAACAACGCCCGCCATTGTGTTTATAGCGCACACCGATATGAAGGAAATTTCCTACAAACTAAAAGTGAAAATCAGAAACAACTATTAGGAACTACTACAAACCAAGGAGAAATTCTGCAATGTCAAAATCCACAGGATCGGTTGCACCCAAAGAACGCATAAACATCAAGTACGTGCCCGCCACCGGTGATGAAAAAGCCGAAGTAGAGCTGCCGCACAAGATGATGGTGATGGGCGATTTCGGCCTGGATGATGCCCGTGCACTGGAAGACCGGCCGGTCATGCGCATCGATAAACACACCTTCAACAACGTGTTGAACGATGCCGATGTCAACCTGGCCATGTCGGTGCCCTCGGTGCTCAGCACGGCCCCCGACGCGGAGCTGGCAGTCAGCCTGCAGTTCAAGTCGATCAACGATTTCGGGCCCGATCGCATCGCCCGCCAGGTGCCGGAGCTGAACAAGCTGTTGGAGCTGCGCGAAGCGCTGGTCGCCCTGAAAGGCCCGCTGGGCAATGTGCCCGCGTTCCGCAAGCAATTACAGCACCTGCTGAACAACGAGCAGGCGCGTAAACAACTCGCCGAAGAACTGAACCTGGTGCTTGAGGCACCCGAAGAACACTGAGACAACGGAGCGTCCCATGCCAAAGCCAACCCGCACTACTGTTGCCGTTGAAACAACGAGCGAGCCACTGGGCAACGCCACGTTGCTCGACCAGATCATGGCCGAGACCAAACTGGTACCCGCACAAGAGGGCTACCAGGTTGCTCGCCAGGGTGTATCTGCCTTTATTGCGGAAATACTCAAAAGCCATGACCCTGATCAACTCATTAACAAACACCGCGTCGATCAAATGATTGCGGAGCTGGACCGGGTTCTCAGCAAACAGATGGACGCCATCTTGCACCAGCCAGAGTTCCAGCAGCTTGAGTCGGCGTGGCGCAGCCTTAAACTTCTGGTCGACCGCACGGACTTCCGCGAAAACATCAAGCTTGAAGTCCTGCATGTCAGCAAGGAGGACTTGCTCGATGACTTCGAAAATGCTGCCGACATTACCTGCAGCGGCATGTACAAGCACGTTTACACCGCGGGTTATGGTCAATTTGGCGGCGAGCCCGTTGCGGCAATGGTTGGGAACTATAACTTCGGCCCCTCTTCCCCTGATATCAAACTGCTGAGCTACATGGCCTCCGTGGGTGCCATGTCGCACGCCCCCTTCCTCGCAGCACCGTCCCCGGATTTCTTCAATTTGAACAGCTTCGAAGAGCTGCCCAACCTGAAAGAGATCAAGGACATCTTCGCCGGGCCACGGCATGCGAAGTGGCGTGCGTTCCGTGAAAGTGAGGATGCCCGCCACACCGCACTGACCGGACCGCGATTCATGCTCCGCTCGGCCTATCACCCGCAGGAAAACCCCATCCAGAGCTATCACTACCACGAGAACATCGACGGGGAGCACGACAACTACCTGTGGGGCAACGCTGCCTTTTTGCTGGCCAGCTGCATCAACGACAGCTTCGCCAAGTACCGCTGGTGCCCGAACATCATCGGCCCGCAGTCGGGCGGTGCTGTCGAAGACCTGCCGGTGCACCTGTATGAGGCGCTGGGGCAATTGCAGGCCAAGATCCCCACCGAAGTACTGATTTCCGACCGCAAGGAGTTCGAGCTGGCCGAAGAGGGTTTCATCGCCTTGACCATGCGCAAGGACAGCGACAACGCCGCGTTCTTCTCGGCCAACTCCGTGCAGAAGCCGAAAAACTTCCCAAAGACCCCCGAAGGGCTGCAAGCACAGACCAATTACAGACTCGGCACCCAGCTGCCCTACCTGTTTATCGTCAACCGCCTGGCCCACTACATCAAGGTGCTGCAGCGCGAGCAGATCGGCAGCTGGAAAGAGCGTAAAGACCTGGAGTCCGAACTCAACAAGTGGATCAAGCAGTACGTCGCCGACCAAGAGAACCCGTCAGCGGATGTACGCAGCCGTCGCCCGTTGCGTGCTGCGCGTGTCGAGGTGTCGGACGTTGCCGGCGATCCGGGCTGGTACCAGGTTTCGCTCGCTGTGCGCCCGCACTTCAAGTACATGGGCGCGAATTTTGAAATCTCACTGGTCGGCCGGCTTGATACCCAATGAGTGGTTTCTTTGATCGCTTGGTGACGCATCGGTCTGTAAGCCGCACGCCCTCTCGGCAAGAGAACGCTGCCAAGAAGTTTGCCGCCATCAAGCACCACCTGGAAACGCTGCTCAACGCTCGCCAGGGCTGCTCACAAAGCAGCCCTGAGCTGGGCCTGCGTGACTTCAACGGGCACGACGTAAGCAGTGGCGACCTGCTGAAGCAGGTGAGCGCCGACATTCGCCGCACCATCCGGCGTTTCGAACCGCGTGTGCAGGTGCGCTCGCTCAAAGCCATGCCTGATTGTCACGCCCCGCTGGAATTGCACTTCAGGCTGGACTGCCACGTGCTGGTCAACAACCACAAGGAGCAGCTGCAACTGGAGCTGCTGGTCAACGGCCATAGCCGCTACACCCGAGTGAGGTGAACCGATGTCACTTAAGGATCGATTCAGCGAAGAGTTGCGTTACCTGCATGAGCTCGGCAACGACTTCGCCAAAGACAACCCACAACTTGCCCGCCTGCTGGGCAAGGGCGGCAGTGACCCGGATGTCGAACGCCTGATGGAAGCCTTTGCCTTCCTCACAGCCAGGCTGCGGCTCAAGCTGGAGGATGACCTGCCAGAGCTGACGCACCCCATGCTGCAGCTGCTGTGGCCGAACTACCTGCGCCCCCTGCCGAGCGCCACGATCATACAGTTCACGCCACGCAAGCAAGCGCTCAGCCAGTCGCAACGCATAGCCAAGGGCTCACGGTTGTTCTCCAAACCCGTGGACGGCGTGCCTTGTGAGTTTCGCACTTGCATGGCTGTGGACATCCATCCGTTCGAGATCGAATCGGTGAGTGCCACCCAGACGCTTGACAGTTCAGTGGCGCACATCGGCCTCAGCACCTTGGTGGAGCGACCTTTGAACACCCTAGGCTGCGACAGCCTGGATTTCCACCTGAGCGGTGATACAGAAACTGCCCGGACGCTGTACCTCTGGATCGCTCACTACCTCAAGCATGTCGCAGTGACGATCAATGGCGAGGTCCGTCGGCTGCCAGCCAGCAGCATCATCTTCCCTGGCTTCAGTTCGAACGAAGGGCTGCTGCCTTACCCGCAGAACGTTTTCGACGGCTATCGGATCTTGCAGGAATACTTTGTATTTCCGAAGCGCTTTAACTTCTTCCGCGTAACCGGACTGGAGAAAGTCTGGACCGATCAGGCCACGCAGCAGGTGAGTATTGAGCTTCATTTCACCCGCCAACTACCTGACGCGTTGCGCATCGGCAAAGCGGATTTCAGCCTGTTCTGCACCCCGGCGGTAAACCTGTTCAGCCACAGCGCCGAACCGATCGACTTATCCAATCGGCACGCCCAGGCCGACCTCACGCCCAGAGGTAAAGAGCGGCACGCCTACGAAATATTCAGTGTCGATCGGGTCGTCAGTACCCGCACCACAACAGACGGTAGTACCGGCGAACACCTGCGGACCTTCCGCCCCTTCGAGTCGTTCGCCCATGAGATCGAACATGTTCAAGGGCGCGCGGCGCTGTACTACCGCTACACGCTTGAAGACTCACTGCTGGGCGATGGCGTAACGCACCGTATCGCCTTCGTTCGCGCGGATGCCAATAGCTACATCGGCGAGCTGGAAACGGCATCCATCGACCTGACCTGTACCAACCGCGATCTGCCACTGGCATTGAAGGTCGATGACATCAATGTGACTTCCGAGGTCACGCCGCCCCTGGCCAGCTACACCAACCTCTGTGCGCCCACCCGCCCTTACCGGCCGGTACTGGACGGCAAGTTGCAGTGGGCCCTGATCTCCAACATGTCGCTCAACTACCTGTCGCTGCTCTCAGCCGAGCCGCTGAAAGCGGTCATCAATGCCTATGACTTCGCCGCCCTGCATGACATCCAGCAAACCCGCACCACCCGCAAGCGCCTCGATGGCATCCGCGATGTTCAAACAGAACCCCTGGATTGGCTGATCAAGGGCCAGCCCATTCGCGGCTTGCGCACACGGCTGAAGCTGGATCAAAGCGCATTCCTCTGCGAAGGCGACCTGTACCTGTTCGGTTGCGTGCTTGCGCACTTCTTTGCCCTGTACGCCAGCATCAATTCCTTCCACCAACTGGAAGTGATCAACACCACCAACAACGAGCACTACACATGGCCCATCCAGACCGGCAAGCAACCGCTGATCTAGCCGACAAGCTGCTCGCCGAGGCGCACCAGTACAACTTCTTCCAGTTGCTGGAACGCCTGCACGGCTTGCACGGGGATGACCTGGAACCGCGTTGGCCAGACCCCACCGTACGCCGGCGCGTGCGGCTTGCCAGCGACCCGCGGCTGTCCTTTCCCGTGTCCGACGTGTACAAGGCCGAACGCATGCCTGAAACAGAAGACCGCTATCGCGTGTGCACCACCTTCATGGGTCTGCACGGCACTGACTCGCCCTTGCCGACCTATTACCTGGAAGAAGTGTCGTACGAGCATGCCCACGGCATTGGTGTGCGGCCGGCGTTCTTCGACTTCTTCAATCACTACTTGCTCAGCCTGCTGCACCGCATCTGGCGCAAGTACCGCTACTACATTCGTTTCCAGCCTGGCGCGACCGATGGTTTCTCGCAGTACATCTTTGCCCTGCTGGGGTTGAATGACAAACAGCTGCGCGGCGACACGGCACTGCCCTGGAGCCGGCTGCTCAGTTTTGCAGGTGTCATCGCCAGCCGCAGCCGTGCGCCGGGCACGGTCGCCGGCATTATCGCCCACTGCTTCGACCTTACGCAGGTGCACATCCGCGAGTTCGAAACCCGCTCGGTTCCCACTACGGCCAAGCAACTGGTCAGCCTGGGTCGCAGCAATGGCGAACTGGGCAACTCCTTCATGGTCGGCAGCCGCACGCGAACCCGCAGCAGCAAGTTCACCATCGTGATCAGTGAGCTTGACCAGGAACAGTTGCGCGACCTGTTGCCCAGCGGCATCAACTTCAACCGCTTGCGTGCACTGATCGACTTCCTGTTGCGTGATGGCCTGGCCTACGACCTGGAATTGCGCCTGAAGCAGAACGCATTGTCACCTTTCTGTCTGCACCCCACGAAAGGCGCCTACTTGGGCTGGACCAGCTTTGTGGATGATCGCTACGGCCAGATCAGCCCCGTCGTGCGGTTCCGGGGGCGCTCATGAGCCTAATGACCTTGAGCATCATCAACCTTGAGCAGTTGCAGCACAACGTCAATGCCCGGCACCAGTTCGATTACGCAGGCGGCACCATCGGCAGCGCGGGGGCTACCTGGCTGATCAATGACCGTGAACACACAGTTGCACCGATCCACTGCGAGATTCGCTGGCTCGAAGGCGCCTTCTGCGTGATCGACCTCTGTCAGCGCACCTACCTCAATGACAGCCTTGACAGCTTGGGAGCGATTAGCGCCAGGCGGTTGCGGGAGGGTGACCGACTGCGCATTGGCGCCTATCGGCTGCAGGCGCAGCTTTCACAGGCCGATGTACGCTCACTGGCGGATTTGATTAGTCCTGAAGAGACGACTTTTGACCAGTGGATGCTCGAACGTCCAGCCCAAGCGTCGCAACCCGCTCTAGCCACTAGCGAAGCCGCTGTTGAAATCTGCTCGGTCTTCGAGCAAGGCGTTGGCAACGATCCTTTGGCGGCACTGGACACCGTGGCAGGACCTGCCCAGGAAGACCCGCTGGAACGCCTGATCGCAGGAGATCGCCCATGACGCGTCATTCATTCGTGGCCGGCCTACTGACGGCGCTGATCGGACTCTCGGGCTGCACTGCCCTGGGCAAAATCGGCCAGGTGATCAAGGATCCCTCGGTGCCCGTCGGGGCGACCAAAGAGCATCCCACCCAAGTCGCGTTCAGCATCAACGCCAGCCCGACGCTCAATGGCAACCCCCATAGCGTCGAAGCGCCAGTTGAGCAGCCAGGTCCCCTGGAACCCAGCCCTTACGCAGTCAGCTTGAGCGCTGGCGACCCTTACGCCTTGACCGAGAAAGTCGGGACGCTGCTCGAATACCTTCAGGAACAGTTCCCGGCAATGTCGCCCGTCGCGATGCCGGTGGACGAGGACGCCGACTTGGCGCGCTCCCCCATGGAGGAAAGTACGCCCGGCCGCTACGAAGACCCGACCGTGGTGTTGACCCTACCCCACACCACCACCGTGGCCACCGAGCCTGTTGCTACGCCCATGGCCATCAAGATCCTGCAGTTGCGCGACGACTCCCTGCTGCGCAACAGCGTCTACGAACTGCTGGACCAGGACCCGGCCAAGGCGCTGCGCAGCACCTACATCCGCGATGACGACTACCTGCTGCGGCCCGGCCAGTTCAAGTTCATCCCCTTTGCACCCATCGAGCCCGAAACGCGTTTCGTTGCGGTGATTGCTGACTACCGCAACCAGGAAAACGCCACCTGGAGCCAGGTGCTGCGCATCCCCCCTCGGGGCCACCAGATCATCCTGTCGGTGTTGCTCAACGACACGCAGGTCCTGCTCAAGGAAGAAGACTGATGCCAGCCCAGCCCTTCTCATTGACTCACGCTGACACGGAGCGCTCATGAGTTCACGTAACCCTGTCCTGTGGCCTGAAGGCCTGTTCGTCAAACCGCAGCATTTCCAACAAGCGACCCGGGCCAGCGAAGCGGCCCTGCACCAACGCCTCAGCAGCCTCAATGCGGCGTTCTACGGGTTCAGCGAACTGCAGTTGAACGACGAGTACCTGAGCCTCGGCAAAATCGCGATAACCCGCGCACGAGGCATCATGCCGGACGGCACAGTATTCGATATTCCCGCTGACCTGCCGCCACCTCCACCGTTGGAGATCGAGGACGACGGCGCCAAAGACAGCGAGATATTCCTGTGCCTACCGCTGCGCACAGAAGGTGGCCGCGAGGTGAGCTGGCCCGACAATGCCGCCAACTTCCGTTACAGCGCCCAGGCCGAGGAAATCAAGGATACCCATAGCGCCGACGGTGACCTGGTCCAGGTCGACCTGGCAGTGCCCAACCTGCAGCTAAAACGCAAGGCCGACGACAGCAGTGCCTATACCCGCCTGGCCTTGGCCCGTATTCTGGAACGGCGCCCCGATGGCAGCCTGCAACTGGATGAAGGGTTCTACCCCACCAGTGTTTCGGTACGTGCCATACCGGCGCTGCAACGTTTCCTGGAGGAAATCACCAACACCCTGCGCGAACGCGCGCGCAACCTCGCCGCCCGCATCGGCGCCTCCGGCCAGTCCGGAATCGCCGACATTCGCGACTTCAACCTGTTACAGGCCATGAACCGCTGGTGGCCGTGCTTCCAGCACCTGGCCAGGCAAGGTCAGACGCACCCCGAGCAGTTGTACCTGTGCATGAGCCAGGCCTGTGGTGAGTTCGTCACCTTCACCGACGAGACTCGTCTGCCGCAGGAATACCCTGCCTATCACCACACCGCACTGCGCACTTCGTTCAAGCCGTTGGAAGAAACGCTGCGCCGGGCACTGAGCACGATACTGCAACCTCGTGCCGTGTTGCTGCCACTGGAGACGCTGAAGTACGGTGTAATGACGACAACCCTGGAAGACCGTCGTCTGATCGATCAAGCCGACTTCATCCTGGCAGTGCGCGCCAATCTGCCACCGCAAACGTTGCGCCAGATGTTCGTACAGAAAGCCAAGATCGTTTCGCTGGAGTCCCTGAACGAGGCCGTGCCGCTGCAACTGCCGGGTATTCCATTGGTGCCGCTGCTCGTGGCGCCACGGGAGCTGCCCTTCCATGCAGGCTTCGCCTACTTCGAACTGGACCGTCACGACCCGACCTGGGCGGGCATGAAGACTTCCAATGGTTTCGGCATTCATGTCGCGGGCGAATTCCCGGGGCTTGAACTGCAGTTCTGGGCAATCAGGAGCGAGTGACATGGAAGCGAACAACACCTTCCCCACTGATCCGGCACAGGTTGAGAACAAACACCTGCAGACGAGGATTGAAGCGTCATTGTTCGGCGCCTCATCCACATCAGCCGTCGATGAAGGCGCTGAGCGATTGCGAAAGCCAGCGACTGTGTACACAGGCTACCCAGCTGATCCAGATTTCCAGCTGCGGGGCGGCTACGCAAACCTGATGCTGGACGCCGCCACACCACTGTTCGGCCTGGTGATGCGCCTGCGCACCCTCGACTCCTTGCCCAACATCAAGGACGTGCAGCAGCAGGTACGCAACCAGATCGACAACATCCGGGAAGAAATGCGCCAGCACGGTTACGAGCACACCCAGCTGCTCGCGTACTCGTACGGGCTGTGCCTTTTCATCGATGAGGCGGTCATGGAACGGCCCTGGGGCAAAGCCAGCTGCTGGAGCCAGGAACCCCTGCTGAGCATCTTCCACGACGAAACCTGGGGTGGCGAGAAATTCTTTACCGTGCTCTCGCGCCTGATGCTGGAGCCGGCACGCTACCAGGATGTACTGGAATTCATGTACTTCGCGCTGTGCCTGGGCCTGAAGGGCAAGTACGCCATCGCGCCAAAGGGCGAAGAGTCACTGAACGGGCTTATTCACCAACTTCACGGAATCATCCGCGAACTGCGCGGCCCCGTGCCGGAATCGGTCGGCGATCCCTACACCAACGTCGCCCCCCGCAACTTCCGCATGAACCGGCAATGGCCGTGGTGGAGCCCGTTGTTGATTTCCGCCACCGCCATGGCGGTGGCCTACAGCATTTACAGCTACCGCCTGCACTTGATCACCACCGAGGTGCTGGCGTCGCTCAACGGCATTTTGCAGCAGTAACCAGCCGACATCCGGCGTAAGGGAATTCAACGAATTGACGAGGCGTTTGCTTCGTTGACAAGCCCATCGTTTCCGATGGCCACGCCGCCCTGAGTGCGCGTGCTTTATCCACATGGACGCAGGAGAAACTGCCATGCCAACACCCGCTTACATCAAGATCGAAGGGACGCAACAAGGCAACATCACAAAGGATGCCTTCACCGCTGACTCCGTCGGCAATATTTACCAGGAAGGCCACGAAGACCAAATTCTAGTGCAGCAAGTCAATCATCGAATCACCGTGCCCACGGATCCGCAAAGCGGTCAGCCGGCTGGACAACGTGTGCATGGACCGCTGATCTTCACGTGCGCGTTGAACAAAGCGGTACCGCTACTGTACAGCGCGCTGTCCAGTGGAGAAATGCTGCCAAACGTCGAACTCAGCTGGTACCGGACCTCGGTCGAGGGCACTCAAGAGCGCTTCTTCACAACGAAGCTGATCGACGCGGTGATTGTCGATATCGATCTTGAAATGCCGCACATCCAAGACAAGGACAACAAGGATTTCACTCAGTTCTTCAAGGTCTCGATGGCCTACCGTGGCATTGAATGGGAGCACATCACTGCAAGTACCGCAGGCGGGGACGACTGGCGCAAGCCCAAAGAGACTGCAGTTTGATGTAGCGGCACGGCAACCGGGCAGGCGTGCCTGCCCGGACTTTCTTAAATGTCAGCCGGCGACAAGGACTGCTTATGCCTGCCCATTCTGACTTGCGATACAGCTTCCAGCCTTTAGTTGGAAAAGCCGAATTCGAAGTGGTGTCGTTCGAACTCCGAGAGGGGATCAGTACGCCCTTCGAGCTGGCGCTGAAATTGATCAGCTTCGAGAACGACATCGACTTCGGTCATTTGCTCGACAAACCTGTGCTCTTCACCATCTGGGAAGGTGAACGCCCAGTGCGCTACGTGCACGGTGTGGTCAGCCGCTTCAGCCAGGCTGAAAGTGGCTTCTACCGCACCTACTACCACGCGCTGGTCGAGCCACAACTGGCCCGTGCCAACCTGCGCTCGAACTGGCGCATCTTCCAACAGAAGACTGTCCCACAAATTCTTGAACTGATGCTCGAGCGCCAAGGCATCAACCAGTACGAACTGCGCTCGAGCATGGACCATCAGGTCCGCGAGTTCTGCGTTCAAGCCGGCGAGACGGACCTTGCGTTCATTGCTCGCCTGGCTGCCGAAGAAGGCTTCGTCTATCGCTTCGCCCACAGTGAAAAGCTGCACAAACTCATCATCACTGATCGGCTGCAATCACTGGGTTTGATCAGTCATGGCGCCAGCAAGACCGACGATGAAGACGAGGGCCTCTACGATGACGATGAGGCGTTAGATCCCAACACAGTCCTCTACCAATTCAGCAGCGGTGGCGACCAGCCAATGCCTTGTCTGCGCCGCTTGAACTACAGCGAGCAGGTCCGCACGGCACGCCAGGTTCAGCGCGACCACACCTTCACCCATCCAGCCTACCGCCAGGAGCACAGAGCCGCCGGCCCTTTCCTGGAGCACCAGTCCGCCGATTACGAGTATTTCGACTACCCCGGCCGCTACAAGCGCGATGTCGTAGGTAAACCGTTCACTGAAAACCGCATAACCGCCCTACGTCACGATGTGCGGCTGGCGGAAGTACAAGGTGATGACGTGCGCCTGCAACCGGGCCTGAGCTTCAACCTGACCGGTCACCCACGTGACGACCTCAACACCCATTGGCGCGTGAAATCGGTCAGGCATAAAGGCTCCCAGCTCACCAGCCTGCAAGAGGAAGCCGTTGGCGTCGATCAAAGCACCCGCTACGAGCAGACCGCAGTACTGGTGCCCGGTCGAACTGAGTGGCGCCCTGCCCCCCTGGAAAAGCCACAGGTAGACGGGCCGCACATGGCCACTGTTGTCGGCCCGCCGGGCGAGGAAATCTATTGCGATGAATGGGGACGGGTGAAAGTCAGTTTTCCCTGGGACCGCGAAAGCCAGAACAACGAGTTCAGCTCCTGCTGGGTCAGGGTATCCCAAGGCTGGGCGGGTGGCAGTTGGGGCGCCATGGCCATTCCACGTATCGGTCAGGACGTGATCATTCACTACGTCAACGGTGACCCTGACCAACCGATGATTACCGGACGTACGTACTGCGGTGACCAACTACCGCCTTACGACCTGCCCCGGCACAAGACGCGCATGACGATCAAAAGCCAGACCCACAAGGGTGTTGGCTTCAATGAACTGCGTTTTGAAGATGAGCTGGGCCAGGAAGAAGTGTTCATCCACGCACAGAAAGACCAGAACATTGTGGTCGGGCACGATGAGACGACCCAGGTCGGCAATGACCGCAAGGAAGAGGTCAACAACGACGAGTCGATTCTGATTGGCCATGACCGTACCGAGACGGTTGGCAATGACGAGCGCGTCAGTATTGGGCAAGACGCCGCGCTTGATATCGGTCGAAACCAGATCATCAAGATCGCCAAGGACCGTGTTGAAACCATCGGCAATCACCGCCACGACCAGATCTCTGCCAATCATCACACCCGCATTGGCGGCAACCTCGAGCAGCAGGTCGAAGGGCATGCCGAGCTTGAAGCCGGCGTCGAGATCCGCAGGCGAACACGCCGCTATGAGCTGAGGACGGCAGAGGCAGTGATCATCCGAGGCCCCGGTGGCTCCATCCAGATCGACGAGACAGGCATCACGCTCGACGGCCCGACAATCCGCATCAATGGCCAGTTGCTGCAATCGGCAGAAGGTGCAGGTAACCCGTTTTCTATCAGTAGCGCGCCGGTCAATGGCAAGCCCCTGGACCGCCAGTGCGGGCGCCAACCCGATGGCTCCTGCCCCTTGCCCGACTGCCGCTGCAGCAGAGGGCCAGGCCGATGAAAACAGTGCACTCAAACACGCTGCCAGGTGCGGACTTCGCAAACAACGCGCGTTTTTTGCTGCTTCTTACCCGCACGCTCGAGTACTGGGCCTATAGGCCAATATCGCAAATACTCGAAAATGGAGAGCTGGTTCCGGCCTATGCCCCTTCGGTGCTCGAGCTTGTCAATGAAGTCAGCCGCAATACCCAGCATGCGTGGGTGTGGCGACGCAGTGCTCTGGACGAACGTCATGACTTCGGGCCTTTGTTGGTAGACGTGTCAGACGCGCCTGAACTGCTTGCTTACGCAATCGCAACCTGGATGCCCGTTGGCGCCGCCATCGCGCTGGATGCCGATACTGGCCTTGCCGAGCTGGCAAACCATTTCACCAGCCTTGTGCAAGTCTCGCTTCCGGATCACGGGTTGGCCACTTTCGAGTTCAGACCCGACCACCTCGAAGCCTGGCTGGACGCGCTGGATGACGAGCATCGGGCGGCCTGGCTCGGGCCTGTGACTTCGCTGGCCTGGCGAGTCAACTGGGGGCCGGCCCACACGTGGAAAGCCCTTGAACGCAGCCCGACCTCTGTCCGTTCCTTTTCGCAAGCCCCGTTGCTGCTGAGCAAGCTTGAACTTGAGCGGCTGCAAACAGGCATGCACGAACACTTCGTGCTGACGTTGGCGCACGAAGTGTCGGCCCTGCCACAACACGACAGCCACACGCTGGCCGATATCAGGCTTTGGATTGAAACCCTGCTGCCACAACTGAAAGCGCTCAACTTTCGCAACGAGGAAGTCGCCGGGCAGTTCGTCCGGCTGATCGCCAGACATATGTGGCTCATGCGTGATGAACAAGCCGGGAAGATCTACACCAACCTTGAAGAATCACCTCAAGGTCGCCTTCGCGAACTGCACACACTGATCGAAAGCAGGGAGCCCAACCATGAATGACGCGAGTGTCAGCAGCGCCACCTCCGGCCCCGCCTGCAGCGCACGTATCCCCATCCTGCCGATACGCTATGCCATCGTGCCGCGCACCGGCGACATGCCCGC